>JALWSS010000110.1 GCA_026993525.1 Saprospiraceae bacterium
CTTGTAAAGGGGGCTGAGGGCTGGTTTCAATATCGTTGGGCAATCTGCCTGACCACATCACGCAAGACATTGGAAAAGATGACCCGGCGGTGGCCGGCTCCCGGCACGGGTACCAGCTCCGTTTTTTCCGGAAAGAGCCGGTGCAACTGTTCCGCGCTCTCGAACGGGATCAACTCATCCTCGGTGCCGTGGACGATGGTCACCGGAGCTTTTACCATTTTCAGGTTTTCGTCGGAACGGAGCGGGTATTTCAACACAAAATCCGGGACGAAAGGGAACAGCTTGTCTTTCATGTACACCATGCTCACATAGGGGGCCACCAGGATCACCCCCGAGGGGTTGTTGTGTGCGGCCAGCCAGGTGGCCATGCCGCTGCCCAGTGAATACCCGGCAATGATGATCTGCGACTCGTCGTAATTTTGCCGAAGGAAATCATAGACTTTTTGCGCGTCGGAATATAGCTGCTGCTCTGAGCAATTTTCTCCGTCGCTCTTGCCAAATCCCCGGTAATCCGGCATGAACACATCGTAGCCCTGACCCCGGAAGGTGCCGGCCTGGTGAAGGCACCGGCGGTTGGAGCCTTTGTTGCCATGCAGGTACAGGATGACGCCCCTGGAGGCGGGCTCTTTCAGCCACAGGCAATTCAGGTAAATGCCATCTTCCACCTCCAGTTCCACTTCTTCCCCGTCGCTGAAGTGATAAGATTCAGGGAGCTGCTCATCGTGGAACAGCAGACGCTCCTGGATAAAAAACACCCCTGCCAGCAACAGCAGGTACAGCGACATTGCGACGATAAAAATTCTCTTGATCCAGCGCATATTTTCAGATTGGCACACAAAGCTATTGGGTCTGCTTCGCAAAAACAGGTGCCGGGCTTTGTTTAACCCTTCATTCTGAAAAAAGCCCGGCGTCCCAATCAGGACATAGCCCGCTTTGACTCCCGGTTTTTCGCAACAGATTTCAGACGTATGTGTCTTTTCCCTACCTTTCGCCAAACATTGTAAAGCGTTCATACTTTCACCAATATGCACATCGTCATCCTCGGTAACGGCATCGCCGGAATAACGGCAGCCCGGCACATCCGCAAGCTGAGCGATCACCAGATCACGGTGATCTCGGCAGAATCAGATTATTTCTTCTCCAGAACGGCGCTCATGTACATCTACATGGGCCACATGCGGCTGGAAGATACCCAGCCCTACGAACCCTGGTTTTGGGAGAAAAACAGGATCAACCTGGTGCGGGGCTATGTGGAGGAAGTCAACACCGACAAAAAGGGCCTCCTGCTCAGTGATGGCCGCAACATCAGCTACGACAAGCTGCTGCTGGCCACCGGCTCCAAATCCAACAAATTCGGTTGGCCGGGGCAAGACCTCAGAGGGGTGCACGGCATGTACAACCTGCAAGACCTGGAAGCCATAGAATATTGCAGCCAGGACCTCGAACACGCCGTCATCGTTGGCGGAGGGCTGATCGGGATCGAGCTGGCCGAGATGTTTCACAGCCGGCACATCCCGGTGACCTTCCTGGTACGGGAAGACAGCTTCTGGAACATCGTTTTACCGAAGGAAGAATCAGCCATGATCAACCGCCACATCCTGGAACACGGCATTGACCTGCGCCTGAAGACCGAACTGAAAGAGATTTGGGGAACCAAAGGCGACCGGGTGAAAATGGTGCTGACCGACAAAGGGGAGAAGATACCCTGCCAGTTTGTGGGCCTCACGGTAGGGGTCAGCCCCAATGTGGAGTTTTTGCACTTCAGCAAAATTGAGCTGGGCAAAGGCATCCTCGTAGATGAGTACCTGCGCACCAACGTGCCGGATGTGTACGCCGCCGGCGACTGTGCCCAGCTTCGCAACCCGCCCCCCGGCCGGCGGCCCATTGAGGCCGTGTGGTATGTGGGCCGGATGATGGGCGAAACGGCCGCCCACAACATCGTGGCCGGTATTGATGGTGCAGCACCGGTGACTTACGACCCGGGAATCTGGTTCAATTCCGCCAAATTCTTTGACATCGAGTACCAGGTTTACGGAACCGTGTTGCCCGATCCTCCGGAAAACCACCTGTCCGTTTATTGGGAGCACCCCAATGGGCACAAGAGCATCCGCATCGTTTACGACAAAAACACCGGGGCCGTACTCGGTTTCAACCTCATGGGGGTGCGCTACCGCTCAGAGGTCTGCCTGAAATGGATCGGCGAAAAAACGCCTGTCGAAGAGGTCTTGCAAAACCTCGGCATGGCCAATTTCGACCCGGAGTTTTACCGGGAATATGAAAAAGAAGTGGTGGCCATCTACAACCGCCAAAGCGGCAGGAACCTGCAACTGAAACGCAGGCGTGGCTTGCCGGCTGTCATCAACTTTCTCCAGGGTTCCAACACCTGATGTTTAACGAAGAAAAAAAACAACATGCCCACTCCCACATCACACAAAACCATCGTGCAGAAATTCGGGACAATTTTGTTCACGGCAGCGCTGCTGTTGTTTACGGGTTCTTTGTTCTTCACCAGCTTCCGGCTGGATGAAAATGCGGTAAAAGAAGCCATCCACAACGATTACCACTGGCAGTTCATCGAGCCGGAACTCAAGGCCCTGGAAGGCCGTGAGTACAGCAATGTTTTCAGCTTCATGGCAGCTTACAACGCCGCCATGCACCAGGCGCAAACCGCTGTGAAACAGGATGTGGAAGACCAACTGGGTCTCACCCCCAACGACGGTGAATACTGGAACAAGGTCTTGCAGGATTACGCCATCAAAAGCTCTCGCTTTGCGGTGGCAAAAGCTTCGGCGGGTGGGCTTTTGCCCGGCAATCTATGGTTGTTTTTTGCATTGAGTTTTGGCATGGGCATCCTCGGAGCATTCCTTTACATCCTTCCCAAATTGCGGGAACTGCCCGGCATCAAAAACAACGGCATCTACCACAGCAAACTGCACAACAGGGGCTGGCTGGGCATTGCCATCGGCACCTGGCTCATCGCCTTTTACATCCTGCTGTATTTCTATCCTGAGTACCTGGTCAGCTGGGCCCTTCTGGCCGACCCCGTCAGCATGGCGCTAAATGGCGGGCCGGCCAGCCAGTGGTTTTTGTACGGGTTTCTCTACACCATCGCCATCCTGGTGATGGGGCTGCGCATGCTCATCAAATACCGCTACAACCGCTACCAGCTTTTGCGCACCATCTCGGTCATGTTTTTCCAGACGACGTTTGCTTTTCTCATTCCGCAAGTGATGCAGGCGCTGAACATGCCGGCCCATGATCTCAAAAACATCTGGCCCCTCGATTACAGCTTCTTTTTTGAGTACCGGCTCAATGAACTCATCAGCAACGGAACCCTGGGGCTGGCCATGCTCTTCTGGGGCATTGCCCTCACCATCGTCGGCGTGCCGCTTTTTACTTTTTTCTTCGGCAAACGCTGGTACTGCTCATGGGTATGCGGCTGTGGTGGCCTGGCAGAGACCCTCGGCGATCCCTTCCGCCAACTTTCCGACAAAAAGCTGAAGGCCTGGAAAATTGAACGCTACCTTATCTACAGCGTGCTGGTTTTTGCCGTGGTGATGACCGGACTGGTGCTGTACACTTATTTCACCGGGAACTCCCGCCTGCTTTTTCTCGACAGCTACACCATCCGCTCATGGTACGGCTTTGCCATTGGCAGCATCTTCGCCGGCGTGGTGGGCACGGGCTTTTACCCGCTCATGGGCAACCGCGTCTGGTGCCGCTTTGGCTGCCCCCTGGCTGCCTGGCTGGGCATCGTGCAGCGTTTCCGCAGCCGCTTCCGCATCACCGTCAACGGCGGGCAGTGCATCTCCTGCGGCAATTGCTCCACCTACTGTGAAATGGGAATTGATGTGCGGCACTACGCCCAGCGTGGACAGGACGTGGTGCGCGCTTCCTGCGTGGGCTGCGGCATCTGCGCCGCTGTTTGCCCCAGGGGCGTACTGCGGCTGGAAAACGCCAGCGCCGACGTTGCGAAGCGAACAGAACAACTGAGGGCGATACAGGTAAAAGACGGAAAGGCTGTGCTTAACGGTCATTAGTGCTTTACCATCTTCTGCACCAACAATACCCGACCGTTTTCCTTTGAAACCCGCAACAGGTAAACCCCCGACGGAACTTGCAGGGCGTGCAGGCCCTCCTGCCCGGGCTTCCAGGTTTCTATCGCTTTCCCGTTGACGTCAATCAGCTCTGCCAGCAGGCCGGAACCCTCCGGCAGCCCGGGGGCACTGACGCCAATCACTTCGGAGAATGGATTGGGGAAGGCCCTCATTGGCAGCGCTGCTTTCCATTCAAACACAACGACTTCCGACAGCCGCTCTTGCCCGTTAAAATCCACCTGGCGGAGCCGGTAGTAATTGACACCCGGGCCGGGCGAGGGATGGAGAAATTCGTAGCGGGAATTGCTGAGGGTGGTTCCGGCTCCCTGTACTTTTCCCAGAGCCTGCCACAACCGCATATCCTGGCTGTGCCCGATCTCGAAATAGTCGTTGTTCAATTCAGAGGCTGTTTCCCATTGCAACAGCACACCGTCCGGCTGTGCTTTGGCGGTAAAGGAGGTCAGCTCAACCGGAAGCGGGTTGGCCGGGTTTTGGGTCACCACGATATCGTCGAAGATGAGGTTTTGAGTGTTGCCTGTGACGCCGTTGCCAAAGCCGATGGAGAGGATGGCTGCATTGGCCGTGCCTGCAAGCGTACCGCTCATGATGTCAGAGGTGCTGGCGGCGGTCTCATTGGTGATTCTCAGGGCGTAAGAATTGCCGGATGTGGCATTAAAGTCCAGCTCTACCAGGTAAATATCGCCACCGGTACAAGCGAAATTGCCTCCACTGATGGTGACGGTTTTCAGCGTGCCGTCGTCGTATTTCCACAGTCCGTCTCCACTGATCCCGAGGTAAAGCCGTTGCCCGGTGTTCCACATGGACTGGCTTCCTACATCGGTATCACAAATGACAAAGCCGGCACTGAGTCCGTTGTTGGTGTTCAGGTCAAAACGAACCCTGAAACTAACCCGGTGCAGTCCGGAAAGGGCACTGCTGAAACTTCTCGACACTGCTTTTCCTGTGCCGGTGGTGTTTGCATAAATGCCGAAGCTTTGGTTGCCGCTGATCTTGCGGGTTCCGGTTTCAATAAATTCTCCACCCTGGTCATTCACGCCAAAAGCCCTGAACTGAAAAGCTCCCGAAAAACCGGAGCCCTGGTTTTCATCGGTGTAGTTGCCACCGGAATACGCCTCGCAATCATCCTGTGCCACGATGGTTTGGGCATTGGCCGAAGGCCGAAGCAAAAAAATGACTACGAGCGCCAACAAAAGCATGGACAGTTTTTTCATATCTAAATTTTTTTTGAATTAAGAATCACTTCTTTACCAGCTTCGTCCGCCAGAGGATATCCACTGCATCGCCAATGGTCAGTATGTAAATTCCACGTGGAAGCTGGTGCAGATCAACGGTTTCGGAATGTGTATTTTCTTCAATGTTTAACCTGAGAGGGGGTGCCACTTTCCTGCCATACAGGTCAGTAAGCGTGAGGCTCAGAGATGCTCCTTTACTATTCTCAGCCAGCAGCCGGATATGGTCCCTGAAGGGGTTGGGCCAAACGGTAAAGCGGGGTTCGCTGTCGGGGGTTACAACCGTTCGCACCGGTGAGTACTGTGTGGTGCCGTCCGGGTCTTGCATGGCAAGGCGGTAGTAATAAGTCCTGGCAGGTTTCAGGTTTCCTTCGGTAAATGCGTATGCTGCTCCTTTGGAAGGGCTGCCTTTAGCGCTTACACTACCTCGTTGCCGGTACAAAACGCCATCTTCAGAACGCTCGACGACAAACCTGTCAAAATCTATCTCAGCGGCGGTGGTCCAATTCAGTATGACACTTTCCGGTGTTTGCAGTGTGGCATCGAAGCTCGTCAATTCAACCGGGAGTGCAGTCCCCTGCACCCACACCGCATAGCTGCGGGCCGGCACTTTGAAATTTACCCAATAGCCACTGCCCACCGAGGGGTTGGGGGTGGAGCTGTTTCCGGCCACGAGGTTGAAAGTGGTGCCAACGGGAAAATTGCTGCCGTCCACGGTGTGGTCCACATCGAGGGGGTCGCCGGAGAAGTTGATGCAAACGATGACATCTTTATTGGCAATTCCACCTTTTAGCTGGTACAGCAAAGTGGTAGTGGCTGCACCGCTGTGATACGTTGAGGAATAGCCGCTGCCGTTCTGGCTCAGATAGGTGCGGCTGCTGCTCTGGTAGATGTAGTCTTTGTGGGTCTGGATAAGTTCATTGATCTGGCCCCGGAGGTTGACACTGGGATAGTTGGGCACCGGAACACCGAAGTACTCAGGATAAAACACACAGGGCAGCCCTGCCTGGTTGTTGGTCAGAATGTAGGCATAGGCAAGGATGGGATCGTTTTGTACCGGCTCTCCGGGGTTGCGGTAATCGTGGTTGTTTACAAAAGTGATGACGTTGAAGCCCGAAGCACCGGCGGCATCAACCATGCCGGAACTGAATACATTTCTGACGTCATAACCGTAGGTGTCGCAGGCATCTTTCAGGGCCTGGCGCAACGAAAAATCAAAAGCCCTTACGTTGGCGGTGGAAGCGCCCTTGTTGCTTTCCACATCGTTGACCCAGTCTTTTAGTTTTACCGGGTCCGTATCAAAAAATTCACCGACCACCACTCCGGGATTGATAACAGGGGAACCGGTGGCCAGGTTGTTAAGAATGGTACCGACAAAAGCCGGTGGGAAATGCTTTACTGCATCCATTCTATACCCCCTGATACCGGCATCAGTCCACAACCAACGGCTCCAGTCGGTGTACATATCCTGGGTGCCGGTGATGTCCTGGTCAACGTCGTAAAAGAACCACAGCCAGTCCCAGTCACCTGCCAACCAGGTGGTTGCGGCATTGGTGCTGTTAGGTCTGAAGTTTTCAAAATTGGCACTCCCCTGCCCGCTGGGCAAAGCGGTAAAATCCGTCCAGGTCTGGTAAACGAGTTGACTGACGATATCAGCCCCGGCGCCGGCACTCCACAGGCCGTAAATTCTGTGGTCGGAATAGCTTCCGCCGGTGTTGTTCAGATAAATGTAAAGTGTATCGCCCGAGGCGTTGAAATCCGATGCATCGAGGTGCAAATGGAATTCATCCACTTTGCATCCCAATGCATCAATGTTGGCGTTCCAGTTGCGGCCAAGTGAAATGCTGTTATTGCCTTCTCCGCAATCTCCACCGCCATTGGGTTCTACCTCAGAGGTGTCAGCCTGGTTTTGCCAGCCCACTTTGTTGGTTTCCATGTACACCTTGTAGGCTTTGTTGTAGAATTTGGAGTCGCCTGTCTTTGAGCTGATTTTGAAATAATAATCCCCGGCGCCATTTCCCGAAGAGCCGCCCAGCGGCAAAATGCAACGGAAACGATCGGAAGGAAACGGATTCTTGTACGCCTCGTAATAGGTGGTGATGTAATCCCTGACGGCTGTGTTTTCTTCTGCCTGGCCGCCATCCCGGTGGTTGTAAACCACATCCGCCACTGCATTGATGTTGTTGCTGTTGAAAGTGGCAATGAGCGCATCAAAATCGGATCGGGTACCAAAGCCGGTGGCCCCGGCATATTCGCCCAGGTCGTACAGATCACGCGGGTCGTATCCATTGCTGCAGGCCCCGGAACTGGCATTGCTCAAGGGGGGCAACCAAACGTAATTGAAATTTCCGGAGATGAGGCCGACTTTGGCACTCAGGGTATCTGCCCAGTTGTACCCGTTACAGGTTTTCGGATAGTCCCAATACCAGGCCTGAAGCATAAAATCCTGGCCCTTCAGCACAAATATGGAACTGAAAAACACAATTGACAGGGTGAGAAATTTTCTGTTCATAGCTTGTCAGGCTTTTTCTGAATGGCTGAAAAAAGGGGTATATCAGCGTGACAATGCCGTTCGATTCTCTTGCCAGCAAGGTAGTGAAATTGAATTGTTATTTTAGTGATTTTTCCTTCGGAAAATCACTTGCTCCCTTGCCGGTTTTCATCCTGAATCCGGCAACATTTGGAATTGTTTTACTTTTGCACTTACTTGCACAAATAGAAGACTCTAAATCAGAAAAGCCACTTAACTCCCGACAAATGGATTCTTCCCATTCGATGAGTTCTGAAAGTGATGGTGTCCGGCGGCAGCCGGCCTTGCCTCTTCATCCGCTTGTCCACAAGCTTGTATTCCCGTCTGGCCAAAACCCCGTTGCAGCTGCAAAGCCACAGGTCAAGTGCTATTCACCAACAGCTGAAGGCAGATGATCACTGATGTATTTATCACGGTCTTTTTGGTTTTGCTGAACGGTTTTTTCGTTGCTGCTGAATTTGCCATTGTGAAGGTCAGGATGTCACAACTGACGGTACAATCAAAAACGAACTATTCAGCAAAGATGGCCACCAGCGTAGTAAAGAACCTGGATAACTACCTGGCAGCCACCCAGCTCGGAATCACCCTTGCCAGTCTGGGGCTTGGCTGGATAGGCGAACCCATCGTGGCAAAATGGATAATGGGTCTGATGGATATTCTGGGCATTCCATTGTCTGAAGAAATGAGCCACAGTATTGCACTACCGGTGGCATTTGCCACCATCACCATACTGCACATTGTGTTTGGTGAACTGGCGCCGAAATCACTGGCCATCCGCTATCCTTTTCAGACGACACTTACCGTGGCCCTGCCGCTCCGGTTTTTTCACGTCATCTTCCGGCCATTCATCTGGTTGCTGAACGGCCTTGCAAACTTTATTCTCCGGATCATTGGGATTGACCCCGTGCCACATGCAGGCATCCATTCCGAAGAAGAACTCAAAATGATCATCGCAGAGAGCGCCGAAGGGGGAGCCATCGAACCGGCCGAAAGGGAACTCATCCAGAACGTATTTGATTTTGACGACAGGTATGTATGGCAAATCCTGAAGCCAAGAACCCACATTGCCGCCATCGCCGTTGATACCACCCTCGACGAAGCCATCGAGTATTGCCTCCAGGAAGGATATTCCCGCTTCCCCGTTTACGAAGACAGCATTGACCACATACTTGGCTTTGTACACACCAAAGACCTGCTGGCACTGTCGAGGCAGAAAAACCACAAGCAAAAGATCAAAGACATCTTGCGGCCGGTACTGTACGTTTCTTCCAACAAAAAAGTAAGCCACCTGCTCCGCCAGTTCCAAAAAGAACACGCCCAATTGGCTGTGGTGGTCAATGAGTTTGGCGGTACCGTTGGCCTGGTAACCCTTGAAGATATCATCGAAGAACTGGTAGGGGAAATCCAGGATGAGTATGACTCTGAAGCTCCCATCGTTGAAAAAACAGGTGACTATACCTACCGCATTCAGGCGCAGAATCCGCTCGATGAAATAAATGAATTCCTGCCCTGGCCTTTCCCCGAAAGTGACGACTACCACACCCTGTCAGGCCTGCTGCTACAAGTCAGCGAAAATATTCCGGAAGAAGGAGACCTGATCCAGCTTGAAAATTGCGAAGTGAAGATTGTTAAGATGTTCCAGGCCAGCCCGGAATTGGTGGAGGTGCGTTACCTGGAGCCTTCTGTTGAGGGGGAGTAGAGAGTAGGGAGTAGAGAGTAGGGAGTAGAGAGTAGGGAGTAGGGAGTAGGGAGTAGAGAGTAGGGAGTAGCCTGTCCGGCTGGCCAGACGGGGGAGTAGGGAGTAGGGAAGGATAGCTCTTTCCATCCCCCGTATATACAGCCGGGCAAGCTCATCCCTCCCCCGATGCCGATCCCGAAGAATTTCGGGATGGCACGGGGCATCCCTCATCCCTGTGAAGCCCCCCTGGCTTGCACTCACCGACTGCCATTTGTTTGAGTTTTAAGTTGCGCTTCGCCAATTTTAAACCGCCAGGTTGAAGGTGAAATGTAAGCACGATCATCAAGCCTCGTATTCTTCCTTTTCCTATGAAAATCCCAATGCTCGTCACGAGCTTTGCTCGTTGACGCACCTAAGTGGCGGCTTGTCCGACTCTGGCGGGCCTCCCGGCCGCCGGCCTACCCATGAAAGCAGGACAAACCGGCCAAAGGCAATCATGAGTAGGGTGTAGGGTGTAGGGTGTAGAGTGTAGGGTGTAGGGCCTTTTCATCCCTCATCCCTCATCCCTCATCCCTCATCCCTCATCCCCCGTCTGGCCTGGCGGCAGCCGGACAGGCTCATCCCTCATCCCTCCCTGTAATGAAATCCAGGTAATTATCAGGTGAAATAACCTTTGTTTCCACCCCTTTATATGCTTCTGTGAATGGTTTGGGAAATCTGGGTTTGGCATTTGGATTCCACTTAAACTCCACCGCAAGTATTTTTCCATCTTCATCTTCCAGGTAATCAATTTCCTGCTGTTTTACCGTCCTCCAAAAGTATTGGTTTGGATGAAGCTTGTGATAAGCCAGGTATTTGGTTCTTTCACTTACCAAAAAGTTCTCCCACAGTGCGCCAAGGTCCGTCCTTGTCGCAAGTGGTTGATACTGATTGATCAGTGCATTTCTGATTCCATTGTCATAGAAATAAAACTTTCTGCTCTTTCTGAGTTCAGTCCTGAGGTTACGGCTGAAGGCAGGCAGCCGGAAGATAACAAAGGCCTTTTCCAGGAGGTCAAGATAGCGCTGTACAGTGGCCTGGTCAGAGCCCGAAAGCCTTGCCAATTCATGAAAGCTAACTTCACTCCCAACCTGAAGCGACAGCGCCTGAAGAAGTTTGTGTACCACCTCCGGTTTCCTTATATCCTGAAAGGTGAAGATATCTTTGTACAAATAGCTCTCACTCAATTCCCTAAGTATCGCCCTGGCTTTGAATGGCTGTTTAACGACTTCCGGGTACATGCCGAAGATCATTCTTTGCTCCAGCAATCTTTTTTCTTCCAACAAGCTGCTATGCCGGATCATTTCTTCGACAGAAAAAGGCAGCAACATGAACTCTATTTTTCGCCCTGTCAATGGCTCCTTTATTTCATTGGCCAGCTCGAGCGAGGAAGACCCGGACACCAATAATTTTACATTGGAGATTTTATCAGTGATGAGCTTTAGTGTAAGTCCGATATTTTTGACCCTTTGGGCTTCATCAATGATAACTAGCTCCGCATCTCCAATGATGCTCCTGAGGGCAGTGGAACTGACGTTGGTCAATAACTCCCTAACATCCGGTTCATCACAATCAAGCCAAAGCCATTTCTGACGGGCATGCTCTGCTATCATTTTCAGCAAGGTAGTCTTGCCAACCTGTCTGGGACCGACCACCAAAACAACTTTTCCACCTTCAAGTGCCTGTTGAATCTCTGAAAACAGAATTCTCTTTACATGCATAGCGCATCAATTGGATAAGCCACAAAATTGGCACTTTTCAGAGTATAATCAGAAATTCTCCGGAGAATTTCTGATTATACTCTGAAATCTTACCATTTCCTGTGTTTCCTCAGGCAATCAACCGGTTTACTTACCAGCCGATGCCGTAATCCTCTCCATGGTTGGAAGAGCCACCCCACATCGTGCCGTTTTTCCAGTCGAAATAAATGGCATTGATGGGTCCTGAGGTGCGCTGGGAATCTTCCAGCCGGTAGCCCTTTTTGCGGAGCATTTTGCGCACCCAGGGTGGTGTTTGTTCCTGAATGAGCATGACACCCGGCCGGATTTCATGGTTGCCGAAGCTGCCCCTGAGCTGAAAGGTGTTGATGTTGGCAGCTTCGCAGGCCTCTTGCACATTCATCCCCCACTCCACCATGTTCAGGAAGAATTGCAAGAGGTTTTGGTCCTGGCTGTCGCCGCCCTGTACGGCGAAGGCGAGGTAGGGTTTGTCGTCTTTCAGGGCCAGGGTGGGTGTGAGGGTAGCCCGGGGGCGTTTTCCCGGTTCCACAACATTGAAGGGATTCTCCTCCTCCTTCAATACGAAGCTCTGCATGCGCTGGCTAAGGCCTACCCCTGTGCGCCCGGCAACAACTGCCGGAATCCAGCCTCCGCTGGGCGTCATTGAAACAATCCACCCCTCTTTGTCGGCGGTGACCACCGTTGTCGTTCCATAATAGAATTCCTCTCCTTCGGGAAACTCGAAATTGTCGTCGAAACGGGGCGGTTCGGCACTGGACATTTCGTCGTTCCATTTTTCAATGAGATCGGGGAAGGGGTTGACCTCATTCTGGAACGGGTACGGATCACCGGGTTTCACGTTGGTGCTGTTCTTCTCCCAGTCTATCAGTTTGAGGCGCTCTTTGGCGTATTCCTTCGACAAAAGCCCTTTGATGGGCTCAGCCGGTGGGAAATAGGGGTCGCCGTAGTAGAAATCCCTGTCTGCATAGGCAAGGTTCATCACCTGGTAAAGGGTGTGCATGTATTTTGCCGAGTTGTATTCCATGCAGTTCATGTCCAGTTGCTCCAGCATGTTGAGGGCCTGGAGCATGACCGGGCTCTGCACCCAGCTGGTCAGTTTGTAAACTTCGATGCCTTTGTAATTCACGTGGATGGGATCTTCGATATAGACCTTCCAGTTGGCGAGGTCTTCTTTGGTGATCAGGCCACCTTCTTCCTGTGTTCCCCTGACCAGTTCATCGGCAATGTCGCCTTTGTAAAAGCGGTCGTAGGCAGCGTAAATGGCCTCTTTTCTGCTTTTGCCCCGGGCGAGGGCTTCCTGCTCGGCATCTACCATTTTCCGAAGGGTGTTCAGCAGGTCGGGCTGTTTGAATATCTCTCCGGGGTAGGGAGCTTCCCGCTCCTCCTCACCCAGGTGCGGGAGGAAAATTTCCCGGGAATATTTCCATTTTTTGATGCGCTCTTTGTGACGTTCGATGGCATTGGCAGCCTGGGCTTCAATGGGATAGCCGGCAGCCATTTCCATGGCGGGGGCCAGCACCTCTTTCAGGCTCATGGTGCCGTATTCTGCCAGCATGGTCAGCAAGCCGCCGGGAGTGCCGGGCGTCACTGCTGCCAGGGGGCCATAACGGGGTGGGTACTTCATGCCCTTTTCCAGAAAAAAGTCGGCCGTTGCGCCGGTAGGCGCTACCCCAAGGGCGTTGATGCCGATTACTTCACCGGTTTTGGGATTGTAGATGAGGGCCTGGGTTTCACCGCCCCAGCTCAGCACGTCCCACATGGTGCAGGTGGCAGCCAGCATGGCGCAGGCGGCGTCCACAGCATTGCCGCCCTGCTGGAAGATACGGGCACCGGCAGTAGCCGCCAGTGGCTTTCCGGTAATGGCCAGCCATTCTTTGGCATGGAGTACGGGCTTTTGTGTGCGTTGGGCTGAGAGCAGCAATGGAAACACCAGTGCAGCCAACAGCAGGAAATTGATGCGGTAAGCATCTGAAACAAGTCGGGTCAGCATTTTCATAAATCCAGTTTTTTTCAGTTGAAGGAAAAGCTTTCCGGGGTGCCGAAAGGTAGTGATTTTAGACTTTCCCGCATGCGCCGCAAGCGGATATCACAGGAGGGGAATCAGCATCGAGGAACAAAAAAACGGCCTCCCGGGTCATTGACAGAGAGGCCGTTCGTCATGGCAGTCGTTGCGGGTCAGGCAGTCAGGCCTTTACCTGGCCCGGCATCTTATTCGATATTTTCGAATTGCCACTCAGGTGGTCTTTCAACCAGTTCATGCAAGCTTCAAATGTGTCGAAACACATCTCCTCCGGAACCAGGCCGGGCACCAGGTTGAAGCGTTCGAACATATCGCGGGGTTGCCCGTGGAGGCCCACCAGTGCTATCTCGATGCCGGCTTGCTGCAATTCCTGCACAGCATCTTCCATGGCATAAAGCCCCGACTGGTCAACATAAGGCACTTTGTCCATTCTCAGAATGACAACCCGGACATCAGGAAGGGCTTTTATCATTTCCTGGAAGCGGGAGGCAAAGCCAAAGAAAAGTGGCCCATCCTGGTGCTTAACATACACCTGGTCGCCAAAGCGGGCGAGCAATCCTTCCTCATCCTCCCAGGGTACCTCCCGGCTGAAGTTTTTGATCGGTGCCAGTTTCGTGCGGTTGTCAATCACATCGGCAATTTTCTTCATGAAAATGATGGCAGCCAGGATGAACCCTGCCAAAACTGCCTCCACCAGACCGACGAAAACGGTCAGGCCCAGCACCAGCAGCATCACAACCACCTCAGCACGCGGCCACCACTTCAGGTGCCGCAGGCCCCTCCAGTCCATCACGCCTATTCCGACGCTGATGAGGATACCGGCCAATACGGCGGCAGGCACCTTGCTGGCCACCGGCCCCAGGCTGAGCAAAACGACCAGCAACAGCAAACCGGCAATCATTCCTGAGAGCCGGGTCTTGCCCCCAGCCTCAATGTTCACCACGGTGCGAATGGTGGCACCGGCACCCGGAATACCCCCGAAAAAGGCTGCAATGGAGTTGCCGATGCCCTGGCCGAACAACTCCTGATCGGGGTTGTGGCGGGTTTTGGTGAGGTTGTCGGCAACCAGTGAAGTGAGCAGGGAGTCAATGGCGCCCAACAGCGCCAGCGAAATGGCCATGGGCAGGTAGGGCCATATCGTTCCGAAGTCAACCGTGGAGATAAAGCCCAGGTTGAGTTGCGGAAAACCGGATGGTATATCGCCAATGGTCCGGTATTCCGGCAACAGGAAAAAGGCACCGGCAGATATGACAATGAGTGCCACCAGCGAGCTGGGAACGGCTTTGGTGATCCGCTTGAAGCCGTAAATGATGATCAGGGTGAACAGCACCATGACCAGGTCCGCCAGGTTAATATTTCCCATTGCCCTGGGCAGCAATTTGAGTGCCCCCATCACCCCTGAAGCTTCCTTACCGGCCAGTGCCCCGGCCTCTTTCAGGATGTCTGCTTCGGTGATGTTGCCGGCCCGCCGGATGGTCTCCTGGAAGTCCTCCAAAACGAGCAGATCCTCTGCTGCCTCCTGGCGCAAAATCCGTTCGAGGATGACCTCTTCTGCCATGGGCTTGAATTCGTTGACAAAAGACAGGTCTTCCTTCGGGTAATACCCAAGAGCAGGCAACAGCTGTGTAACGAGGATGATCACCCCGATGCCCGTCATAAATCCTGAAACGACGGGCTGGGGAATGTAGCGGATGTACTGCCCCACCCTTACGGCACCGAGGGCTATCTGCATCAGACCCGCCAACAGGAAGACCATCAGAATGGCCGGCAATGCCTTCTCGATGTTACCTTCGAAATTGGCCATGATGCCGGCGGCCACTACCATGCTTACAGCGGTCATGGGGGCCGTGGGGCCTGATATCTGGGTGCTGGTGCCGCCAAACAGGGCAGCGAAAAAGCTGATAAAAATGGCGCCATACAAACCCGCCGCAGCGCCGAGCCCCGACTGCAAGCCGAAGGCCAGGGCCAGGGGCAGGGCCACAATGCCGGCGGTGACACCTCCGAACAAATCGCCACGGAAATGCTTGAAGGTGATATCCGGAATTAGTTTGATTTTCATTGAATTATGATTTTTGTTGAACCACGTTTAATGATTGCGAAGTGAAAAAACAGAAGCAGTTCAAGCCTGCAATTTCACTTTCAGATCGCCAAAACTGACCTTGCCGCTTGCCACGTCGTACATGGCACCTGCCAGTCCGATCTGCCCCTTTTCAAAAAGCTCATTCAATACCGGACTGTCTTTCAGTATCCGGTCCAGGGTCATTTCGACATTGGTCCTGGCCACCCGATTCACAAAATCAAGGTTGGCGGAGCTGCGCTCTTCGCCGGGGCTGGTTGGCGTGGCCTCAACGGCCGGTTCCAGGTTTTTGAGCATCGCGGTCAGGTTGCCCAACTCAACGTGGTCGCAGGCACCTTTCACAGCGCCACAGGAGGTGTGCCCCATCACTACAATGAGTTTGGAGCCAGCCACAGCGCAGGCAAACTCCATGCTGCCGAGGATGTCCTGGTTCACAAAGTTTCCGGCGATGCGGGCATTGAAGATGTCCCCAACTCCTTTGTCAAAAAGTATCTCTGTTGGAATTCGGGAATCAATACAGCTCAAAACGATGGCAAAGGGATACTGGTCCTCTGCGGTTGCCCTCACTTTGGCCATGTGGTCATGCCCCTGTAATTCGTCTTCGACAAACCTCGCATTGCCTGCTTTGAGCAATTCAAGGCAAAGCCGAGGAGTCAATGCTGCCTGTATTTCGGGCGTCATCTGTGGGGGATTTTTTGGATCTATTGAGATATTCCTGTTCATGTCAGTTGAGTTTTAAGGATTAAAGGTCAGCACGTGCAAAGCCCCGTCACAATTCCCTTGCTTGTAAAGGTATTGCAAGGAAGGAGTCCATTCTCCTCCCCCCAAAGGGTACACGTAATGAGATAATGAAATTGATGGATAAAATGCTGTATTCCGGGTCTTCATCAAAGGTGAGAACCGAAGCACTCAGGCATCAGCATTCGGGTGGCGGGGTGGGCACTTGCGGTTCGTAAGTGTCCCGGTTGTGCTGGAAATAATCCTGGTAATGACTCATCGTGATCCGCTCGAAATTGCAAGCCTGGTATTCTATCAGGATTTTTGCATCCTGAAGCTGTTCCAGGCTCTTCTTTTCCTTATCCGGACAATTGCTTTCGTGCTCACAACTCAATGCGAAATCCTGGTCCTGAAAAACACAGGTCGCCCATTTCTGCAATCCCATACCGGAATACAATACACCGACCAACGCAAAAAATGCGATGATGCGGGTTGTCTTGTGAAATGGTTGAGAAAGTCGAAAAGTCATAAGTGTTTTCTAAAGGTCGGTAAAGATACCGGATTTTCGCTGAAGCCTCGATCTTCCAGGTTGTTTCAGGTTGGCAAGCTGCCACCGGGAGCCTGAACAGCCCTCCTCCCTTAATCGTTCAAAACCCACCTCCATTCTACCTTCCGGCGGGCATACGCCCATGCTCCGGCCCTGCGATCAATGCGCATCAACCCATCATTTGGGTTTACTTTGTTACAAAGAACCGGAGAATTTGGGTTTATTCTGTTACAAGAATATGCGAATTTTGGGTTTACTTTGTTACAAGAAACCGAATGATTTGGGTTTATTCTGTTACAAAAAAACAGAAAAGATGATTTTCAAGCGACTGGCTTACAACAATTTAGCGGAATGGAAAAACAAAGCATCAAAGAAGCCATTGATCCTGAGGGGTGCCAGGCAGGTTGGCAAGACCACACTTGTCAACGATTTTGCATCAGAAAACTACCGCCAGGTCATTTCCCTGAACCTCGAGCGGCCGGCACACAGGGATTTTTTCTCCAGGTTCAATGATGCAAAGAACCTGGTGGATGCCCTGTGTGTGAGTTACAACAGTAGTTTCAGTGAACTGAAGAACACTTTGCTGTTCATTGATGAAATACAAGAATCTACCGAAGCAATCGCAATGCTTCGATTCCTTTATGAAGACCTGCCGCAACTGGATGTAATTGCAGCCGGTTCATTGCTCGAGCACGTTTTGAGCAGGGTCAGAAGCTTTCCGGTCGGGCGGGTGGAGTACCTGTACCTGCATCCGTTCAACTTTCAGGAATTCCTCGAAGCAAAAGCTGAACATGTCGCCTTGTCCCACCTGAACAAGATCCCCGTTTCCAGGTCGGCGCATTACACCTTGATGGCATTGTTTCACTCCTATGTAATCATCGGGGGGATGCCAGAGGTGGTCAAATCTTATATAGAAAACGGCACCCTGGCAGATTTGAAAACCGTTTATGAAAGCATTTGGCAGTCTTACAAGGATGATGTAGAAAAATACGCAAGCAATGATACGCAGGCCAGGGTTTTGCGACACATCATCAATACCGCCCACCTGTACATTGACTCAAGAATAAAGTTTGAAAATTTCGGACAGTCCAATTACCGCTCCCGGGAGGTTGGAGAGGCTATGAGGAGCCTAGATGATGCGAGAATCATCCAGTTGATCTACCCTACAACAGACGTAGAACCTCCATTGAAACCAGACCTGAGGAAATCCCCAAAACTGCACTTTTTAGATGTTGGTCTTTTGAATCACGAATTGAACATCCAGGCAGATTTACTTTCAATGGCTGATTTGAGCAATGCATGGAAAGGGGCTATCATCCCTGAAATCATCACACAGGAACTGCTGTCCCTTCAAACCGGCTCCTACAAAAAACCCATGTTCTGGACCAGAGAAAAAGCCCAGGCATCGGCAGAAGTTGATTTGGTGCTTACCCGCAAGAACATGGCTATTCCCATTGAAATCAAATCGGGTACTGTTGGCAAGTTGAAGTCACTGCACCAATTTATCGAGCGAACCACCCACCCTTACGCCGTAAGGATTTACGGGGGCGAATTTTCAGTGGAGCAGCACCTTACCCCTTTGAAAAAGAAGCCCTACCTGTTGATGAATCTGCCCTATTACCTCGGCACCATGATTCCGGTATATCTGGACTATTTCACTGAAAACTTTGAACTGAAATAACCCGGGCTACATCCTCTCCACCACTGGTATCATTTTATCCAGCAGCTCATCCAGTTGGTTCCACCCGCCGTGGATTTTCGCATTGACGATGGCCAGCAACAATGCTTCCACCCGGGCCCGAAGGGCCTGGTCAGTTACATCCTGCAACAACCTGGATGTTCCGGTGTGGAGGGAGTTGAGAAAGGCTTCCATGGCGCGGCTGTATGGCTGCTGGCGGCCGTATTGGCGGACCCTCGCCAAATGGGAAATGAGCACCAGGGCCCTGTACCAGAAATTCGGATCGGTTCCATAGCCCATGTTCAGTGCCATTTGCTGAAGCTGAGCCGGCGTCAGGTAAGGCGGGCCGGCGTGTTCGTACAGGCGACCGTTGTAAAGCACCTGGATGTCGAAAACACAGGCTTCTTCATCCAGGATGATGTTGACCACCACCTCCCTGCCATTCACCCTTTTTGAGAAGAGCAGGCTGTAATGCGGCCGGCCGCCTCCGGCATCCACCGGGCCTCCGAGACTGATGTCAGATACAGAAACAGCTTCCTCAACCCCGGCATCGGTAACACTTTGACTTGAAATCCTCTCGAGAACTGCGTAAATCTGGTCATCATTCAGGTTGCAGAAAATCGCTTCAAGATTGAAACTCAACCTGAATGTTTCAGGAGGAGAGGGAGGAACGTTTATAGTCAGCCGGTTCCGCTCGATGGCAACGGTCCCATTGTCAAAGCCAAACTGCAACTGACCGTTGTTGCGCCGGCGGATGAGGTCACAACAGTTGTTCGATTCCGCAAACCGGATGGTCCGGGTAAGCTCTCCTTGTCCGCAAGGTTTTCCGTCGCAATGGCAAGTGTATTGACCGTTCAGAATCAACTCACCTGAACCGCTGATACCAAATTCAACGGGAACGGAAGTGTGCCCCTGGTATGTCCTTCCGTCACGGTATCGTATTTCACGTTCCACAATGACGTAGTTGGTTCCGGAACATGATTCCGGACAATCACTCCTGACCTCCGGTGGCTCCAAACGTATTCTGTCAATGTATGTGGGCACGGTGTTGCCGGTGATCGGTTCTCCCGTTCTGGCATTGAGGATGCGCATGGGTTGCAGCAACTCACAGCTTTCACAGGGGCAACGCTCTGCCGGCAAGGTTACCCTTGCTTCATGCCGGCCGTTGTTTGCCGAAGGACATGGAGTGCCATTGCAGGAAACCCCGCCGCTGAAACTGACAGAAAGTGAACCATTTCCCGGAACATCGAAACTGATTGTGGCACCCTGCCCAAAGTCCTGAAGAACCGCTCCGCCGTTTTCGGGAATATAATCAATGGCCCAACTGCCATTGATGACGGAAGCGCACCCTTCCGGGCAATCGGTGGTGAAGCTGGCCTCGAACCGATAAAGGCCGGGTTGCAGCGTTGTGCCCGGATCCACCCGCTCACCGTCCCTTGTAATGACGATTCCATTGAAGGATGAAAATGTACAGGAACATTCCACGGAAGGAGGCGTTGACACATCGGTCAGGCCAGATTTTACCAGCACTTTGGCTTTCACACCCACCGCTTCAAAGCTGTTCCAGAAGCTTTGAATGCCCTCTTCCACTTCTTTTCGCACCTCCGGTGCAATGCTGGAAGTATCGCCCTGTAATTCGGAATACTGCCGCCAGGTTTGCGCAGCGAAATCGGCAATGGTGTAGTCTTCGTCGGAAGGATTCAGCAAAGAGCTGTATATCCAGAAAGTTTGCTGGATGAGGGTTTCACGCTCTTTGGCAGGCTGGCCGGAGAAGGGCGTTGGCGGCACCTCTCCAGTGGCGTACAATTCGTCAACGGTGGTGCTTATTCGCCGGAGCGCTTCGAAAAGCACCGGTGCCGCAACGGCCGGATGCTCGTCAGGGTCAATCCTTCCCGGAACAGGAACACCGCTGCCGGGATAGGCCGGCAACAGATCCTGCTGTCCATCATTGGCTGGCACCCAACCTCTGCCGGAGGGCAACTCAGCACCAGGTTGCGGAAGGGGGGCTGCATGGTCAGGTGTGATCCAGGTGTTGAATGGGGGCAGCGGCTGCCCATCCGGAACCGGTGGCCGGTGAATGTCGGTGCAAAAACCGTTGTTCAGCGGCAACTGTGCCCTCTCCCCCGGGCGGATGACAAGGCCTGCCGAAGCATCGTTGGCGACGAGGTATCCCTGATGCCCGTTTGCCGAAGGAATGTAAAAATACTCCGGCATGTTAAAGCGCTGAGGCTCGCCGGAAGTGTTGCTGATGTCCAACTTGCCAATCGGTCCGGTGGTGTTTCCGGTACCGGTGGCCTGAATTGACAATTGGGCAATTGCGCCTGATGCTGACCCAATGAATAGCAACATCAGGAAGGCGATGTGAGCAAATCCATTTTTCATGACTGTTCGATTTTTGGTTTACAAAAAATGGATACTTCACCCTGGATGCTATACTCAAAGTGGTTTGAGAATAATCCATCACTTACGTCAAGTGTAGATGGGGAGTTTGGGTCCCGGAGCAAGTCCGGGATCGCCGCCAAAACCACTTCGTTTTGAGTATACCTGCTAAAACCGCCAACTCAAGGCGGGCTGGAATCCCATCTGTGGTCTTTGTTTACCGAAGGAATAAACAGAAAGCGGCAGGCTGAAAACCCCGCATTTGCCGAAGGGCATTTCAAAACCTGTTTCCAGGCAGAAACCGCTGGTCAACCGGCTGGCCGGCACCAGGTCTGAATGGCCCAGCCTCAGGTATTGTAAGTAAATACCTGCGTTCAGACGTATGCTTCCCTTCGGTAAACGGAACAGGTGGCCCGCCATCAATTTGGGCTGTAAGAGGCTGAAAGATGCGCTGTGCCTTTGCCCGGCAACACCCTCCAACAACAACTGCCCCTCGGCCTGTGCCAGGCCAAACGCCACGAAGTTTCCACCGGGTTTGTCCCGGAAAACGGTCATGGCTGCGCTGTTCGCAATGAGGATATCAGTCGCATGAAACAGCCCTGTCGTTGGGTGCTCCGGGCCTGCACTTGCAATTTCAACATCCGGTATTGCGGGATTTGCCGACGGCGAATAGTCAAAAGCGAACATGGGCAACAGTTCCACGGTCACGGTTTCGGACGGGCACTCGGCGGCGTCCAGCACCATGATGTCGTAAATGCCGGCAGGCAGGTTCTGGATGGTGAATACCGGGTTGTTGGCGATGCCTGAGAAGTTGCCATTCACAATGACCTGATAGGGCGGCGGATGGGCGGCGGGGTCCACCACCTGCAACTGGATGCTGCCATCCGGTGCTGTGGGCGACGACGGAGGGTTCACCTGCAAAACGTTCAAAGCAAAAGGCGGCGCCTGTGTTACATTGACGGTGAAGACTTCCGTGCACTGTGGCCCGGCCGCCTGGTCGGTGACCTGGATGGTGTAGTTGCCAGGCCCCACCGGCATAAAGGTGTTCACGTGCACCTCGGTGCCGTTGGGCACATTGGGCAGGGTGTTGGTGCCCGGAGGGCCCGAAACAGTTACGTCAAAAGGGCCCTGCCCGCCGGAGATGACAAAGCTGATGTCACCTCCTGTGGGGCAATCGGCCGGCACCACCACCAGCCCGGTGACGTATTGGGGCGGGTCTTCTCCGATGGTCACTTCAAATGTCAGCTCACAGCTCAGGTCAACATCGGTAATGGTGACCTGGTAATTGCCGGCCGGCACATCCGCCAGCACCAGGCCGGTGGTTCCGTTGGACCACTGGTAGGCGTAATTCCCGGATGGGCTCACATTGGCCACAGCCACGCCGTTGGCAACCCCACAATCTGCATTGGAAATACTGAAAGTGGCTGTGAAGGTGCAGGGCGGTGGCAGAATGGTGATCAACTGCGCACAGGCAACGGCATTGCCACAGTCGTCGGTGGCCGTCCAGGTTCTGACGAGGATGCCGGTGCAGTTCATCACCCCGCTGTCATCGTCCTGGTAAATGAGGCCCGGTGAGCTGCTGCAATTGTCGCTGGCCACGGCCATGCCCGTCACCGACGGGTCGTTGGGCTGCATGCACACTGCCTCGGCATTGCCCGGGCAGGTGATGAGGGGCGGCGTATTGTCTTCCACCACAATGCTCTGGATGCAGGATGCGGTGTTGCCGCAATCATCGGTGGCGGTCCAGGTGCGGATCAGCACGCCGGTGTTGTTGCATCCGCTGAGGCCGCTGCTGTTGTCTTCGTAAACGAGGGTGCCGGCAGCGGGGTCGCCGCAGTTGAAAGTGGCCATGGCTTCACCGGTGACGGCGGGATCCGGCACCACATTGCACTCAACCGTCATTGTAGCCGGGCAGGTGATCTCCGGGGCCACGCCGGGTTCCATGGTAATCGTTTGCTCGCAGGTGGTGGAATTGCCACATTCGTCGGTGGCGGTCCAGGTGCGCAGCAGGTCGCCTTCGCAATTGGTCACACCGCTGGCGTCGTCCTCGTAATTGTAACTCAGGTCAGCGCTGCAATTGTCTTCCCCTTCGGGAAAACCGGTGGCCGATGGATCGGGAGCCGGGGTGCCACTGCACGCAGCCGTGGTAGTTGGCGGGCAGGTGATGGTGGGGGGTGTTTCGTCTATGATGGTGATGGTTTGATTACAAGAAACAGCGTTCCCGCAAGTGTCAGAAGCCGTCCAGGTGCGAATCAAGTCTCCCGTTCCACTACAATTCGTCAATCCAGCCGGATCGTCCTCGTAGGTGATATTGAAAGAGGTTGGACAAAACCCTGCAACTTCCGCCTCCCCCGTAATGTCAGTAACCGGGTTCTGGTCACAGTCGATTGTTGTATTAGATGGGCAAGTTATCTCAGGTTGCTCCCCTTCAACGGTGATAACTTGTGTGCAGGAGCTCGTATTCCCACAGTCATCTTCCGCTGTCCATGTTCTTATCATGGTTCCGGTTCCGCCACAGCCCGTTAACCCGGAGGTATCGTCTTGCCAACTCCTGTCGGGAAATTGTGTGCAATTATCACTGACTCCAGGGAATCCAATGGTCTTGGGGTCCGCAAAGTTCAAACAAGGAACGCCTGCATCAGGAGGACAAGCAATGGAAGGTGGCTGCTCATCTGTCAGCACTGTAATCACCTGACTGCACTGGCTGGAGTTTCCCGAAGGGTCTTCAACAGAAAACGTCCGGATGAGGGTACCCGAATTGCCGCAGCCCGTCAGACCGCTCATATCATCTTGCCAATTGATGGAAAGCTGGTCACCGGCACAGGCATCCGTGGCGGTGGCCATTCCTGTTTCATTCACCCCCAACTCACTGCTGCAATCCACACTCACATCTGCCGGGCAGGTCAAAACAGGTGCCTGGTTATCGATTACAGAAATGGAAACATTGGCTGACAATACTTTTCCAGTTGCGTCTTCCACTGAATAGCTAAATGTGAAGCTCGCCGGACCGATGCCGCTGACGGTGAGGATGTCGCCGTTGATGATAACCTCAATGCCTGCCGGTGGGGAGACCGAGACCACCTTCAGGCCATCGCCCTCGTCGTTTTGCAAAACATTCAGGGTGGTGGTGCTTACACCGCAGGCAATGCTCACAGCATCGTCATGGGGCACCAGCAGGGTGCCTTCTCCTCCTCCATCCCGGGTGAGGAACCAGACGAGCCCGCCACCCACTACCGCACCGCCAATGATGGGCAAAACGGGGTATTTCTTCGTGGGATGCAGCAGCACGAAGCCGGGCTTCATGTCCGCTCCGGTGAGGTGCACACGGTCCCAGGGCGGAGGGATGGTGTCGGCATTGCCGGTGTGGTGAAAAGCTGCGGGGTTGTTGGCCGGCAGGCCGACGAAAAGGACCAACGACATGGATATGCTTAGTATAAATCGTTTCATTTTATTGCGGGTTATGGTTGAAGGCAACAGGTTGAGAGACAGCTCTTTTGAGCGAATCAGTTTTTCACCAGCACTTTTGCTTTCACGCCGGTGGCTTCAAAGGCATTCCAGAATTCCACGATGCCTGTTTCCACGTTCTCTTTTTCTTCCTTCGGCAACGTGGCGGTGCTGCCGAGCTGGTTGTACACGTTGTTGCTGAAATCATCGCGGGAGTAGCGCTCACCGGTGAGCAATGACATGTATATCCACAATGTATGCTGGACGAGCGTCTCACGCTCTTTGGAGGAATAGCCGGAGTAAGGCGTGGACACCTCCTCATTTCGAATCATCTCATCGGCGGCGTCTTCCACCGCCTCCACGACTGCCACCACCAGCGGGGCCACTATTTCAGGGCTCTTGTCGAGGTTGACGGTTCCGCCAACGGGATGGACGGTGCCCGGCCAGGTGGGCAGGGGGCCGTCAGGGGTCTCTTTCCAGGGTCTGAACACCGATGAAGATTTCAGCTCGTCCATGTCGTCATCGCCATAGCGGTCAACCGGTATTGCGGTAGCGAGGAACACTTCTTTTTCCAGACGGGGCGGACGGCCGGGCTCTGACACGGCCACTCCCACGGGTACCCACTCTGCCAGTGGCGGCAGTTCGTAGCCCGAAGGTGCCGGCGGGCGGTCCGGGTGAATGCAATAGCCCGTCACGCTGACCGAAACCTGGTCGCCGGCATCCACCAGCACCCCGCCGGGTATGCGGCCCACATAGCCCTGGTGATCCCCATCGGAAGGGATGTAAACCGTTTGCGCAGCGAGGACGACAGGAACACTGTCAGTATTGGTAACCAATATCCGGGCTATCTCTCCGGTGGATTTGCCGGTTCCGGAAGCCCGGCTGTAGAGCTGCCCCATGACCGGCAAATCCATTGAGAGAAGTAAAAGACAAATTGCGATTGAATTGCGAAGAAAAGGTTTCATAATACAGGGTTTTTACGGCTTGTAAGTTCCGATGTACACCAGCGGGAAGACGTGTCCGTTTGCGGTGGCTTCGATGTAGAGGTAGGCTTTCTCACAGCCTCCGGCCTGCCGGCGCAGGTGGGCAATGTCCAGTTTGTACTTGAAAGCACACTGGCCCTGGCAATCGCTGGTGAAGTTGGTTTTGGTCAATGTGGCCTGCCCCCCCTCGAAATTCACCGGTTTCGGATCGCCAAACTGGCCTTCACCGGGTGTGCTGCTTCCGGGTTTTTGCTCCCAGCACTTCACATAAGCCCGGAGTGTGACGGTTTTACCGTTGACGTCACTGCAGTATTTCCAAACGATACGGTGTGGGTCGGAGTGATCATTGTAATTGTCATCAATGCGCCATTTGGGATGCTTGTATGTCCGCTTCATCATTTCGAAGAAGAGCAGGTGGTACATCACCCGGGCCTCCTCCAGGTTGCCCTTTTTGATGAGGGCGTCCACGAAGTTGGCCAGGTCCATAGCCGCTGACATCATGGAGCCGGCTGCCTTTTCCCCGAATTTCTTGATGAGCATTTTTTTCAGCGTGGATTCAATTTTCTCTTTGAGGTATTCCTGGGCTTTGTCCCCCAGGTAGCCTTTGAAATCTTTCAGCATGGCGGTGAGTTCCAAATAAAGCCGGTTGAACTGGTCCTGCGCATCTTGTCCGGGTTCCAGGAAATGCTCCCGGAGGCGTTTGCACTTGTTTTTGATGCGGTCGTAATCCCTGGCGTTGTCGGGGTCAATCCTTTTAAGGTTGTCCATCAGTTTTTCGATCAACTCCACGGTTTTGATCACCTCCTCGACGTCGTCAATGGTTGTCAGGTCTTTCACCAGTTTGTCAATTTCCGTTTTCAGCCATTTGTCCAGCACACCCCAGATTTTGTCGGGCGTTGAAAGCAGGTCCATGATCATTTGAATGAGCCTTGCCTCCTTCACCAGGCTGTTTTCTTCCAATTCGGCACGGGCTCCTGCCACCTTCTCCTGCATCTGTTGCACCAGTTTGATGAGGCTGTCGAGGGTGATGTTGCTCGTGGCGATGTTGAAAGCCACGTTGCCCATCATCAGGTTGTTGAATTGCGTTGCAACGGAAATGTTGTAGTACTGCCCTTCCTGCAGCCCTTCTATCCGGGCTGAGGTACCCTGAAGCCCTTCAATGGTCACGGCTTTCGGGCTGCTGCCGTCGAGGGCTGTGGCGGTGATGGTGTAGTTGTAGTTCCCGCTGATGTCATAGCCCTGGGCATCGGTGAAAGTCCAGGTCACTTCAAATCCCTGAGCCGGAACTTCATCACCGGATTTCGGGCATTTGATACTGAGGATCGGCAATTCATTTGCCGGGTCTTTTTTCTTCAAAACCTTGGCTTGCACACCAACCGCTTCAAATCCGTCCCAAAACTGGGAGATGCCCTGGTTGAGCTGCTCCTGTGTTGCTGCCGGAATGGCATCCGCTTCCACTCCCATGGCTTCTGTGAACTGGTTTACGGTTCGCTCCGCAAAGTCGTCTTTGGAATAATCATCGTCGGAAGGATTGAGCGAAGAGGTGTAAATCCAGAAAGACTGTTGTATGAGGGCCTCCCGCTCCTTTTCAGGATTGCCGGAGAACGGCGTCTGAGGCACTGTACCCTGGGTGTACATATCATCAACGGTGCTGGTGATGTGGTCCAGCACTTCAAAGATCAGCGGTGCAGCCGTTTCCGGAAATTGGTTGAAGTCCAGGGTATAGGGCAGGGGGATATCCGTTCCGGGAAAGGTCGGAACCACTGTGTTAGGTGAACCGCCCTGCACGGGGGTCCAGCCGCTGTCAGCCACCGGTTCAAAACCGGGTTTGGGCGGCGGGCCGGTGCCTGCGGGCGAAACCCAGGTTTCGTACCAGGGCAAGGATTCACCGGCAGGAACCGGCGGCTTGTGGATGTCCGTACAGAAGCCATTGTCCAACGGAACGGTCACTGTTCCTCCGGGCGGTACGGTGACGGGGGGCTTGCCCTCGCCAATTACCACATAACCCTGGTAGCTGCCGTCAGAAGGGATCAGGTAATTGTCAAAATCAAAAATGCGGGCTTCGTCTCCCTGGTTGGTGATGGTAAGGTCGGCAATGTGGCCGGTGGTTTGTCCGGTGCCCGTTGCAGAAATGTGCCATTGGGCAAAGCCATATTGACCGAAGGAAAAAAAAGTGAAAAATGAGAGGATAAAGGGTAAAAGATGATTTCTCATGGCAAATGGATTTGCGAATGAATCAAACCGGCTTGCAGGATGCAAACCACGGTTTGGAAAATGGGTATCACCTGTTCATGGAATCAGCGCAAGTATTCTTACTCAAGCTTTTGGTAATTCTTCGAAAAAAAATTGACAGGGCCTTGCTGAATGAAGTAATTGTGCTTATCCGCTATTGGCTGGAAAGTCCAAATTTAAAGAAAAAAAGGAAAGGCCTGTATCGGAGGGCAACAACAGGTAATTGTGAGCGATTCTCGGTTCAAAACAGGGTTTTAACCTTGAAAATTTATGGTTTACCGTAAAATTTCGCTTGAAAATTTATGGTTGACCGTGAATTTTTTAGCTTTACCCGAAATACATTCGCCATGATTCCCCGCAAATTAGAGCCAAAACTTTTAGACTTGATGAAGCGCAGCAACAAGGTATTGGTGTTGTACGGTGCCAGACAAGTGGGTAAGACGACACTTGCCCTAAGCCTTCTCAAAAAAGTTGCGGGGAGGCATTTACAAATCAATGCTGACAAGGCGCCGTATCCTGAAGTTTTGTCAAGCCGTGATTTTGAAAAATTGCAGGGTCTGGTAAGCGGTTATGATCTGTTGTTTCTGGACGAGGCGCAAAGAGTGCCCGACATCGGTATCAATTTGAAAATCCTGCACGACCATCTGCCCAACCTGAAAATACTCGTAACCGGTTCATCTTCTCTCGACCTGGCCAACAGGGTAAAAGAACCACTCACCGGAAGAACCTGGACCTACAGATTGTTTCCAATTTCAGTCAGCGAATGGCAGCAATACACCGGGGCCAACAATTTTGAGCTTGGCGTAAAGCTCGATGAATGGTTGCGATATGGCATGTACCCGGAAGTGTTGCAATTCGAAAATCACGAGGATAAGCGAAAATACCTCGAAGAGCTTACCGGGGCTTATTTGTACAAGGATGTTTTGGCCCTGGCCAATATACGTTACCCGGAAAAGCTTCGGCAATTGCTCAAGCTCCTGGCATATCAGATCGGCAACCTGGTCTCAATCCATGAACTGGCAACCTCACTTCAAATCAATCGGGAAACTGTCATTAACTACATAGACCTGTTGGAGAAAGCTTTTGTGATTTTCCGATTGGGTTCATTTCAGCGCAACCTCCGAAAAGAAGTGACGACGATGGACAAAATATACTTCTACGATACAGGAATCAGAAATGCATTGATCGAAAATTTCAGCCCCGTTCAGCTGCGAAACGACATCGGAGCGCTCTGGGAAAACTTCCTCATTTCAGAAAGACTCAAAAAAAGTGAATACGACGGCCTTTATGCTAATCGCTATTTCTGGCGAACCCACAGTGGAGCTGAATTGGATTATATTGAAGAAAAGGATGGAAGACTTATAGGTTATGAAATAAAATGGAAGTCCAAATCGAAGCGCCCACCGAAGACCTGGCTTCAGACTTATGACAACGCAGAATGGCACATTTTGAACAGGGATAATTTCCTTGAATTCGTACTCTAAGCAAGTGCCGGGAGTCCGCATGAATTCCCTTACCCGATATCAAGTGGGATTGTGAATCATCAATGCGTGCAATGCAAAAAGGCGTTTTTAACGGAGGGAAATCGTGTTTTATTCACGGGATTTGAGGTTGAAATTCAACAACCGCAACGAATTGAAGACGACCACCAATGTGGAACCTTCATGGGCTACCACGGCCGGGCCTATTTCTGCAATGCCTGCCAAAGTGAGAGGTATCAGAATGGCCACCATGCCGAGGCTCATCCAGAGGTTTTGGCGGATAATGGTGCGGGCCTTTCGGCTAAGCGCTATGGCAAAGGGCAGGTTTTCGAGCCGGTCGCTCATCAGGGCGATGTCGGCCGTTTCAAGGGCCACGTCAGAGCCGGCGGCGCCCATTGCAATTCCGACGGTGCTTTTGGCCAGGGCCGGGGCGTCGTTCACACCGTCACCTACCATGGCCACTTTGCCTTCTTCTCTGAGCAATTTTTCAATGAAAGCCACTTTTTGTTCGGGCATCAGGTTGCCAGCAGGATCGTCAATGCCGATTTTTTGTGCTATGGCGCCGGCCACCCGCTCGTTGTCACCGGTGAGCATCACCATTCGGCGGATTCCGATCTTCCGGAGTTTTTTCAAAGTGGCAGCGGCTTCGGGGCGCGGCATATCCATCACGGCCAAAAGGCCCAGGTATCGCTCACCCATCCGGACCAACATGGTTGTATTTCCTTGTTTTTCAAGCGCTTGCATTTTTTGCAACAGTTCCCCAGGCGGTTTGGGTCCTTCCTGTTCTTCAAAAAGTTTTCTGTTTCCGATGAAGACCTTCTGCCCCTGGTAATCAGCACTCACTCCCCTGCCCGTCAGGGCTTGCATGTTGCGGGCCTTACCGGCGGGCTGTTTTCCCAGGGCAGCGGTTGCCCCTTCGCTGATGGCCCGGGCCAAAGGGTGCTCGCTGAGCGATTCCACGGCCAGCGCAACTTCGAGCAATTGCCTGCGGGTACTTTCCTTCCAGGGCAGCACCTCCGTCAGTTTTGGTTTTCCTTCGGTCAATGTACCCGTTTTGTCAAAAGCAATGGCATTGATCTGCCCGAGGTCTTCCAGGGGAGCGCCACCCTTCACCAACACTCCCTGGCGTGCTGCCCGGGCAATGCCGGACAACACCGCCGATGGTGTAGAAATAGCCAGGGCGCAAGGGGAGGCTGCCACCAGTACGGCCATTGCCCGGTAAAAACTTTTACTGAAAGGCTCATCGATCATCAAAAAAGCAAAGCACAGCAACACCACCAACACCAGCACAACCGGTACAAACCATTTTTCAAAGCGATCGGTGAAAAGCTGGGTGGCAGACTTTTGGGTGCCGGCCTCTTTGACCAGTTGGATCAAACGGGCCAGGGTGCTGTCTCTGGCCCCTTTCAACACCCTTACCTCCAGCATGCCCGAACCGTTGATGGTGCCCGCAAAAACCCTGTGTTCATCGGGTATCTCTCTCAATTCATTAACCTCAACAGTGGCATCGGGGTAAGGATATTTGTCAACGGGAACACTTTCACCGGTTACGGGCGCCTGATTGACGGCACTTTCTCCGTTGATGACCACTCCGTCAGCGGCTATCTTGGTATGCGGCTTAACCACAATGACATCACCGGGCCGCAGCTCCTGCAAGGGCACTTCCTGCAAGTCTCCGTTTCGTTTCACAAAAGCAGTGTCGGGAGCCAGTTCCGCCAATGCGGCAATGGACTTTTTAGCCTTCTGCATGGCGTAGTGTTCCAGGGCATGGCCCAAACTGAACAAGAAAAGCAAAAAACCCCCTTCAGCCCATTCACCCAGCACCGCTGCGCCGACAGCGGCAACCAGCATGAGAAAATCAATCTCAAATTTTCCCTTTCGCACCGTATGTGCAGCCTCGAGGACAGTAAAGTACCCGCCGAAGAAATAAGTACCCATGTAAAAGAGCAGGGACACCCACTCCGGCACAGCCTCCACGAACGACAATCCGAAACCGGCCCCTAACAAGCCCCCGCTGAGCAGGGCAAAAATCAACTCTGTTTGTTGCCCAAAGATGCCACCGTGCTCATGGGCCTGGGCTTCGGCATCTGGCGCTGTGGTTTCCGGCACCAGGGTCAGGCCTGCCTCCCCGATGGCCTGCAGAATTTTCTCCCAGCTCGTTTCAGTGCTGTCATATTCCAGGCGCAGCGTGCCGCTTACTGTAGCCACTGCTTCCAAAACACCCGGTTGTGCGTTTAGCGCCTCGCTGACCTGCCTTGCATGTCGCTGGTGGCGGACCCCCGTCACGTACACCAACCGATGCCTGTAGCGCTCCGAAAGCGCTGCCCCGCTCTTCGTTGCAATGGCCTTTACATTGTCCAGCGACAAAATTTCAGGATTGTAATGAATACACAACGAAGGTGTTTCTCCGCTTGTCACATGCACTTTTTCAACTCCATTCTTTCCCTCCAGGATATGGATCATTCGCTTTACACAGGCATCCTTCTCGTCGGGAACCTCCGGCAATAAAAGTGGAATTTCAAGTTGTAACTTTTTCATTTGCAGTGCTTTTGCTTTTCCCCGGAGGAAAAGGATCTGTCAACAAGTTTTTTTTCTTCCTTCGGCAAACACCCCGGCAATGCTATTAATCCTGGCTTCGACGACGCTTATCTCAGCTTTTGCCTTCGCCACTTGCGTGGCAATGCGGCAGGTGGTAACCGGGGGGCTGCCACCCCATCCCGATACCTCGGGAGGCGAAGGAAAAAGGAAAACAAAGGGGCCGGGCAATGCCCCTTTGTCTGCCTGGTTCCAGAATCAGTGCTCGTGTTCCAGTTCACCCACTTTTGACTGGGCATAGACGAAATAGGCTCCTTTGATTACCACCCGGGCGTTCTCAGGCAGGGGTTGCAGAGGTTTTACGGCTGTGTAGCCGTTGTCGTTCACACCCGGTATGACCATCAGTTTGCGGAAGTTGATCTCGCCGTTTTCCACTTTGCCGTCTGTGATGAAAACAAAAGAATCATTTCCATCTTTGATGAGGGCATCTTCGGGCACGGCCTCAACGGTCTGGTCGTTGAGCCAGATTTTGGCTTCGATATACAGGTCTTTGATAAAAGGCGGCCTTTCCCCAATCAGGTGTCCGTGAATGCGCACCGTTTTGTTTTCGGTGTTGAATTGCTTGCCGATGATGTGTACTTCCCCATCGTACACCTTATCACCCAGTGCAGGAACAGTGTAACTGATGCGTTGGCCTTCCTTGATTTTTGAAATGTCCTTTTCAAAAATGTCCAGCTCGAGGTGCAAGTGCTCATCATTGACAATCTCCACCAACTCCTCTTCCGGGCTGACATACATCCCGTCGTGCATGTTGACTGCGGTGATGTAACCCGTCATGGGAGCTATGATGTTGATGTGGTCCACGATGTTTTCCGGAGTCAGGTTTTGCACATCGATGCCCCAGTAAGCCAGTTGTTTGGCGATGCCTTTCATTCTGGCCGTTTTCATACCTACTTCCGATTGTAGCTTTTGCAGGTTTTTCTCCACCCCTGCATTGGCCTCCACCAACTTTTGCTGCCGCTCTAGTTCTTTTTGGAGATAGGTCAGTTCAGCCACAGTTTCGAGGTATTCTCGCTGCCGCTCGATAAAATCGGGGTTTTCCACTTCGGCCAGTTTTTCACCTTTGTACACCCGGTCGCCGTTGACCAGCTTCTTGCTTTTTTTAACAAAGCCTTCAGCAATGGCACTAACTGAGGCAAAAGAGTTGGGTGGCAAACCGAGTATTCCGGTAGCATTGACAAAATCCCTGACTTTGATCTGTTCAAAGTTGCCCAGTTCGATGTTCATTTCCTTTAGCTGGGCTTCGGAAAGATGCACGGTTTCGCCCTCATTTTCTTCTGCGTGTTCATGCCCGCCGTGTTCGTCCGATTCGGAACCGGGTTCATGGCCATCGTCGTCCTGGCCTTTTTGACAAGAAGAAAGCGGGATCAGTGCCGTACAGGCAACAAGCGCGATGATCGAAAATTTATAGATGGTCATTTTAGAATGATTTTACTGGTTTGAAAGAAATTGATAAAAAGCCACCGCCTGGTTGTAGGCGAGCAACTGGTCCAGGTAGCGTTGGTAGTTGTTGGCCATCAGTTGCAGGGTGTTGAGCAATTCCAGGTAGGTGATCTCCCCTGCGTGGTAATTGAGCTGAGAAACCCGGTCAATTTCCGGATTGATGGCCTCGAGTTGCTGCCGGTAGTACGCCACACCGTCGGAATACATCCGTACGGCACCCAAGGCAGCCTGCAGCTGACTTTCGGAATTGAGCTTTTCAGCTTCCCAACCGGCCAAAGCTGCCTGTATTTGCATTTGCTGAGCTTCGAGCCGCTTTTTAACAGGCTTGTTGAAAAGTGGAATTCGCACCCCGGCGGTTACGGCATTGAGCCAGCCGGTCTCGTAAAAGTTCTGAAAGCCATAGCCAAGGATCAGACTTGGCTTGAGGGCCGACTTTATCACCTGCACACGGGCTGTCTCCAGGTTGACCTGTTGTTCGGCAAGCTGCGCCCTCAGCGTATTGACCCTTCCGGCAGGGGTTCCGGTCAGCGGGGTCAATTTCAGCGAATCGGCAGTGGTAACGCTGTCGGGGGTATTGAGCAACAACCGGAACTGCTTCTCCAACCTGGAAATTTCAATTGCATTTTGCTTTTCCAGTAGCAAGTACTCGTTCATGGCCGACTGGATGGTCAGCGTTTCCAGTGAGTTGGCCGCCCCCAGTTGAACCCGCTTTTGAGCAATTTCATAATAGTGGCCGTACATCTCCGTCAGCCAACGGTACAAGCCCCGCAGTTCTTTTTTCTGCTGAAGTGCGTAGTAGGTTTGTCGCACCTGGAGGCGCAATCCGGCCAGCGTCAACTCCCGCTCGATGAGGCGGTTTTCGATCAGGTTTTCCTGAAAGGCATTTTGTGCCTTTGTCACCGCAGGGTTGTTGAATTGCTGCACCACGCCAAACTGATGAACCAACTCGCTGTTTTTCCGAAACAGCCCCTCTCCCTGGTAGCTGAATTCCGTAGCGCCCGGGCTGTAAGGCAGGTTCCGCAATGCCATACTTTGCTGCAACCTGGCATCACCGGCTTTGACGGAGGGGTTGTTGTTTTCAGCAATTGACAGTGCATTTTCAAGACTGAGTGTCTGTACCTGGGCAAAACCGTTCTGCAACACAAAGAGCAAAGGCAGTATCACAACAGCAGCTTTAATAGCACCCCGGCCATCCCGGCGTCTTTCCTTCCACCGCTCCAGCCAATAGTACAGAATGGGCAGGATCACCATGGTGAGAAAAGTGGCTGTGATGAGCCCGCCGATCACCACCGTTGCCAAAGGCCGTTGCACCTCGGCACCTCCGGAGGTTGACAGGGCCATCGGCAGAAAACCCAGCGATGCCACAGAGGCCGTCATCAACACCGGCCGCAGCCGCACAAGGGTTCCCTTGATGATGCGCTCCGTCAGGTTGGTGACCCCTTCTTTTTTCAGACGGTTCAAGTAACCGATCAATACAATGCCATTGAGCACCGCCACCCCAAACAAGGCTATGAACCCGATGCCCGCTGAGATGCTGAAAGGCATGCCTCGCAACTCCAGTGCCCACACCCCGCCAATGGCAGACAGCGGAATGGCCGTGAAGATCAACAGGGCCTGAGAGACACTGCCAAAAGTGAAATAGAGCAGAATGAAGATGATGGACAGCGCAATGGGTACCGCCACCCGGAGCCGGGCGTTGGCAGCTTTGAGGTTCTCAAACTGGCCGCCGTAAGTGAAGAAATAGCCCGGTGGCAAATCCACCTTTTCGTCCAGTACCGTTTGAATGTCAGCTACCAGGGTTTCCACGTCGGTATCCCCCACGTTGACCCCGATCACTATCCGGCGGTTGGTGTTGTCGCGTGAGATTTGCATGGGGGCGTTCAGTATCTCCACATCGGCCACCTCGCGCAACGGCACCTGAGAACCGTTTTCGAGGGGCACATACAGCAACTCGATATTCTCCAGATCGCGGCGGTATTTTTCATCCAGCCTGACCACCAGGTCAAAGCGGCGCTCCCCTTCGTAAATCACTCCGGCGGCTTCGCCGGCAAAAGCCATTCTGATAACCTGGTTTACATTTTTGACTTTCAGACCGTATTGGGCCATCTTGTCATACTTGTAATTGATGACCACCTGGGGCATGCCTACCGTTTGCTCCACATTCACCGTCCCAACCCCGGGTATCTTTCGAATATGCCGTTCGGCTTCTTTGGCCTTTTCGTACAGCAAGTCCAGGTCCTGGCCATACAGCTTTATGGCGATGTCGGCCCGGGTACCCGTCATCAGTTCATTGAAACGCATCTGAATGGGTTGGGAGAATTCGTAGTTCACCCCCGGAATGACCTTCAGCGATTCTTCAATCTTTTCAAACATTTCCGGTCTGGAAGAAGCAGAAGTCCATTCTTCCTTCGGTTTCATGATGAGGATGTAATCGCCAATCTCCACCGGCATGGGGTCGGTTGGTATTTCTGCGGCCCCCATGTTGGTGACCACATCCAGTATCTCGGGAAACTCCTTTCGCAGCTTGTTCTGAATGAATTTCGACATCTCAATACTTTGCGACAGCGAGGTGCCCGGAGGCAGGATGTGCTGCATGGCCAGATCGCCTTCTTCCAGGGTCGGAATAAATTCCCCTCCCATTCTGGAAAATGTGAACAGGCTGAAGGCAAACAACAGCACAGTGGCCAAAACAAAGGCAGTTTTGAAGCGCAAGGCTGTATTGAGCAAGGGCAGGTACAGGCGCTGATTGAAAGCTATGATGCGATCGGCAATGGTGCGCTTGTTGCTCACCTTTTTGTTGAGGAACCACGCCGACATCATGGGCACATAGGTCAGTGACAGTATCAGGGCGCCACTGATGGCGAGCATCACTGTTTGCGCCATGGGCTTGAACATCTTCCCTTCAATTCCCACCAAAGCAAGAATGGGGATGTAAACCATCAGGATGATCACCTCGCCAAAGGCGGCCGAAGACCTGATCTTGACCGCTGCCGTTCGCACTTCTTCATCCATTTGGGTCACACTGAGCCGCTGCCCGGCGTGTTTGATCTGCAAACGGTGTACTATGGCTTCCACGATGATCACCGCTCCGTCAACTATCAGCCCGAAGTCAATGGCACCCAGGCTCATCAGATTGGCCGATATGCCAAAGACGTTCATCATCGAAACAGCAAAGAGCATGGAGAGCGGAATGACCGAGGCCACAATCAGCCCGGCCCTGAAATTACCCAGCATCAACACCAAAATGAAGATGACGATCAGCCCCCCTTCCAGCAAGTTTTTCTCAACGGTGCCGATGGCGGTTTTGACCAGCTTGTCGCGCACCAGATAAGGCTCAATTATCACCCCTTCGGGCAATGACTTTTTCACCTGCTCCACACGCGCTTTGACCCTTTCAGTCACAGCAGCCGAATTGGCCCCTTTGAGCATCAACACCCTTCCGCCAACGGCCTCGGCACCATCGCGGGTCAGAGCGCCGTAGCGCGGGGCCTTGCCATATTGCACCGTGGCAACATCCTTTATCAGAATGGGCCTGCCATTGCGCACATCCACTACAATGTTTTCGATGTTTTTCAAAGACCTTGCAATGCCATTGGTGCGGATGTAATAGGTGTTCGGGTTCTTTTCAATATAGGCTCCTCCCGTATTCTCATTGCTGTTCTCGAGGGCCTCAAACACATCCGTTATCCTGATTCCCATTGACTTCAGCAACGAGGGGTTCACCGCCACCTCATACTGCTTCAGGTATCCACCCATGGTGTTTACCTCCACCACACCGTCAATGCCCGACAACTGCCGGCGCACGATCCAATCCTGTATCGTCCGTAAATCAGTGAGAGAGTATTTGTCTTCATACCCCTCTTCAGGCCTGATGACATACTGGTATATTTCTCCCAGACCCGTGGTGATGGGCCCCATGGCAGGTGTGCCTAATCCTTCCGGGATGTTCTCTGTGGCATCATCCAAATGCTCCGACACAAGCTGCCGGGCGAGATAGATGTCCATATTCTCCTCAAAAACCACCGTTACCACCGACAGGCCAAAACGCGAGATCGAGCGTATTTCAACAAGGCCCTGAATGTTTTGCAGTGAAAGTTCAACCGGCGTGGTGATGAACTGCTCTACCTCCATCGTGGCAAGCTTCGGAGAGATGGTGATGATCTGAACCTGGTTGTTGGTAATATCGGGGACCGCATCAACAGGCAACTGCCGCAATGAAAACAAGCCCCAGACTATAAGGGCCACCACCAACAGCCCTATCACGAACTTATTCTTTATCGAATAAGCGATAATATTATCAATCATAATGAAATAGAAATTATGTTAATCCAATTCGGGTTAGAATGGAAATTGCAGATGAAAGCAAAATCGGATTAACAAAAACGGGGGGGCTGCCAGATGGAAGCTACCAGGAGCCTGGCAAAAAAAGAAGTGGTGGCCTCTGGCCTGTTGTCAGTGAACGCAACGTAAGTAATCTCACTGAAATCAATTCTCTCAGGAATATCTACCGTGGAAGAGCAACAGCTGCAAATGCAAAACGGCGAGCAAAGATCATCCTCACAATCATTTGTGCTGCCGGAATCCTGATGAAACTCAATGCCGTCACTGAAAAGATGCTCCAATGCAAATGCCCATATTCCTCCTCCCCCATCGCCACAAGGGATGAGCGACAATGTGAAGATATATAATGCAAATGTGTATTTGAGCAGTCTCATGGCCGGCAAAAGTATAAAACTGCACACAATACCAATTCATACGATTCTCTTAAAATATGCCCGACAAGAACCCAAACCCTGCCTCACACACAGACCGCAAAGCCCACGGAGATTTTTCTCTGTGTTTTTGGGAGGTTTTTCCCGGGACTCCCGATCCCGAATCCCGAAAGCTTTCGGGATCGGGACGGGACCGGGAGGTTTTTGGGCGCCCAACGCTGGCAGGGTTCCGAACCACTGCCAGCGTTTGCAATTGAGGACGCAACCGGAAGTTGCAACCTGATATGGAACCCCGCTGGCGCCGACCCGAAGCCCCGCAAAATTTTGGAAACAGGAGCGAACCAATTGTTTTCGCCTGGACCGACATCAGGCGCTGACTTCCAGTCAGCTCCTGAATTAATATCCAATGCAAAAGAAGCTGAAAACAGAAGCCAAGAGGAAACGTTGGATAATTCAGGCCGCAACTGAAAGTTGCAACCTGATATGGAACCCCGCTGGCGCCGACCCGAAGCCCCGCAAAATGTTGGAAACAGGAGCGAACCAAATGTTTTCGCCTGGACCGACATCAGGCGCTGACTTCCAGTCAGCTCCTGAATTAATATCCAATGCAAAAGAAGCTGAAAACAGGAGCCAAGAGGAAACGTTGGATAATTCAGGCCGCAACTGAAAGTTGCAACCTGATAAGGCCTCACACGGAACCCACGGAGCCCACGGAGGTTTTTCTCTGTGTTCGCTGTGGGCTCTGTGAGAGGAAATCCCGAGACTCCCGAATCCCGTCCCGAATTTCTTCGTGATCGGGACGGGATCGGGAGTGGGATAATTCAGGCCGCAACTGGAAGTTGCAACCTGATACGGAAACCTCTCTAAACCCCTCTAAACCAACAAACTACTCACCCGAGTCAAGCTTCACAATACCGGCGGGTTTATTTGATTGTGCCGACTTCAGTTAAAAAACTAACTTGTGGCCCCTCATTCACAAAATCAAAACGGCCATGAAGCAGCATATTCGTTTTTCCTTTTTCCTTCTCGCATTTCTTTCCTTCGGCAAATGGGCATTCGGGCAGCAGGCGCCCTTGCCGGAAGTGTGGCTCCAGTTGCAGGAAAAAGCCATTGTTGACCAGAAGGTAATGATGCCCATGCGCGACGGCATACGGCTTTGCACCGACATCTACCGGCCGAAAACCGATGAACCGGTGCCGGTCATCTTTGTCCGCACGCCTTACAACTTCAACACCTGGCAAGATGGCAAAATGCGAACCCGGCACCTTCAGTCGGCCCTCAAAGCCGTGGAGCAGGGCTACGCCTACGTCATCCAGAACGAACGGGGGCGCTATTTCAGCGAAGGGGAGTGGGACATCCTTGGCGTGCCCCTCACCGACGGTTACGACGCCTTCACCTGGCTGCAGAACCAGCCCTGGTGCAACGGCAGGATTGGCACCTGGGGCTGCTCCTCCACCGCTGAGTGGCAAATGGGTGTGGCCTCGCTCGACCACCCTGCCCATGCCGCCATGGTGCCCATGGGCTACGGCGCCGGCGTTGGAAAAGTGGGCCGCTTTTACGAACAGGGCAACTGGTACCGGGGCGGCGCTGAGCAAATGCTCTTTTTCGCCTGGCTGTACGGTGTGGAGCACGACAAATTCAAACCCCGCATCCCCGCTGGTGCCACCCAGGAAGACCTCATCCGCATCAGCCGTTTTTACGACCTGGCCCCCGAAAATCCTCCGGTGGACATGGCCAAAGCCCTGGCTCACCTGCCCGTTTCTGACATCCTTCAAAACATCCATGGGAAAAGGGAAATTTACGACAAGATGATCCGCCGCAAGCCCAATGATCCGGAATGGTTTCAGGGTGGGCTTTACCACGACGACATGCCATTTGGGGTGCCCGGTTTCTGGTTCTGCTCCTGGTACGATGTGTCCATCGGCCCCAACATCGAGTTGTTCAACCATGTGCGTCACAATGCCGAAGACCCGGAAGTGCGGGACAATCAGTACCTGGTCATTGCCCCCACCCTGCACTGCCGATACACCAGTGCCACAGAGAACACCATCGTCGGCCAACGGAACGTGGGTGACGCCCGCCTGAATTACGACGAAATCATCTATGGCTGGTTCGACCATTTCCTGAAAGGAGAAAACAACGGCTACCCTGAAAAGCTCCCCAGGGTGCAGTACTACACCATGGGCTCCAACAAATGGCAGCGTTCGGAAACCTTCCCCCCGGAAAATGTGGAGATGACCACCTACTACCTCAACAGCACCGGCATGGCCAACACCATGTACGGCGACGGCAGCCTGAGCACCAGCCCGCCTCCAGCTGATTCACCTTCGGATAAATTCACATACGACCCCATGAACCCGGTGCCTTCGCTGGGTGGCAACGTTTGCTGCACCGGCAATGCCATCGAGGGTGGAGCCTTTGATCAAAGAGCAAACGAGGCCCGGCAGGACGTGCTGGTTTACTCCACCCCGCCCCTGGAAGAAGGTGTGGAAGTGACCGGATTCATCGAGACAACCCTCTACGTCTCTTCCGACGTAAAAGACACTGACTTCACCATCAAGCTCATAGATGTGTATCCCGACGGCACAGCCTACAACCTGGACGAAACCATCCAGCGGGTACGCTACCGGGAAGGCTACGACAAAGAGGTGTTTATGGAAGAAGGAAAGGTGTACAAGCTTGAACTGCCGTTGATGACCACCAGCAACTACTTTGAAAAGGGCCACCAGATCAGGATCGAAATCTCGAGCAGCAACTTTCCGAGGTTCGTCAGAAACCTGAACACCGGCGGAGACAACTACAACGAATCCAAAGCGATTATTGCTCACAATGTCATTCACCATTCGGCGCAATATCCATCTGCTGTCAGGCTGCCGGTTGTAATGAAGTGACTTTGTGACGATGAGACTTTGTGAAGGACGTGGGGTGTGGGGATGTGACGGATGTGAGTGATTACAAGATCTGCCATGCTGTTTATTCCAGTCCCCCCCCGATTAACCCGATTTCACCACTACTGCATTTTCCGGAACGGTAATCTTTTCTTCGGGAATGGCCTTGTTCCGGTCAATGATGAGACAAGTTCGGCCCACGGGGATATTGTCCAGCTTTGAGCGTTCTTTGAGGGTGATGCCTTTCCACATCCACAGGGTGGTTTTGTAGCGGTCTATTTCCCATACATCGCACTTCACACCGGCGAACTCTTCGGTTCGGACCTTTTGCCCGCCCATTTTTTTGATCATTTCATCACCAACGATGGTCATGTCTTTGGTGCCGTATTTTTTTTCAGCTTCGGCAATCTGTGGACTTTCGAACCAGTTGGCGGTGTTGGTGGCGGGGTCGTACTCGTAGCGCTTTTCGCCGTCGAGGTAAGTTACTTTGTTGGTCTCTTCCCGAAAAGTGCCCGCCTGGGTTTTGGTGTTGGTGTATTTGGCCTCTCGCCACCCCCAGTGGTCGAAGTAAATGGTTTCGGTGCCCTTTACGGCCCCATCGAGGCGGTAGTAGAGGACGCCCTTTTCCACGCCATAGCGTTTGTAGCCTGCGGCAACCATCTCCGTTGCGGAGCGAGTGCCGATGGAGGAAGCACTTTGGGTACTCGCTTGCACTACCCTGGCCGCCTGGCTTTCGGGTTGGTCTTTTCCGGGAACCGGCTCCGAGTTGCATGCAAATAGTGCGAACATCGAGAAGAAGAGAAAATATCTGAAAGCCATGTTCAATTAAGCTATTTTGATTCAACCGGTACTATGGCATTTTTCATGCCTGAACAATCCTGCAGTTGGAAACAGCAGGTTACAAGATGATCGATGCAATCCGTGCATTTAGCAACCAACTGTTTCAACTTTAGTGAAGTGCAAATTGAAGCGCATGCAATTGGCAGCATGTGACCCTCTCAGGTTCTTAATTCCGGTTTGCTCCTGTTTTTTAGTTTATACTCAAAACGAAGTGGTTTGGGCGGCGAAGCCGACCAACCTTCCAACCCCTACCGAAGTTCAAAGCTGAAATTTTCCCAAACTACTTCGACCTGGGTATAAATGATGTAGGGGTTATACTCAAAACGAAGTGGTTTGGGCGGCAAAGCCGCCCAAACTCCCAGCCCCTCCTGAAGTTCAAAGCTGAAATTTTCCCAAACTACTTCGACTTGGGTATAATTCAGGAGCTGACTTGAAGTCAGCGCCTGATTGGGCCAACTCAGCGAGCAGAACTCGTGACGGGCAATCGGATTTTCACAGGACCTGTAGGAAGGCATGATGTACTTCTCCCGCCGGTTGATGACCTGCCGATGGGCATGTATCAATTGGTCAGCAACCTCGACGGGCAACTGCTTACCGAAAAGGTACTGATCAGGCAATAAGCGAATTCACTGAAAGCAAACACGCATTCCAACAGCGGTGCTCTTTTCGGGGCGCCGTTTTTTTTTGGCCCTTCGGGTAAATTCCGGGGAGCCGGGAAAGCCGAAAGAAAGGGTGTTGAAAATTTTTGGGCGAAATTTCGACTGTTTATCAATGAGTTACGAGCGCCCCCCTTCGTCTTTTTCACTTCAACGGGTTGTTTTTAAGACAAATGAATGTACCTTTGCAGCCGCCTTTGAAAAAGGGTAGGATTCAGAGCCTGTTTAAATCCTCATTACTTGGCTGCAAGTGGCCAATTTTATCCTGCACTTCGTTAAATTTTTCGCCGGATTACCCGTATCCGCCTACAAAATTTGCCTCGTTCAGAATAAAATTTGCTCACTTTCGCTCAAGCATGAAAATCTAAACAGGCTCTCAGACCAATATTTCATCACCGAATAAAGCAGTGAACCGTGAATACTTTGAGCTATAAAACAGAATCAGCCAGGAAGGAGACGGTTGAGCGCAAGTGGTATGTGGTGGATGCGGAAGGACAGACGGCGGGCCGTTTGTTTTCACGCATTGCGCATGTACTTCGCGGCAAGCACAAGCCTTCATTCACTCCTCACGTTGACACCGGCGATTATGTGATCGTCATCAATGCAGAGAAGATTCGTTTCACCGGCAACAAGCTCCAGCAAAAGGAGTACATCCGCTACACCGGATACCCGGGCGGACAGCGGCGCGAAACGGCTGCCAAACTCCTTCAGAGGAAGCCCGAGGCTGTTATTGAAAACGGCGTGAAAGGCATGCTGCCCAAGAACAAACTGGGCCGTGCCATGATCAAAAAACTTTTTGTGTACGCCGGCAATGAACACCCGCATGCTGCTCAGAAACCCGAACCATTCAACTTTTAATCATCCCGGTTGGGCCGAAGGCCCGACACAAACGGCTAAAGATTTTCAAACATGGAAATGATCAATACCATAGGGAGAAGAAAGGCCGCCGTAGCCAGGGTTTACCTTACCAAAGGAACAGGTAAAGTGCTGGTGAACGGAAAGGACTACAAAGCGTACTTCCCTCAGGTGCATATCCAGGCCTCCATCATGGACCCGTTCAAGACCGTGAACCTGGAATCAAACCTCTATGACATCAAGGTCAATGTTGATGGAGGTGGTTTTAAAGGACAGGCAGAAGCTGTGCGTATGGCCATCAGCCGTGCACTCGTATTGCTCAATGCTGACTACCGCAAACCGCTCAAAGACAAGAAGTTCCTGACCCGCGACCCGCGTCAGGTTGAGCGTAAGAAATACGGCAAGCCCAAAGCAAGAAAGAGCTTCCAGTTCTCAAAACGTTAACCTTTGTCGGTTGCGACTTTGGCGCTGGGTCAGCGCTGCTTAAAACTGCATCCGTACTTAACCATATAGTAAAATGGCAAAACCTACTTATAAAGACCTGCTCGATGCCGGTGTACACTTTGGCCACATGCGCCGCAAGTGGAACCCCAAAATGGCTCCATATATCTTCATGGAGCGCAAAGGCATCCATATCATTGACCTGAACAGAACGCTCGAAAGCCTCGACCGTGCGGCCAACGCCATGCGTTCAATTGCCCGTTCAGGCAAAAAGATCCTCTTTGTAGCCACCAAAAAGCAAGCCCGTGAAATCGTGGCCAACGCTGCTCAAAGCGTGGGCATGCCTTATGTGACAGACCGCTGGCTGGGTGGCATGCTCACCAACTTTGCGACCATTAAGCGCTCCGTTCGCAAAATGCAGAACATCGAGCGGATGCTGACCGGTGATGCCGGCCAGGCAATGACCAAAAAGGAAAAACTGACCCTGGAGCGCGAACGCCAGAAACTGATGAAGGTCCTCGGTGGTATTGAAAACATGGGCCGCCTGCCGGCTGCTATCTTCGTGGTGGACATCGTGCATGAGCACATCGCCATTGCCGAAGCCAACAAGCTCGGTCTGCGCACCATCGCCATGGTGGACACCAACTCAGATCCTACCCTGGTGGATTTCCCGATCCCTGCCAACGACGATGCTTCCAAGTCGGTTGCCATGATCGTCAATTACCTGGCAGAGGCCGTCAAAGAAGGCCTGCAGGAGCGCGAGAAAAACAAGGAGATGGAAAAAGCTGCTGCCGCCGAGGAGAAGCCGGCAACTGAGGAATAATTTTCCGACGCAAAAAGATGGTCGCTGGTGAAACGACCGTCTCACCCTTTAACAATTCAAAACCCAATTACTACCATGTTTACAGCTGCTGATGTCAAGAAGCTCCGCGAAATGACCGGAGCCGGCATGATGGATTGTAAAAAAGCCCTTCAGGAATCAGAAGGGGATATTGATAAAGCCGTTGAAATTCTTCGTAAAAAAGGCCAGAAACTCTCTGTGAAGCGCGCGGAGCGCGAAGCAAAAGAAGGAGCCGTAATCGCCCTTGTTTCTGACGACAAGAAAAAAGGTGTTATCGTTCGCTTGAGCTCTGAGACAGACTTTGTGGCCAAAAACGAAGGCTTTGTGAACCTGGCAACGGACTTCGCCAAAATTGCCCTGCAACATTTTCCCGCCACTGCTGAGGAGGCTCTTGCGCTTCCGTACGATGGAATTACCATTGGAGAAAAAATCATCGAGCAGGTAGGCGTAATTGGCGAGAAAATTGAACTTGCCGGTTATGAGCGCCTTGAAGCCGAAATGGTTTGCCCCTACATTCACATGGGCAACCGCGCCGGTGTCCTCGTTGGCCTGAACAAAGCAAGTGAGGAATTCTTCGAGGCCGGCCGCTCAGTGGCCATGCAGGTAGCTGCCATGCGCCCTGTAGCTGTTGACAAAGACGACGTTCCTGCTGACGTTGTTGAAAAAGAAATTGAAATCGGAAAAGAGCAGGCCCGTCAGGAAGGCAAGCCCGAACAGATCATCGAGAAGATCGCCATGGGCAAGCTCAATAAATTCTACAAGGAAAACACCCTGCTGAACCAGGCGTTTGTCAGAGACAACAAAATGACTGTCAGAGAATACTTGCAGTCACTCGACAAAGACCTGACCGTTACAGGGTTCAAGCACATAGAACTGGGATAAGCTCCCATTGAAGATAAAGGCGAATTAAGCAATTAATTCGCCTTTTTTTATGTCCTTGCCAATCGCATTACTTTTATCGCTCAAAAGCACGATCAAATGGCCGTTAAATACAAGCGCATTCTTCTGAAGCTCAGCGGCGAGAGCCTGATGGGTTCCCAGAATTTCGGTATTGACCCTTCCATGCTGGACCACTATTCCGATCAAATCAAAGAATTGGTGGAATTGGGTGTGGAAGTGGCCATAGTGCTTGGCGGCGGCAATATTTTCCGGGGGCTTCAGGCTGAGCGGTCCGGTATCGAGCGGGTGCAAGGCGATTACATGGGCATGCTGGCCACCGTCATCAACAGCATGGCACTGCAAAGCACCCTCGAGGGCAAAGGTGTTTACACCCGCCTGATCTCTGCCATTGAGATGAAACAGATTGCGGAGCCGTATATTCGTCGCCGGGCCATCCGCCACCTTGAAAAAGGCAGGGTGGTCATTTTCTCCGCCGGCACCGGCAGCCCTTACTTTACCACTGACTCAGCGGCAGCACTTCGCGCCAGTGAAATTGATGCCGACGTCATTCTCAAAGGCACCCGGGTGGATGGCATTTACACCGCCGACCCCGAAAAGGACCCGGAAGCCACCAAATTCGACCACCTCACTTTTGCAAGCGTCATCTCTCTCGGCCTTGCTGTAATGGACATGACAGCCTTTACCCTTTGCAGGGAAAACAACATCCCCATCATCGTCTTTGACATCAACGAAGAAGGCAATCTGGCCAAAATAGTTCTGGGTGAAAAAGTCGGAACCCTTGTTGAAGGTTGATTTGATTCAGAAATGACTGGCAATGGCGATGGTGGCCATGCTCACCCTGGTGCCGGTAATTTCAAGAATTTTAAGCGCACAGGCCTCCAGTGTACTTCCCGTCGTGAGCACATCGTCCACCAGCAAGACATGCTTTCCTGCCAGGCGCTCCCTTTGCCTGACTTCAAACACATCCCGTACATTTTGCAACCTTTCAATCCTGGACTTTCGGGTCTGTGTTTCGGTATAGGCCGTCCGGAACATGGCTTTGGGCAGATGCTCAACACCCAGCGAGGAGGCCAGGCCGCTGCCAAACATGGCGCTTTGGTTGTAGCCTCTCATCCACTCTTTTCGCTCGTGCAATGGTACCGGGACAATGACATCGGGCTTGCCAAAGGCTTTGCTCTGCCCCAACATCCAGCCAAATTTCCTTCCGAGTTCCACACCTATTTCCCGTTGGCCATTGTATTTGAGGTTGTGCAGAAGATGCTGAACGCGGCTGTCTTTGGTGAACAACATCATGGCAGCACCGGCATGCAGCGGCAACCTGCCCCAAAACCGGATGGTAAACGGATTCTCCCGCTGCCGGTGGTAATTCAACAGCGGCAAGGTGCCGTTGCACCTGACACAGAGTACATCGCCCGGCGCACGGGGATGTGTTTCACAGGCAAGGCACATTTCAGGATAAAAGAAACTGAGAAAGCCGTCGGAGGCGCGGTGAAGTGTGTGTGTTGTTCTCATAGTATTTCCGGGTTTGGCCCCCTAAAATACCCGGTCTTTCTTCGCTGCGCAAGCTTTGTGTTACATTTTTATTTAAAGTATAATGCTTTGTGATAAATTCTTTAGTGAAGAGCTGGCATTCCAATAAGCGCGTTACAAACGAAAAACGTCTGCCTCGCAAAAGCAAGACAGACGCATCAAAACAAAACGAAAAACCAACTTTAAACAAGTCTCTTTATGGCTGAATAACCCAATGAAAAATCCAAATGTTGCGGATTGATTGTTAAGGATTTTTTAAATACTTCACGGGGTCAGTTAGCTGCTTTCAATCGCACCAGGATGGTTTTCAATTCCCCTTCCCGGTTCACGGTGAGGTTAACCGTATCACCGGCTTTGAGGCCACCCACCACCTCCAGTAAATCCGGGGTGGCCCTCACCTGTTTCCCATTTGCTTCGACAATCACATCGTTGGGGAGGATGCCGGCATATTGGGCAGCGCCGCCATCTACGACGCTATCAACAAGAACACCCTGATTGATGCCAAGGTTGAGTTCTTTGGCGGTTTCATTATCCAAATCAGCAATGTTAATGCCGAGAAAACCTCGTTCGTAGCTGCCGTTCTCGATGATGTCGTCAACGATCTTTCGGGCCAGGTTGATGGGGATGGCAAAGGAGTATCCCTCGTAATAGCCTGTTTTCGTCGCAATGGCGGTGTTGATGCCCAGCAAGCGTCCTTGTGCATCCACCAGCGCACCGCCGCTGTTGCCGGGGTTGACAGCCGCATCGGTCTGGATGAAGCTCTCGATGGGAGCCTGCCCCCTGATGATGTTGAGGTCTCGGCCTTTGGCGCTGATGATGCCCGCAGTTACCGTTGAGTTCAGTTCCAGTGGATTGCCGATGGCCAGCACCCATTCGCCAACCAGGGCCCTGTCAGAATCAGCCAGCCGGAGGGTGGGCAGGTTGCGGGCATTGATTTTCAACACCGCAAGGTCGCCGTCGGGGTAGGTGCCGACTACCTGCGCCTGAAAAACCCGGTTGTCCATGGTGGTGACTTCAATTTCCGTAGCATCGGCAATGACGTGGTTGTTGGTGATGATGTAACCATCGGTGGTGTAGATGACACCGGAGCCCGTTCCGGAACGGGGCCGGTCAAAACCAAAGAAGGGATTGCCCCACGGGTCGTCACCGCCAAAAAACAAGGACCAGGGGTCGTTGCTTTTCCCATTCTGTGCCGGGGCGACGGTTGATTTGATGTGGACCACTGCCGGGCTAGCTTCGGCAGCAGCCTCCGAAAAATCAAAGGGCACATTGAAGCCGGTGCCTTTCGGTTCATTGACGTGATTCACGAGGCGAACCGGTACCTGCTCCAATTCTGTTGCCGGAACCTGTCCCGATACTTCGTCAGGCGAAGAAAACTGAGGAAAGAAGGTGAGAAATGCGATCAGGGTAAAAATGCTTCCGGCAGCTCCGGCAGCGATGAGTTCCAGGTACTTTTTCATCTTCATCAATTTATCAGGTGAAAGGCTTGTAAATGGTTAGAACGATTCTTGCTTATTTTGAGCAAAAGAAACGATGAATTACGCTCAAAGATTTTCACACAGTTGCTTTAACCTCAACTTAACGGTGAACGTCCACAGCGCCAGGCCTCATGACCAGACCCGCAAAATTGAATGCTTCCCGCCAAACGGACTTTTCCAAATTGATTGACCCTGAGGACGATCTGGAAAGACAGTTGTTGAGCCTCCCCGAGTTTCACCGGGGTTTTAATTGGGGCAAACCGAGATTCGGACACCCGGAAGGCCTGGTTGGTTTGCATGTGATTGAAGTTCTGAAAAACATTCAGGCATTTGATTTTGACAAGGAGATTTTCAGAGACCTTCGCCTGTTGGCCATTACCCACGACACCTTCAAATACCTGGAATTTGAGCGGATGAAGAACGGAGCTTCAAAACTGCATCACGGACTGCTGGCCAGGCAATTTCTCGAAGCGTACGTCAAAGATGAAAGGCTACTGACGATCATCGAGCGGCACGATGAGGCGTACCACATCTGGCGCTTGCACCACCTTCGTAAAAAAACTGAATTGGCAGCTGCCAGGCTGGAGGCCCTGGTGGCAGATCCAGCAATTGACATTGCCCTTTACACCCTCTTTTTCAGGTGCGACACCGAAACCGGCGACAAGCTGCAAGCGCCCTGGTACTGGTTTGTGGAAGAGCTGCATAAACGGGGCATCCGGGTTGAGTCCGACCTTGCCCGCTGAGGCTTAATTTACCTGGGTTTATCGCACCAAAACCATTTTGCGCAGCATCTTGTTCCTGCTTCAATCATTGTGGATGCCGAATTCCTAAATTTGCAAAAAAGAACCTGATGTATAAATTCCTGAAGACCTTTCTGTTCCTCGCTGTTATCCTGAGCGCCTGCACAGCAGACAAGAAGGAGCGACCGCTGAAGACAGGGGGTATCGAAACATACGCATTTGGGAGGGTGAATCAGATTCTTGTAGTTTCTGACTCAGCACTGTGGAACGGCCCTGTGGGTGACACTTTTTACTATTATTTCGCCGGTCCGTATATCCTCACGCCCCAGCCGGAAGCCATTTTCGACATCACCCATTTTACCCCTCAAGCCTTTGTGAAGCGCGGCTCCAGAAAGGAGTTCAGAATGATATTGCTGGTGGCTGACATGAACGACCCCGATGAGGCTACAGCCCGGATGATCAGAAACGACCTGGGTGACCGGAAACTCGAACAGATCAAACGTGACAAGGGCTGTTCGGTGGTGGTAGGCAGGGACAAATGGGCCCGGAATCAAACCATCTTTTATGTGGTTGGGTACGGGGAGGAAAAACTGGCAGAATGCATCGCTTCCCATTTCCCCGTTGTTGCGAAGCGAATAAATGATGAAGACAAAGAAATAATCGAGGCGACGGTTTACCAGGCCGACCAGAATTACAAACTCAATGCTGATATACGCGGCCAGTTCGGATTGGAAATCCGAATTCCCGGAGATTTCAAAAAGGCAAAGAACAATACCAACCTCGATGCCATCTGGCTGAGAAGGGATGTGCGTGATGCCCATATCGGCCTCATCATCCACAAAAGACCCTACACCAGCAAAAAGCAATTGACCAAAGAAGGGATGAAAACCATCATCAACGAACTGGGCACCCTTATCAGTTCATGGATTGTGGACTCCAAAATGCAGGTGGATGATGTGAACCTGCCCTTGCTCCTTGAAACTACCACCTTCGACGACAAATACACCGTAGTGGGTCGAGGCATCTGGGAAATGGACAACGACTTCAAGGGAGGGCCCTTTGTCTGTTACGAAGTGCTGGATGAGAAAAACGGCCAGCTCTATGTGCTGTACGGTTACGTCTTTGCTCCAGGGAAAGACAAGAGAAACTACCTCCAGGAAGTGGAACACATCATCAAAACAGCCAGTATTGCCGGGCAGAAGCCGGTACCAAAAACGGAAACCCGGTGATCACTCCACCAATTCGGCATCGCGGAGGGCATACATCAGGCGGTTGATGTCGGTGGCGTTCAATTCCAGCCTTCCTTTCAATTTGATGGGATCAGCGGTGTACGGAACCGGCTTTTTCGCAACGACTTCCATGACCGTTTCCGGGCCGGCACCACCGCAAAAGAAACACATGTTGTAAGGATATGCGGAGAAGATGAATTCCTTGTGGCTTTTGTAACCTTCCACAGGAATGATGTAACCCTGAATGACCACCTCCTTGCCTTCCAGCTTTTTGATCTCATCGCTGAATACCGGCACATCCACTTTGAAGCCGAGCATCTCGTCGTACTGTTTTTTGTAGGTGAGCTTTGACAAGGTTTTCCAGACATTGTTCTGTGCCTGAATCTCATTGTTTGCGAAGAAAATAAAAGCGGGAAGAAGCAGGAAGAATGCTTTGTTCATTGTTTGAATGCTTGTTGTGCTTGAGTTGAAATGTGGCAAAAATACTGACCCTCACCAACAACGGCCACCTGCCAATTGTTTCGAAAATCCTGCATCAACGGCTTTGCCGGTAAAATGTATCCATCAATTGATGAAACCGCAGCAAGGTACTTTGTGAAACGAACCTGGAGTTGTCCACATTTCCATGGATCAGCAGGATGTTTTCGATGATGCCGGTTTCAACACCGGAGCGCAAAGCCAGCTTTTGCACAAAATGCTCGTCGAGCCGGTTGGTCGGCAATCGGTATTGGTTGCGAACATGGGACAAAAACATCTGCATCTTCAGCAGGAGCAAGTGGCGGTAATCTTCTGACATAAAGTACAGGCGGCCGATGTTCTCAATGAACTCCAGGGAGGTGTTGGTGTTGGCCTCCAGCACCGGTATGACGCGCTGCCGCCGTTTGGCCCGGAAGATCAAAAACAGTATCGCCAGGGCCAGCAGGATGTACCATGCAATGGCCAGCGGGGGCTGTGAAAGCACATAGTGCAACGGCCCCTCACGCCAGGTAAACCGGTTTCCGACGGAAGTATAAGAGTAATGATCGGTCTGATCCCAAAATATCTTCCCGGGGGATATCATCGAGAAGACTTGCTGCACATAGGGAAGTGTCTGGCCGTGCAGAACCGGATGATTGGCAAAGGCCAATGGTGAGGTATTCAGGTAGAGGTGGCCCCGGCCCAGCTCAAACCGGAGAAAATTGATGAGGCTGTCGTTGAGGTATCCGAGCACCTGAAAATTCCCGGCAGAATCACACAACAGCTCCTCCCGGATAAACTCAAAAGAGTAGGACGAAGGCTCGTTTTTAAACAGCTTCTGCAACTCACATTCAACTGTTTCCCGGCCTTCCGGCCCCACCAGACTCAGTTTTACCGACGAGCCGTTAACAGCATAGTCTTCCCAGATATCGGAAGATTTAACAAGCTCTTTATCAGGTGTTTCATTGTAAAGAGAATCATAGAGCACCTCGTCCTCATAGCTATCAATGTATTCGTAATAGTCACCCAGCCAGTCACATTTCTGAAGAAGAAGCCGGTCCAGGAATTCAAAAGAAAAGGTCTCGGCCAGAATCAGGGCTTCGTTCCCGGCTTCCACAAAGCTCAACAGGGAATCCAGGAACACCTCCTCTTCGTACATTCCCTGCCCGATGAACAGGTACGCCCCCCTGTCTTTTCCTGCCTTCGGTAAACCTACAATTCCGTTGTCGAAGACCACCAGCGAGTCCTCACCGTAAGTGTTCTGCAAAAAGTGGGCGAGGGAAAGACAGCCATAGGGCTGGGTGGAGCTTGCCGAATAGTCGGGCCACCAGTTGAAATACTTCGGGGATCCCTGGGGGCTCCACATTACGAAGAGAAAAACGGCAAAGGCCACCAAAATGACCAAAAAATAGACCGTACCCGATATGCTGGACTTATTTGCCATAGACTGTCAAATCCTGCTCGTTGCGATTTTGAATTGTTGTGCTATTTGGTCGTACTGCGCCCTTGAAAGCGTTGCCTTGCCGTACCACACCCGCTCAAAGACCAGCGTCAGCCGGGCAAATTCGTCAAAGTTATCCGTTCCCCGGAGTTCCGAAAGGTACTCCCCGTTCGTTTTGTCCTGGCGCCATTCAATGCGGCCTTTCAAGATCAATTCTTTCAAATAGCTGAGAAACAGCAGCCTGACGGCAAGGTTGTAGTCGCCTGCGGCAAGGGCCTGCTCGAGTGGAGAAAGCAAATCCGCTTCCGGCAGGTTCTCCTCGAGTTGATCCACGTGGGCTTCATCGAAAAGCGTGGTTACCTTTTTGTCCGAAGGTTTGGAAAACTGCTCGGCAATGATCCAGATGAACAGCACAATCAACCCTATCAGAAACAGGATAAAAAACACCTTGGCCGCAGCGTTCAGACCTTCAAAAAAACCGCTGGACTCCTCTTTGGCAGGAGCCGGCTTGTCGGGCTTCTCAACCAGGTCAGTAGAATAATCGAGAACCGCCCTCAGAGAATCAAATCCCGAGGTGTCCAGCCGGATACCTGACGGCGAACGAGGCATATTCTGCTCCTGAGACCAGGCCCCCGGAAGCAAAAGAAACAGAACAAGCCCCAAGGCAGACAGCCCCGGGGCCAGGAGTTTCGCAAATGGTCTTTTTGATAGTTTAATCACAAATTCCTCAGTTCCTCAATTCCTCAGTTCCTCAATTCCTCAGTTCCTCAATTCCTCAGTTCCTCAGTTCCTCAATTCCTCAATTTCTCTCCCGACGAATGTCGGGACTCAATTCCTCAATTCCTCAGTTCTTCAATTCCTCAGTTCCTCTCCCGACGAATGTCGGGACTCAGTTCCTCACCTTCCTAATCCTGACGCACACCACTTTGTACTCCGGGCAGTCGGCAATGGTGTCGTGTACGTCGCTGGTCACCAGGTTGATCATGATCTCCGGGAAGTGGAAGGTACTGCTGAGCACGCCTGGTTTCACCTCATCGGTGACCCTGGCATGAACATTCACATACCCACGGGCCGACTCCACCCTCACGAGGTCACCGTCGGAGATGGCGTTGTTGGCGGCGTCCACCGGATTGATCATGAGGATGTCCTCCCTGACCAGTTCGGCGTTGGGTGTCCGGCGGGTCATGGTACCGGCATTGTAGTGTTCCAAAACCCTGTTGGTGGTCAGGATGAAGGGATAGTCGTTCTGGTGGTCGAGAATTTCTTTCGTCTCGACAAAATCCTCAAACAAGAGGCGGCCTTTGCCGAGTTTAAAGGATTCGGTGTGGAGCACTTCCGTTCCGGTGCCATCGGGTTTGACGGGCCATTGCTTGCCGTTGTCGCCCAGTTCTTCCCACTTCACACCTGCAAAGAAGGGCACGATCTGACGGATTTCTTCCAGTGCAGTTTTAGCGGAATAAGGCGGTTGCTCGTAACCCAGCCGGTTCATCATTTCCACATAGATCTGTCCGTCGGGCTTGCTTTCACCGACCGGTTCCACCACTTTCTGCACCCGCTGGATGCGGCGTTCGCCGTTGGTGAAGGTGCCCTCTTTTTCGAGGAAGGAGGCGCCCGGCAACACCACATGGGCGTATTTAGTAGTCTCGGTTTCGAAGATCTCCTGTACCACCAGCAGGTCCATCGCTTGCAGGGCTTTGATCACCCTGGCGGTGTTCGGATCGCTTTGCACCACATCCTCGCCGGTCAGCCAGAGGGCCTTCAGTTTGCCGTCGAGGGCGGCGTTGTACATCTGCGGGATGGTAAAGCCCGATTTGGTCGGCATGGGCCGGCCGTAAAACTGTTCGTATTTTTTGATGATCTCCGGGTCTTCCACCGGCAGGTAGCCGGCCCCCTGGTAGGGTTGCACACCCATGTCTGCCATGCCCTGTACGTTGTTTTGGCCACGGAGCGGATTCACACCACAACCCCGCTTGCCCACGTTGCCGGTCAGCATGGCCAGGTCGGCGATCAGCATCACGGCATAGGTGCCCTGGTAGTGTTCCGTAACACCGAGCCCGTGGAAACACATGGCCGCATTGGCGGTGGCGTAGGTAATGGCAGCTGCCCTTACCTCCTCACGGGGCACACCCGACACCCGTTCCAGTTCGTCCAGGTTGATATTGAGCACACCTTTTTTGAAATCTTCGAAACCTTCGGTCCGGTTGTTCACAAAATCGGCGTCGTAAAGGCCTTCGGAAATGATGTAGTACATCATCATGTCCAGCACAGCCACGTTGGTGCCGGGCCGCAGTTGGAGGTGGTGTTTGGCGTACTTGGCCATTTCGGTGCGACGAGGATCAATTACGATCATCGACGTACCCTTCATGGCTTTTTGTTTGATTTTGGCGCCGGTCACAGGGTGAGCTGCTGTGGGATTGGCCCCGATCACGAGGATGCAATCGGTGTATTTCAGGTCCTCGATGGAGTTGGTAGCAGCACCGGTGCCAAAGGTGCGCTGCATGCCAATTGCCGTAGGCGAGTGGCATACCCTGGCGCAGCCGTCAATGTTGTTGGTGCCGATGACCGCACGGATCATCTTTTGCATGAGGTAGTTCTCCTCGTTCGTCGTCCGGGCCGATGAGATGCCGGCAATGGCGTCGGGCCCGTATTTGTCTTTGATAGCTGTCAGTCGCTCCGCAATGTAGTCGTAGGCCTCGTCCCAGCTTGCCCGTTCCAGCTTGCCGTTCTTGCGTATCATGGGGTATTTGAGTCGGTCAGGATGGTTGTAAAAGCGGAACGCATAGCGTCCTTTCAGGCAGGTGTGGCCCTGGTTCACTTCAGCGTTGTACGGGGCCCGGATGCTGTAGATCTGGTCGCCTTTCACGCTCACTTCCAACTGGCAGCCCACCCCGCAATAGGTGCAGGTGGTGCGCACCTTGCCCTGTCCGAAATCGGCCTTGCTTTGGTAAACATCGTGGATGGCACTGGTAGGGCAAGCCTGTGAGCAAGCCCCGCAGGACACGCAGTCAGACTCCAGGAAGTTGCCGTCCAGCCCCATGATGATCTTGTTGTCGAAGCCGCGGCCACTCACGCCGAGCACGAACTGCCCCTGCACCTCATCGCAGGCCCTGACGCAACGGTAGCACATGATACACTTGCTTAGGTCGGCGGTCATGTAGGGGTGGCTGAGGTCTTTTTCCCGGTCCGTGTGCACTTCACCCTTCGGGTAACGCACTTTGCGGATGCCCACTTTGGCGGCCACATCCTGCAGTTCGCAATTGCCGTTCACCTCACAAGTGAGGCAATCCAGCGGGTGGTCGGTCAGCACCAGTTCCACAATGTTGCGACGCAAACGCTGCACGGACGGGCTGTCGGTGTAGATCATCATGCCCTCCTCCACCGGTGTGTGGCAGGATGCCACCGTTTTGAGCTGAGCACCATTGCCCATGCGGCCTACCTCCACACTGCACACCCGGCAGGAGCCAAACGGATCCAGGTTGGGTGCATCGCAAAGCGTGGGCACGTATTTCTCGCCTTTGTACCGCCTGATGAACTGCAAAATGGTCTCACCCGGCTGAATGGCAAAGGGTTGGCCGTTGATCAGGGCCGTGTTGGTTAGCGTAGCAGTGCTCGTGGCTGTTGTTGATTTGGTCAACATATCATTTGAGTTTAAACCGGAACATTTCAATGTAAGCAGATGGTTCCAGCAAAGATTTATTCTAATTCACCTGCAATTCTCAAGACCTCTTCATATAGCGAAGGGCGAATCCAAAATCCTGCGTCACTTCTAAGCTGTTCTAAACAACTCCTAACTTCTGGAATTAGGCCAGTCTTTTTAGCCTTTAGCAAGATTCCGAGAGCACCTGTGTACTTGATTCCCTGAATCCTGGCAATTTTCCTTCCCGCTAATTCATCAATGAGCAATAAGTCTGCTCCATGTTCTTCCGCCAGCACTATCGCTTCGGCTTCACCATAATCGAGTATACTAAATAACCTTTCGACACTGGTTACATCTTTGACCTGCTCAACTTTGATCCATTTGGTTTTTTTCAAAATTCTTTGATGGTTCCTGATTCTCGACAACTCTGATGCAACTGAAGAAGGAATTATAATCTCCTGATAAAGTGAATGAAGCAGTTCAACCTGCCCTATCTGAATCAAATTACTCAGAGGAGATGTGTTACTGACAACTATCATTTTCCATCTTCAATATCAAGGTTTTTCAAATCCTCCTCCAAATCACCTTCATTGAAATGGATATAAACTCCTCTTGCCGATAATTCTTTTTGGAACGAGATCAAATCGAGTCCAGCCAGTGCCTTAGCCTGACCAATGGATAATTTGTGTTGGCTATACAGGTACACAGCCAACTCCAGTCTTAGTTCCTGAGGTGTCATCTGCAATTGCTTCATCACCTCATTTGGGATTTCGATTACCATTTTCTTCAATTTTTCACCTGCCATCTACCCCTCAAAATACCCTTTCAGTTCCTCCCCGAAATACTCCAGGGCATTGTAAACCGGGAGCGGCATGCCGCCGCCCAGGGCGCACAGCGAACCGGATTTGAGCGTATAGAGCAGGTCGTCAAAAAGCTGGCGGTCAATTTTAAAATCTTCCCTTTGGGCTTTCTGCAACAGTTCCATGCCCCTGACCGAACCGATGCGGCAGGGGAAACACTTGCCGCAGGATTCATGAGCGGTGAAGGCAAACAGGTGTTCCAGGTAAACCACCATCGGATAGTTTTCCGGAACGGAAACGATGCTGGCATGCCCCAGCAGGAAGCCGTTTTTGGCGAAGCTTTCAAAATCAACGGTCAGATCGTCAATTTTTGACACGGGCACCAGCCCACCCAAAGGGCCTCCGATGTGGAGGGCTTTCACGGCCTTCCTGAAGCCACCTCCCAGCTCATTTACCACCTGGCGGAGGGGCGTGCCCATGTCCACTTCGTAAACACCGGGCTTGTTGAAGGCGCTGTCGAGCGAAAGCAGTTTGGTACCCGTGGAGCGGTCACGGCCAATGGCTGCGAACGCCTCCCCTCCTTCGGTCAAAATCCAGGGCAGGTTGGCCAGGGTCTCCACGTTGTTGACGACGGTGGGCTTGCCAAACAGGCCGTATTCCACGGGGTACGGCGGGCGCACCCGCACCTCGGGGCGCTGGCCCTCGAGGCTGGAGAGCAGGGCCGTTTCTTCACCACAGATGTAGGCACCTCGGGCTTTCACCACTTTTATCTCGAAACTGAAACCGCTGCCCAGGATGTCATTGCCCAGCAGGCCGGCATTGCGCAGCGAAGAAAGGGCTTCATTGTTGGTCTGTATGCTTTCCGGATACTCGTAGCGCAGGTACACCACGCCCCGCTCCGCACCGGCTGCATACCCGGCGATGAGCATGCCCAGCAACATGGCATAGGGCCGTTGCTCCAGCACCCAGCGGTCGGAGTAGCTGCCGGGGTCACCTTCGTCGGCATTGCAGACGATGAACTTTGGTGCTCCCTTCGCCTTGCGGCAACCCTCCAGCTTGATGCCGATGGGGAAACCGGCCCCTCCCCTGCCCCGAAGGCCGGAGGCTTTGATTTCTTCCAACAGCTTTTCGGCCGGGGTGTCCAGCACTTGCCTGACGATCTCTTTGCACTGCCCGATGGAATAGCCGGCAGCACTCAGAATGCCGGCACCGGAGGAGGCGAAGTTGTATTGATCCTCGTGGGCCGTGGCGGCCTGTCCGTTTCCAAAGAGCTTGTGCACAGCGTCCTTGCCGGAGTAGTTGTGGCCGTCGTAATAGAATGCACTGTTTTCGTGGCAGCGGCCCAGGCAACACATTTCACCGATCTCTTCAGCTTTGAAATGGCGGCCCAGCTCTTTGCGAAGCGAGTCCTGGGTGCCGGCACACATGCAGGCGGTGCCGTTGCACACATACACCTTTTTGCCCTTGTTTTCGGGCCGGGTGAAATCGTAAAAGGTGCCGGCCCCGTAAACCGACGCATCGCCAATGAGGTACTCATCGGCAAGTTGCTGAGCTGCTTCTTTGGTCAGGAAGCCTTCCGGCTCCGTCAATTGGCCCATCTTTTCAAAAAGACCGTCGTCAATTCCTTTTCTGCCGGAAAGTGCGGATATGTTTTTTGACATAGTGGTTGTGGTTAGGTGGAGGAACTGAGGAACTGAAGGGCAGGGAAAAACCTCTAAAAACCCCAATCCCGAGCTTGCCTCGGGACAAAAACCTCAAAAAACCCCGGTAAAAACCTCCGGAATAAACTCGCCGCTAAATATCCAAAAAAAAGCCAAGTCCGGGAAGTCTGTCAGCCATAAAGAATTCCGATCGTGTTCCGGGTGACGCCTTGCGGCAAGGTGCAGTTTTTTGGATCAAATCCGGGCAAACCTGCTGAAAACCTCCGAAAGGACAAAAGATTCAGGGCCTGCACAGGTTTAGGGGGGCGTATCAGGTTGCAACTTTCAGTTGCGGCCTGAATTCGTCACCTCCCGCCGATCGGGATTCAGCTTCGGGATTTCTTCTCACAGTGGTACAGAAGACACAGTTAGAAAACCTCTGTGGGCACTGTGGCCTCCGTGTGAGGCAAGGGTTCAGCACAGTGATCATCCTGAAGACTTTCCGGATTGCGAACTTTTTGCAGGAGGCTGCGCTTTCAGTTTTTCGTTGTTGCTGTGCCGGTCGGCGTCGCGGCGGGTTTTCTTTACGAGGTTTTCCCGAAGGGCATCTTCGAGATCAATGCCGGTTTGGTTGGCCAGACAAATGAGCACAAACAGCACATCGGCCATTTCATCGGGCAGGTCGTCTTTGGCGGCGGCGGCCTGTTCAGGTGTTTTGAAAGACTGTTCGCCGTAGAGCCGTGCCATCAGCCTGGCCACCTCGCCCACTTCTTCCATCAGAATAGCGGTGTTGGTGAGCTCGTCGAAATAACGAACCCCAACGGTTTTGATCCATTTGTCAACGACGTTCTGGGCTTCTTTGAGGGTCATGTTCAGGCCATTTCGAAGAGGTCAAAAATCTCGTCCAGCTCGTCAAAGCTCTTGTAACCCACCTTTTCCTCCGTGCCGCCGGTAACGCAAATGCCGTAAGGCTTCAAAGTGCCGATGATGGCCGGCAGGTTGGCCGGGTTCATTTCAATGTCGAGGAACACCTTGTTGTGCTTGCAGAGGTTTTGGAACATACTGAGCGGATACAGTTCCTTGTTTTCGATCTGCGGCCAGGTGATGCCGGATTTGCGAAGGTTAAGGATGAAGTATTCACAAAACGGGGAGTAGTCGAGGAAGTGCTCCAGGATGTCCGTTTCTTCCATCGTTTCGGTGATGACCACCTCTTTGATGACGGTCAACTCCTTGAGCTGCATCAGGGGGTCCCGTTCGGCAAACATGCCTACCTGCACCGCGTCCAGTTTGAGTTCGGTGGCCAGCGACAAGATTTCACCGACAGGTGTGAGGTCAAACTCTCCCACGAATTGTACGCCGTCCACCCACTCCCGGATGGCTTCAAATTGTTCACTGCTCACTGCGTTTTCATGTCCCTGTTCCAGAACAAAACCCATCCAGTCCACCCCCCTGGCGGCAAAGTAGCGTGCATCGGTGAGGTTGGTTACGGCATTGGCCTTTATGCTTATGTTGATCATGGTTTTGTGCTTTGAATGCGCATCGCCTTCCGGCAATGATGTAACTTGCCCGCAAAGCTAACCATTGTTGCACAAGCAACTGTCCGGCAGGGATAAACTTGCAAAACACATCGACATTGGAAAGATCCTACTTCGAAAAAGTCTATGAAGTCGTCCGCATGGTGCCCCGGGGCCGGGTGTGCACCTACGGCATCATCGCCGATTACCTGGCATTGGGATCGGCCCGAATGGTGGGTTGGGCACTGAACCACTGCAAGCCCCAGGACCAGGTGCCCGCCCACCGCATCGTGAACCGAAACGGCGAACTGACCGGCCGCAACCACTGGCCCCACCCCGACATGATGGCCCAATTGCTGGAAAGCGAAGGGGTGAAAGTCAAAAACAACAAAGTAGTAGAACTGGAAAAGATGCTGTGGCGGCCGGAGTAAACAATTCAGGGATGAGGAATGATCCCATGCCGATGCCGAAGGCTTTCGGCATCGGGGGAGGGATGAGGAATAAAGGATGAGGGATGAGGGATGCCCCGTGCCATCCCGAAATTCTTCGGGATCGGCATCGGGGGAGGGATGAGGAATGAGGAATGAGGAATGAAGGATAAGGGATGAGCTTGCCCGGCTGTATATACGGGGGATGAAAAGAGCTATCCTTCCCTACTCCCTACTCCCTACTCCCTAAACCCTAAACCCTACTCATGATTGCCTTTGGCCGGTTTGTCCTGCTTTCATGTGTAGGCCGGCGGCCGGGAGGCCCGCCAGAGTCGGACAAGCCGCCACTTAGGTCCGTCAACGAGCAAAGCTCGTGACGAGCATTGGGATTTTCATAGGAAAAGGAAGAATACGAGGCTTGATGATCGTGCTTACATTTCACCTTCAACCTGGCGGTTCAGAATTGGCGAAGTGCAAATTGGAATTCAAACAAATGGCAGTCGGTGAGTGCAAGCCAGGGGGCTTCACAGGGATGAGGGATGAGGGATGCCCCGTGCCATCCCGAAATTCTTCGGGATCGGCATCGGGGGAGGGATGAGCTTGCCCGGCTGTATATACGGGGATGAAAAGAGCTATCCTTCCCTACTCCCTACTCCCTACTCCCTACTCCCTACTCCCTACTCCCTACTCCCTACTCCCTACTCCCTACTCCCTACTCCCTACTCCCTACTCCCTACT
>JALWSS010000111.1 GCA_026993525.1 Saprospiraceae bacterium
GGAGAGGAGAGGAATCGAGGAACTGAACCTCAAAAACCTCAATCCCGAGCTTGCCTCGGGACCAAAAACCTTTTAAAAACCCCCACAAAAACCTTCCAAAAAACCTCACAAAAGACACTTAACCAACCTTTTCATCGATGGACAGGAAACTGCTTTTTGCTTTACTCATCCTATTGCCGGAATTTCTTTTTTCACAAACAGATTTTGGAAACCTGAATTACCGCTTTGCGGGGCCCTACCGGGGCGGGCGTTACACGGCTGTTGCCGGGGTCGCTTCGCAACCGGGCACTTTTTACATGGGCACCTCGGGTGGCGGCTTGTGGAAGACGGAAGATTACGGAGTGACCTGGAAAAACGTCTCCGACGGCTATTTCAAAACTCCGTCCATCGGCGCCATCCGGGTGGCACCCGGCGACCCCAACGTGGTGTATGTTGGCACCGGTTCCGATGCCTTGCGAAGCAATATCATCAGGGGCGACGGCATGTACAAATCCATTGATGCCGGCCGCACCTGGCAGCACATTGGCCTCAAGGATGCCGGCCTGATTGGTGCGGTGGAAGTGCACCCGACCGACCACAACATTTGCTTTGTGGCGGCCATCGGACAGCCTTTTCAGCCCAACAGCGAGCGAGGCGTTTTCAGAACCAAAGACGGCGGCCGAAGCTGGGAAAAAGTCCTGTTCCTGTCCGATACCACCGGCTTTGCCGACCTGGAATTTCTACCCGGCAATCCCAACATCATCTATGCTGCTGCCTGGCGGGCCGAGCGCAAGCCCTGGACCATCATCAGCGGGGGCAGGGAAAACGGCATTTACAAATCCGTGGATGGCGGCGATAGCTGGACCAAACTCACCAAAGGCCTCCCAACGGATATCGTCGGAAAAATTGACCTGGCTGTTTCGGCCTCCGACTCCAAAGTGCTGTATGCCCTGGTGGAAGCACCGGGCGGGCAGGGCGGCCTGTACCGTTCCGACGATCAGGGGGAGTCGTTCCGGAAAGTTTCAAATAACCGCTCCATCCTGCACCGGCCATTTTATTTCTGCAACATCACAGCCGATCCGACTGACCCCGAGGTGATCTATGCACAGGCTTTGCGCCTGTACAAATCAGCCGATGGGGGCCGCAATTGGCGAACCATCCGCACCCCGCACGGCGATGACCACGACCTGTGGATCAATCCCCTTAACCCGCAAATAATGATCGAGGCCAACGACGGCGGCGCCAACGTGACCACCAACGGCGGCCGAACCTGGAGCAGCCAGCTCAACCAGCCCACCGCCGAGCTCTACCAGGTGGAAGTGGACGACCAATACCCGTATTGGCTCTATGCAGGCCAGCAGGACAACTACACCGCCATAGCCTTGCCCAGCTTGCCGCCGGCCACCATGCAACTGGGGGCCAGCGCTTTCATCATGAACGTGGGCGGCTGTGAGACCGGACCTGCCGTGCCCAAACCCGGCAATCCCGACATTGTGTACTCCAATTGCAAGGGCCGTTTCAGTGTCTTCAACAAAAAGACCGGGCAGGAACAACACTATGACGTGGGCGCAAGAAATATGTACGGCCACAACCCCGCCGACCTCAAATACCGTTTCCAGCGGGTGTCGCCCATCCATGTGTCGCCACACGATGCCAATGTGGTTTACCATTGTTCGCAATACGTGCACCGCACCACCAACGATGGCAAAAGCTGGGTAACCATCTCACCGGACCTGACGGCCAATGAGCCGGACAAGCAGGTCATCTCGGGCAGCCCCATCACCCGCGACATCACCGGCGAGGAGTTTTACAGCACCATCTATTCCATCCGGGAATCGCAGATGACACCCGGCCTGATCTGGGTAGGCGCCAACGATGGCCCCGTTCACATGACCCGTGACGGCGGAAAAAACTGGAAAAACGTTACCCCGAAAAAGCTGCCTCCCGGCGGCCGCGTGGATGCCGTTGAGCCCAGCCCGCACGATGTGAACAAAGCCTACATTGCAGCACTCCGCTACCAGTTGGGCGACTGGAAGCCCTACATTTTCAGGACAAACGACCTTGGGGAAAGCTGGACCCTTCTCACCCCCGGCAACAACGGCCTGCCCGAAGGCTGTCCGACGAGGGTGGTGCGGGAAGACCCCCGCCGTGCAGGCCTGCTATTTGCCGGAACGGACTGCGGTGTGTTCATTTCTTTTGACGACGGAAAAAAGTGGGAGTCTTTTCAACTGAATCTGCCCGTCACCCCCGTTACCGATATACAGATCAGGGAGGACGACCTGGTGCTGTCCACCATGGGCCGTGGCTTCTGGATCATGGACAATATCTCTCCCCTTCGGCAAAATTTTGAGTCACTTCCTTCGGATAAGCCCGTGCTCTTCGCTCCTGCGGAGCAAATCCGGCGCAGGCCCGTTTACGGAAGAGGCACGGAGGCAGTACCTTCACCGGATTATCCCCCTGCGGGTGCCGATATTGACTACTACCTGCCCCGCGACCTCGACCAGCCCTTGAAATTGGTTATCACTTCTGAAAAAGGTGCCAAGGTCAGTGTTATTCTCAGTAAAGGTGGAAACAAGAATGAAAGTCCCTCTGGTGCTCCCCAAAGAAACATGGCAACCGGAGAACTCACCTGGGTCACTGATTCCCGTTTAAAGACTACCAAAGGCTTTCACCGTTTCCGCTGGGATATGCGCCACCCCGGAGCCTGGAGCAGCAACAAAAACCGTAGCTACCGCAACGGACCACTCGTGGCCCCCGGTCATTACACCGTCAGGTTACTGACCGGAACCGATGTGCTGCAGCAGGAACTGCACCTCCGGATGGATCCGAGGGTAACAGCTGCCGGCGTTTCAACAAAGGACCTTCTGAGACAGGAGGAACTTTCCCTGAAAATTGTGGACCTGATGTCTGCCGCCAATAAGTTGGAAGATGAATTGAAAGGAGAGCTGAAAGGGTTGATGAAACAGGAAAAAGATGCCCCTCTCTCTCCCAGCCAGCTGGCTCGAAAAGCTCAGTTGGAAGGCAAATTGAAATTGCTGGTCAATGAAGATGGGCCCTACCCGCAAAACAGGCTGCTCAGCCAGATCCGCTACCTCTATGGCGTCGTCTCCCGTTCAGACCAGCAGCCCGGCCTTGACGCTTATGACCGGTACATGGAACTGAAAGAGGAGTTGGAAAAATTGATGGAGGAATAGGCCGGCTACTTTGCAAAAACCTTCCGCCATCCCCACCTTGTCGCTAACAACAGGCCGGCCAGGATGAGCAGGGCTTGCCAGAATGGCAGGAAAGACACCACCCAAATCCGGGTGCGGTCAATGATCCACAGCAGGGCCAGCACAGCGCCGATCATCGTCAGCAGGCCGGTGATCTTTTCAAATCCGGGTATGGCATCCAGGTTCACATTGCGGCGGATGACCAGCAGCGTGGCCACCATGGAAAGTATCGGCAGGACCTGGGTGTAAATGTCCGTCTCCAAAATGCTTCTCCGTTCAAACAAAAAGAGGTAAGCGCTCAAAAACACCGCAAACATCCCCGGCACACAACTCAGGTATATCAGTGTGGAATACACGTATTTCCACGGGCTTTCATGGCCTTCACCTTCGGCAAAACGACCGGTCAGCCACGCCGCTATCGGAAGCAGCAGAAAATAAGCGAGAATCCATACCGGATTTTCCGAAAGCAGTTGAAAGAATTCCTGAAGGGTCATGCTGGGTTGTTTTTGGTTTATGGAGGATTATGGCCCCGATTTTTATCGGGGATGGAGGATTATAGAGGGTTATGGAGGATTATAAATGTTTAGGATGATCATAGTCAAATCCTCGGTTCCTCGGTTCCTCTCCCGATCCCGTCCCGATCCCGTATCCCGAACGCTTTCGGGATCGGGATTCGGGATCGGGATCGGGACTCAATTCCTCAATTCCTCAGTTCCTCCCCCGATGCCGATTATTATCGGCACGGGGCTCAGTTCCTCAACAAACTCAAAGGTCCAACAACAGGCTCACCGGGTCTTCCAGCAGTTGTTTCACTTTCACCAGGAAGGTTACCGAAGAGCTGCCGTCAATCACGCGGTGGTCGTAGCTGAGGGCGAGGTACATCATGGGGCGTATTTCCACCTGGCCGTCAACGGCTACGGGGCGCTGTTGGATGGTGTGCATGCCGAGGATGGCGCTTTGGGGCTCGTTCAGTATCGGGGTGCTAACCAGCGAGCCAAACACACCGCCGTTGGTGATGGTGAAGGTGCCGCCGCTCATTTCCTCCAGGCTGAGGGTGCCGCCACGGGCCTTCTCTGCCAATTCCTTGATTTTGTATTCCACCTGGGCAAAGTTGAGCGACTCCACGTTGTGCACCGGTGGCACCACCAGACCGTTGGGCGTGCTGATGGCGATGGAGATGTCCACGTAGTCGTGGTAGATGATCTCGTCGCCGTCTATCATGGCGTTTACCTCGGGCATTTCCAGGAGGACTTTTGCGCAGGCCTTTGCGAAGATGCTCATAAAGCCCAACTTGATGCCGTATTTCTCCACGAAGCGCTCCTGGTATTGCTTTCGCAATTTTATCACCTCAGTCAGGTCCACCTCGTTGAAGGTGGTGAGCATGGCCGTGCTGTTTTTGGCGCTTACCAGTCGCTTCGCAATGGTGCGGCGCATGCGGCTGAGCTTCTTGCGGCTGCTGTTGCGGCTGAAGGTTCCCGCAGTTGTGGCCGGTGCAGCCGGTGTTTCGGTCTTTTCTTCTTTGGGCGGTGCGGCAGTTTTGTTTTCAACGGCCTTGAGGGCATCTTCTTTGGTGATGCGTCCGTCTTTGCCGGTGCCTTTTACATCGGCCGGGTTGATGTCATTCTCCGCAAGAATCTTGGCAGCAGCAGGGGAGGGATGGCCGGCGGCGTATCCGGAAGCCGGTTCTGCCGGCCGGGCCGGAGCGGGGGCTTCTGGTGCCGGGGTTTCGGGCGTTGCCGGTTTTTCTTCCCTGGGTGCTTCTCCGCCGTCGGCTTTGGCCACCGAAGTGTCAATTTTGGCCACCAGGGCTCCTATTTCGAGGTCGTCGTCTTCTTTGGCTACATGGATGAGTTTGCCGGCAGCTTCGGCCGGGAACTCCAGCGTGGCTTTGTCCGATTCAAATTCACAGATCGGCTCGTCCAGTTCCACATATTCTCCGTCGGCTTTCAGCCATTTGGAGAGGGTGACTTCGGTAATTGACTCGCCCACGTTGGGCACTCTCATTTCGACGATCGCCATTTCGGTAAAAGTTATTGGTACAGATGGGTTTTCGGGCTTTCCGTGCCCGGTTGAAAAAGCGCGGCAAATATAGATTCAATTCCGGTAAGCGAAACGGTAAATCCTGCCCTGGCCCTTCTTGCCTTCGTCGGCAATGTAGAGGGTGCCGTCTTTGTCAAAGCAGAGGCCTTCGGGCTGCGGATGAACGGACTTTTTGAACTTTTCGATGAACAACAGGCGGCCGCCCGGGTCCATCACCATCAGCATCTTTCCGGTGGAGGAGGTCAGGTAAATGTTCCTGTTCAGCGGATGCACGGCAATGGCTGATGGGTTGAAGTGCATCTCATTGGTGCCGGGGGCAAAGGTCTCGCAGATTTTCTTGTGGGCTGTGCCCTCCGGGTAATGCTCCAGCAGCTGTTGAATGTCTTTCAGTTCGAGCACATACACCGGTTTGCGCTGCATTTGCATGCTGTCCAGCGAAAATGCGTAGATGGCTTTTTTGAGTTTGCCCCCTTTCTCATCAACGCCTTTGCCTTTGCAACCCACCAGCAGTGCATGGCGGGCAGCGTCGTATCCCAGGCCTTCCACGTCGTTTTCTTTGTTGAGAAATGAGCGGTGTTTGATGGTTTGAGGATGATCGTCCTTCAGGAAATTCCGCACCTGGTAGATGTTGCCATTGCTCTTGATGACGAATGCGTCGTCACCCACCACTTCAATACCTTCGTAATCGCCTTCATCCCAGAAGACGATTTTCTTTTCCACCCTGCCGTCCTTTTTTGACAGTACGAAAATGATCCCTTCTTCGTCGTTGTGAGCCACCAGGTGTTCGCCGTCGTCGCACAGGCTGAGGCCGGAGATTTCCCTCAGTTCCCCGGGGAGTTCAAAAACGGCGTCCGGTTGGTTGATGCTGTACGGAAAATCAGGGTGATAAACCACTTCATTGCTGCAAGTGAGCAGCATGGCAGACAGTAGTACCAGTGCTTTTTGAGGAAGTGTGAACAGCGGTGTGAAGGTGTTCATGAAAAAGAGATTGTTTATTTGCTTCGCCCTTTCGGGCAATGGTAACTGTGGTATTCAGGACGAAAATCTAAGGCATTTGTTGCGAAGCGAAGTAAGGAGCGCAAGGAATGGTACAGGCTAAAACAAAAAAAAGTCGCACCAGAAGGTGCGACTGCTAATGACAAATTATAATCTCATGAAAATAAACGACATACACTTAACTGGTCAAGAAGTACTTTTGTTTCATCAAATTGTTGATAATCACTCAATTCTGTCTTTTTCTAACCAAACTTTAACAACCATGACCGCAAAGGGGGTAGACAACAGGGAAATTACAAAGATCAGGGGCCGTGAAGTGCACCGGCTGAACGATCTTCTGGCGGTGGAAGAGCCCCTGGAAATCCGCCTCGGAATTGCCACCCGGGGTAACGGCATCCACGAGAACGTGGCCGTGACCATGCGCACCCCCGGCCGTGATGAAGAACTGGCCGCAGGCTTTCTGTTTACCGAAGGGCTGGTAAACAGACCCGGGCAAATACTGGGCTGCGAACCGGTTGAGACCAGATGGAAAGAGGCCCGGGAGAATGTCTTGTTGGTGAAACTCCGGGAGGGCTCCGAAGGCTTACTCAAAAAAGTGAAAAGGAATTTCCTCACCACCTCGGCCTGTGGCGTTTGCGGCAAGGCCTCCATCGAGTCGGTGCAAACCAGGAGCGAGTATGATATTCCGGAAGGGAGTCCGGTTTTTGATGCCACACTGCTGCACGACTTGCCCGTACGGATCAGCGGCCACCAATCGGTATTTGACTGCACAGGTGGACTGCACGCAGCCGCAATTTTTGATGCCTCGGGCCAGTTGCAACTGCTCCGTGAGGACATTGGCCGCCACAATGCCGTTGACAAGGTGATTGGGGCCGCCTTCCTGAACGGGCAGCTTCCGCTGGCGCAGCACCTCCTTTTGGTGAGCGGCAGGGCCGGCTTTGAACTGGTACAGAAGGCCGTGATGGCGGGCATTCCGGTGATGGCAGCGGTGGGTGCCCCGTCGAGTTTGGCGGTGAAGCTGGCGGCAGAGGCGGGCATGACCCTGATCGGTTTTCTTCGCAATGGCCAGTTCAATATCTATTGCGGAGAAGAACGGGTACAAACATGAACCGGGAGCACTTGCACGGCAGCCTTCAGGTTTCGTATATTTGCCGCCCTTTTGAAAATCAGTCATTCATCAAAACCACTATTGCAATGGGCAAAGGAGATAGAAGAACCCGCCGTGGCAAGCTTTGGAGAGGCTCTTATGGCAAAAGCCGCAACAAAAAGACCAACAAAGCTCACGAGCCTGTAAAGGACCAGAAAAAGAACGGATAAAACCACCGTTGTCACCATAATCCCCTGCCTGTGATGCCAATCCACAGGAAGGGGATTTTCATATCAGAAAGGCTATGAAACTGAGGATCTTCGGCAACAGCATCAGGCTCCGCCTTTCACAAACGGAAGTGGAGCGCCTGCACACCACCGGCAAAGTGGAAGATTGTGTTTCCTTCGGTAAATCCGCCCTCACCTATACCCTGGAATCCTCCGGCATTTCAGAAATAACCACCTCTTTTGAAAATAACCGCCTGGTCGTTTCAGTGCCCGCAGGTGCTGCCCGTCAATGGGCCGCTTCCGATGAAATAAGCCTCAAAGCAGAAAAACCCCTCAACCCGGGCGAATCCCTCAAAATACTCATCGAAAAGGATTTCAAATGCCTCACCCCCCGTGATGAAGATGAGTCGGACAATTTCCCGAATCCCAACAAGAGTTGTTGAGGCAGTGGCTCCCCGATGCCGATGCCGAAAGCCTTCGGCATCGGCACGGGGCAGGCTGTAGCTGGTAGCTGGTAGCTCCCCGAGGGATCGGGGCAGGCTGTAGCTCGTAGCTCCCCGAATACCCGGGGCAGGCTGTGGCTCGTAGTCAATCCTGCCAACCGATAACCGACAACCGATAACTGGATCGGCCCGGAAAAAGTTTAGTCGATTTGAGTTGAATGTCAACTCAACAGGAGGTTAAGATTAAGAGCGAAAGCGCTCACACGACATTGGGTTTTTTTCTTTTTTTCCGGTTGGCGTCCCCATGTGGAAAAGGTGAAGGGCAGTACTTAACCGCCCCTCCCTTTTTGAGACGCAACCGTCTAAAATCCTGCTTGTTCGCTCAAACCCAAAAGAGCCACGCAGGCAAAAGTCATTCATCCATTTGGATGGTAAATTTTCACAATAGTTCTTTGACAAATTGGCACCGATTCAATCATCCGTTCATAGTCAGCTGGGGAAAGTTTGCCCAGAGAAGAATGTGAACGATAGCAATTATACGATTTTTTCAGCCATTCTTGTTGTGATTTGAGTTGCTGGATTGAGTTGACGACTATGCCATGGAGCATGTGGTTTTTCAAGATGTCATTCAACGATTCTGCATGAGAATTCTCAAAGCAACTAGTAGCCATACTTGAAACCATATTTAGTTCACCTAACAATTTCAGCAGTGGCTGATAGATGTATTGCTTGGCCCCATCAGAATGAAAAATGCAGCCTTCCAGACTAGCGGCATCTCGTACTTCAAGGCATTGCTTCATCACCTCATAGGAGGTATGCTCTGCTTGCATTGTTGAAGAAAAACTCAATCCCAACAAGTACCGACTGTAAAGATCCATCAAAGTGGTACAATAGCCTATTTTACGACCATTTGTGTTGGAAAACACATAAAACATATCTGTGGCAAAGGCCTGGTTAATCCCATTCAACTCTTTGCCTTTCAGGAGGTTATCAAATTGAAAGTCACCTTTTTTCGTACACCCCTTATAGGCACGTTTGATGGGAATGATCAAGCCTTGCTCTTTGCACAATCGTTCATAACGATGTTTGCTCCAACCGTCTATACTGTCATGATACTCAGGTTTGGAGAGAACAAAATTGTACACCTGGCGGATACCTGCACCTGGCAGATATTTCTTTCTGATGTATTTAACCAGATTAATTACCTGGGCTACATCTGCCTGAAACTTTGGCTTGCGACCCTGCCGACACAGCCATTGGTAATAGGCCTGCTGACTTCTGTCAAGAGAAGAACATAATTGATTGATAGTCATTTGCCCGGGCTTTTCTTTCTGGATTTGCTGGATGGCTTGTCTCCAAAAGTTTTTTTTAGATCCTGTTGATAGTGCTCTGCAGCTAGATCAATTATCTTATCAAGCATCATCACCTTTGCCTGAGTTTTACCGATAATTTCATAAGCCTGGGCCAGTTCTTTTTCAAGTTTCTTACGCTTTTGAAACTCACTCTTAACCTCAATCACTTTTCGCAATGGAGGCTCATAAAATGGTGAATATTTCTTTTTCCATTTGTAAATGGCAGCTGAGCTAACCTGGTATCGCCTCGTTGCCTCAGCAACAGTTAATTCACCATTATCGATCAAATTGACAATCTCAATCCTGGCTTCTTCGCTAAAGTAGCGTTGTTCTTTGCTCCTGGATGAAGATGATTGATTCGGTGTTGATTTGGACTTTTTCATGCCCTAAAATAGTTTGTATGCCGAGTTTACTGTCAACTCGATGGACTAAACACTTTTTGGGCAGGTCCAAACCGACAACCGATAACCGACAACCGATAACCGACAACCGATAACAACCTTCATAACCCTTCATCCCCGATGAAAATCGGGGTCATAATCCTCATAATCCTCATAATCCCTCATAACCTTCCCCAAAAAAAAACGCAGGCGCCCCTGTATTCACCCGCCCCAGGCGGGCAATCAGGAAGCGGCCTGCTTTACGTGTTCCGGGTTGACAGATGGCGAGCCATGAACTGGCAACACCATCAACACCCGAATCCACACCCCTGTATTTTTCGACTTTAGTGTTTCAGTTGTTGAGGACCAAATTGAATGTTGCCCGTCGGAATTGTTGCCCGAAGGGCGAAGGCAATTATATCAGAAAGGAAGAAGCAGATCAGGCGGGTAAAAGGTGTAATCGGTCTCAGCAAGCACAAACATAGGCGCATTGGGGAGCTTGCCCGTTCCGAATACTTCCGAACCGGAATAAATACGGGTTGGACGAGAACCGGGAAATACCGGGAACGAGGATAAACGCCCTATTTTGCCGAAGGGAAAAAAAGATACCGGGCCAAAGCAGCCTTTTAGTCAAAGGGCTTGTACTGTGAGTTGAATATCCGCAAGATCAATGGACAATCCCGCCGGAGACATTCTGGAGCGCATCATCGAGGGGTGCCTGAAGGAGCAGCGCAGCAGCCAGCATGCGTTGTACAAGATGTTCTATTCGTATGGGATGAGCATCTGTTTCCGCTATTCCAATGATGAGCAGGAGGCGGTTGGGATATTGAATGAGGCGTTTCTGAAGGTTTTTGACAACCTGAAAAAATATGACCCCGCAAAAGGTGAATTTAGAAGCTGGTTCAGGGTCATACTGGTCAACACGGCCATCAATCATGTGAAGAAGCAACAGAAATTCAAACTGGAAGTAGCAATGGATGAAGCAATGGACGTCCGGCAACAGGAAGACATCCTCAGCCGGATTGGGTACAAAGAACTGATTGCCATGGTGCAATCCCTGTCGTTGGCGTACCGGACAGTTTTCAACCTGTACGTCATTGACGGTTTCAAACACGAAGAAATTGCTCAGCAACTGGGCATCACGGCGAGCACCTCTAAAAGCAACCTTGCAAGGGCCAAGGCCCGCTTGCGGGATATGATACGGGAAAAGCTAAAAGCGAAGTATGCCTGATTGGACAGACAAGGACATGGAGCAATTGTTCAGGAAAGCTGCCGGCCAGCAGGAGTTTGAATACAACGACGCTGCCTGGCAGGACATGGAGCATTTGCTGGATGTACGAAAGCGCCGAAGAAGGTTCTTCTTCTGGTGGTGGCGGGTGCTTGGTTTGTTGCTTCTCGTCGGAATGACTGGACTGGGTATATACCTCTTTTCAGATGGTAGCGGGAATAAGCCGGTTGCCTCCCTTTCAAACCAGGGTGCCGATATAACCGCCCGTTTGCCGAAGGATAAGGCGGCAGCCCGTGATGTTGCCGAAGCTGATAATCTTCAAAACACCAATCGCCTGCAGGATGCACCGGATGAACCGGTATTGAAGGAAGAAGTAAACGGGTCAAAGTTCAGGGTCTCAGCAACAAAAGGGGCTTCCGACCCGGTGGGTCAAACACAGGCTGACCATGCCGCCGGCACCCCGACACCTGAATTCAGCTCTCGGGCTAAAGAGCCCGGCGAGCCTGACCTGAAAGCAAACGCCGTTTCAGAAAAGGTGCACCTGTCAGGTTTTTTGTTGCCGGTTCTGCCAATGCGGATGTTGGATGCTGCGCCCCCGGTGCCGGCACTGAACGCGGCCTTTTCAGCTGACACGGCGCAAGAGGATGGGCAGGATGGATTCAAAGGAATGTACCTGGCGCTGGTGGCAGGTGGTGAGCTGACCTCGGTGGGGCCCGATGATTTTGCCCAGTTGAATGCAAAATTCGGACTTGGAGCGGAGTATCGCATTTCAGCCAGTCTCGGCATTGCAACGGGGGTCAACTACCTGAGGTTGGACTACAGGGCCGGTGAAGGCGAGTACACCCCGCCAAAAGGGTTCTGGACCCGAAAAATTGCTCCGCAGTCCACCACCGGCCGTTGTGATATTCTGGAACTTCCGTTGAGCCTGAATTACCATCGGCAACTCAAATCGGGAGCAGGCCTGCGTGTTTCAGCGGGGTTGTCGTCTTTGCTGATGCTTCGCCAGAGATATTACTACCAATACGACCTGCCGGATGACGATCTTATCCGGAAATGGAAAAGCAATGAACTCAACAGCTACTGGTTCTCACTCGGCACCCTCTCTTTGGGCTATGATGTTCCGGTGAGTGCCAGTACCAGCATAAGCATTGTGCCTTACATGCAGTTTCCTGTCAAGGGTATCGGGCATGGCAATGTCAGGCTATACAGCGCCGGTATTGCTGCCAGTTTTGGCTGGAGACTGTGAACACGGATGAGGGTGACTCTAACCCTCGCCCGGATTTACCGATCATACTGTTTTGGGATACAACTGCTTTCAGTTTGCTGAAGGCAGGGTGGGAAACTATTGTCCGAACTTTTTTAATTAAATCAAACAAATTCAATTGGTTATGAAACTCAGAATTCTACGCAACCTTTCACTTTTGGCAGGTCTGCTTTTTACCGTTTTTCCTTCGGTAAACGGGCAGGTGGTACAATTGAACCTGATGGGCATGACTCCCCACGTCGGGCAAAAATTTGAAGCCCGGCTGGTGGACAAGGCCACCCTCCGTGAGGTGGACAGAACGAAGGTGGACCCCATTGCCTCGGTGGATTTCAGTATTACACTTACGGGCGAAGTGGGCGGAAATTACTTCATTGACTTTTATGCTGACCTGAACATGAACGGCACTTACGATGCTCCGCCTGTGGACCATGCCTGGCGCCTTGATGCAGACAACATCGCCATGGGGCTCAATCAATTTGACTTCACCCATGCAGGCAATTTTACTGACATCGAATGGCGGCATGCCATCACGATGAATTTTACTGGAATGACCCCGCACGTCGGGCAGATGTTGCAAATCAGGGTGAGAGACATCAACCAAACCGGCCGTGAAGTTGGCCGGGTGGTCATCGGTGCCATCGAGCAGCAGGATTTTTCCGTCTTGTTGCCTTTTGTAGTTCCCGGAAGAAGCTACTTTCTGGACTTCTTTGCTGACCTGAACCAAAATGGAATGTATGATGCACCGCCGTTGGATCATGCCTGGCGGGTCATGGTTTCTGAAGCAAGTGGCGACATGGAGGTTGATTTTGAGCATGCCGCCAATTTCACGGATATCGGAGCTTCGGGATCAGTGAGTGTCAATTTTACAGGCATGAACCCCCACGTAGGTCAATTGCTGGAGCTCAGGGTCATCAACAGCAATACCGGCCAGGAAGTGGAGCGCCACCGCCGAATGATCGTTCAACCCGATTTTGTGGTGGAGATTCCCGGCGTGCAGCCAGGAGAGAATTACGACGTGGATTTTTATGCGGATTTCAGCATGAACGGCCTTTACGATGCTCCGCCCATGGACCACGCCTGGCAGGAATCCTTTACTGCCACCGGAGCCAACGACGAGGTCAACTTTGCCCACAATACCGGTTTTACCGACATCGAATGGAAATATTTGTTCACCCTGGCGGCAGAAGACATGCAACCCCATGTGGGGCAAAAGTTTGAGCTCCGGGTGGTAAAAACAGGCGACAACGAGGAAGTGGGGCGTTTCTCCATGCCATCCATCATGGTTCCGGACTTCTTTGTAAGGGTGCCCGGTCTGGAACTGGGCGACGATTACAACATTGACTTTTACGCCGACTTCAACATGAATGGGGTGTACGATGCTCCGCCCATGGACCACGCCTGGAGAGAAACCCTACAGGACGACGAAGGAGATGAAACCATCTCTTTCCACCACAACACTTCTTTCACCGACATTATGTTCCCAACGGCCACCAGGGAAATTGTCAACCTGGAAAGTGTCAGCCTCTACCCCAATCCTGCGGACGATTATGTGGTTGTGGAGCTGAACCTGCGGTCTTTCACCACTTTGAATGCCCAGGTGATCAGCTTGCCGGGAACGGTGGTTTCGGAACTGCCGCAGACCGGGTTTGCCGAAGGAAATAACAGCCTGCTCATTCCGCTCGGAGACCTGCCTTCAGGATTCTATTTCCTTAAAATCCAGGATGATCAGGGCGGACTGTTGATGACCAGGCTGATCAAAAAATGAGAAAGTTCTTTTGATCTTGTTCTAGCAATTTCACCGGTTTGGGTACAGGCTGCCTGACCGGTGATTTTTTGACTTCAAAAAAATCTGTCTTATGATTCAGAAAAAAATCTTTGTGATTGCAGTGCTCGCATTTCTGGCCATTCAGTCCTGTAAAAAAGACGAGGATACCACTCCGGAATGCAATACGATGAATGTCAGTTTCAGCCAGGATATCTTGCCCATCATTGAAAGCAACTGTTTCAACGGTTGCCACAACGGCAGCAACCCAAACTCGGGTTTCACCCTGGAAACCTACAACGATGTAAAAAAGAAAGTGGATGAGGGCAGGCTGGTGGGTGCGGTTAAACGGGATCCGGGTTTTGTGCCCATGCCATTCAACAAAGCCCCCCTCAGTGACTGTGATCAAAGCCTGATAGAAGCATGGGTCAATCAGGGGGCACCTAACAATTGAGATTGTTTAGTCCGCCTTTCGGTGGCGTTTAGGCACCTTCGGTGCGTTTAGTCCGCCTGGCGGCGGAGTTTAGGGCCCTGCGGGCCGTTTAGTCCCCTGTCAGGCGCTGACTTTCGGTCAGCTCCTGAATTACCGGGGTGTATAAAAAAAAACAGGAGCCAACCGGAAGTCGGCTCCTGTGAGGGGGGGCGGGTTACCCCCCTTTTTTGTGGATGGAACTTGATTTTTCACCCGCCTCTTTTTCGCTTCGTCGTAGTGGTTTTTCGGGCTCCGCGCTTTTTACCACCTTTGCTTACGCCGGCTTTTTTCGTGGTCTTTTTGCGCACAGCGCTTTTCTTGCCGGATTTTGATTTCGCTCTGGTGGTAGTGGTGGTCTTTTTGACTCCCGCCTTTTTACCGGATTTGGTTTTTACACCGGCTTTGGTGGTTGTAGTGGTCTTTGACACCTTGCCCCGCGGGGTTTTGACGGTCGTTTTTGTGGTGGTTTTACTCACGCCGGCTTTTCCTTTTACGGTTCTGGTTTTTCTGACGGTGGTGGTCCTGGTCCGTACCGTGTGCGAGTAGGTTCTGCGGGGTGCGTAAACCCTGTGGGCACGGGTAACTCTGTGAACATGAACCACATGGTAGTGCCTCCTCCACGGGTGCGTGTGTACTACGAATACGTGGAACGGACGGGGCCTCCAGGGTCTCCACCAGCGGGGGTAGTAGGCCCAGCGCCAGGGAGAAACCCACACCACATAAGCGGGGCTGTAAACGAATCTGACACAGGGCCACAGCCATACGTTGACGATCACTCTTTCAAAGTCTGCGTGCGGGCCGCCTTTGCCATCGCGACTGAATTCTTCCTCGTACGGTTCCACAATGGTTTGCTCGCCGTACACGTCTTCATCGCCGATGATCTGGAGCATGGCTTCCTCGGGGCCGGTCTTTTCCAGTTCAATAACTGCCACGTCCTGTTTTTCATCTTCACTGACGTAAACCTGCAGCACGATGGCGTGTACGTCGTCCTCCATGTTGTCAACCACCCGGACGTAATCCACCTTGCCGTCTTCGTTGAGGTCCAGGTTGTTCACGTTGTTATCTTCGGAATTGAGCGCTTTTTCAAATTCTTCCATGGACTGGGCTTTTTTGAAAAGCTCCAGGGCACCTTCCAGGCTGAAGTTGTCTCCGGGAAATCCCGTGCTGTCCACTTCGGTTTGAGAAATTGCCGGTACGGCGAAGATGCTTATCAGTAAAAGACAACTGATTTTGACAAAAAATTGCTTGATCATGGCTTCATGAGTTTGATGAATAATCTGGATTCTAACACTTGTTCATCGAAATGAACAGGCAACAGATAGGGGGAGGCCGGCAGGGTTTAATCGCTAAGAAATTCTTAACAGTAAATGAATTCAAGAACCAAAGCCAGCCCGCAAGAGGAGGGCATTGCCCGAAAGAAAGAACAATTCAGCACTGAGAAAAACGAAAATCAGCGATTGCCACCACTCCTTCCGGTGCCAAAGGGGTCTTCGAAAAACTGCTCGTTGGATGCCGGAGTGCCATCGGGGTTTTCGTCAAATTCATCTTCGCTGTTGTCGCGGTTGTCAAAGCCGTCACAATCGAGGCCGATGCTCAGGTCTCCTTCGGGTTTGACAAATTTGGCTTTCCAGTCATAGCCTGATTCAGGATCGTTTTCCAGGCTGCTGAGAAAGGCTTTGCAGAAGGGTTTGGCCATTCTGGAACCCTGACCGTCGTAGAGGGTGAGGAAGCGCACCCAGCGGTCTTCTCCACCCACCCAGGTTCCAACCACCAGGGTAGGTGTGATGGCCATGAACCAGCCATCAACATAGTTGTTGGTGGTACCTGTTTTGCCGCCCACTTCGCTTTTGAGGCCCATGCGGCCACTGGCGTATTTCAGCATCTCAACCATCACGTAATTGGGTTCCTCTTCCAGCACCTGTTTTTCCATCTGCTCCTGGGCATAGATGGTGCGTCCGTTTTTGTCTTCAATCCGGGTGATGAAAATGGGGCGATTGGAGTAGCCGTTGTTGGCGAAGGTGGTGTAGGCGCCGGTCATGTCGTACACGGACAGATCGGCGGCGCCGAGGCAGATAGACGGTTGCCGGGGAATCTTCCTGGTGTCAATTCCCATGTTGCCGAGCAGCTCGATGACGGGGTCAACGCTGCCCAACTGCTGCATGAGGAAGACTGAAACGGTATTGACTGACTTTTTCAGGGCTTGCCGCAACTGCATCCGCTGGCCGGTGTATTTTCCGTTGGCATTTCTTGGCGTCCAGGGGTCGAGCAACCCGAAATTTCCATCGCCCGGAAAGATGGTGCGCTGGATGTCATCCACTTCCTGGCAGGGCGAAATTCCCTGTTGCGCAATGGCGGTGGCATAGATGAAGGGCTTGAATGTGGAACCCACCTGCCGGTTGGACCGGGTGTGGTCAAAGGCAAAGTACTTGTGATTGATGCCGCCGATCCACGCTTTCACATGCCCGTTGCGGGGGTCCACGGCCAGGGAACCGATTTGCAAAAACAAGTGGTGGTATTTGAGCGAGTCGAGCGGGGACATGGTGGTGTCCTTCTCGAAGGTTTCGTTGTAGTCAAACACTTTCATTTTCACCGGCTTGTTGAACTCCTCTTCAACCGCTGCCTGAAAAGCTTTCCAGTTGGATTTCAGCTCATTCCACAATTCATTTTGCATGGCTTCCCGGTACAGCGCCACTTGTTTGGAATTGAGCGTTTTGCCAGACACCAGCCTGGCAAAATAACCGGGCTCTTCTGACTCTTCAACCATGCGTTCTATGGCTACATCATTGAGCCGGAGGTCGGGAATTGCGTCCTCGAGCCGGGTTTCAATATTGTCCAAAAACCTGCTGCGCATCCTGGCATAGCGGTCTGACTCCCGGACCATTTGCCGGAGCTTCCATTTGCGGTAATTCAGCTCGGCCTGGGTGGTGTGCTTTTTATCAACGTAATCCCAGGGAGACATTTTCTTTTCCTTGAACCAGCGCCGCCAAAACCGCTTCTGAAGTGCTTTCATACTTGTAAACATGGCCTGCTCGGCATGTTTCTGGAAAACGGGGTCAATGGTGGTGTAGATTTTCAGGCCATCTTTGTAAGGATTGTAAGGTGAGCCATCGGCTTTTTTTCGGGCCTCATCGCCGGGCAGGATGTCGTGAAGCAGCATTCTTGCCACTTCGGAACGGAAGTACTGGGCCAGCCCCTGGGTGTGGGATTTGCGCTTGAAATTTGACAAGTCAACCGGCAAGACCTTCAGGCTGTCGTAAACTTCTCTGTCCAGAATGTTGTTTCGCACCATCTGGTAGAGCACCACATTTCGCCTTGCTTTGGCTCTTTCGGGGCGCCTTCTCGGGTTGTAATGCCAGGGGTTCTTGAGCATTCCCACCAACATGGCTGCTTCTTCCACCTTCAGCGAATCCTGGGTTTTTCCAAAATAGGTTTCACTAGCCGCCTTGATGCCGTAGCTGTCGTAGAGGAAATCGAACTTGTTCAGATACATGGCGATGATCTCCTCTTTGGTGTATTTGCGCTCCAGTTGCACGGCGATGATCCACTCTTTCAGTTTCTGAATGACCCGCTCTGTTCCGGAACCGGGCTTACCGGTAAAGAGCAGCTTCGCCAATTGCTGGGTGATGGTGCTGGCGCCTCCCGAGCTGCGGTCGCCCATCAGGATGGTTTTGAAGAATACCCTGCCCAATGCCTTGAAATCTATGCCGCTGTGCCGGTGGTAGCGCGCATCCTCGGTGGCAATGAGCGCCTGAACGATGTAAGGTGAAAGCTCGTCGTAGCTGACTTGTACCCTGTTTTCAATGAACAGCCTGCCAAGCACTTCACCGTTGTTGGCTAGTATCTCCGATGCAAGCTCACTGCGGGGGTTCTCCAACTCCCGTGTGTCGGGCAGGTCAGAAAAAGACAGGACGACAAAGGTGATGATCCCCAGTGCGATCCCTGCAAAAAACAGCCTCCACATCCACCGGATTATTGCTGCGTACCTCACTTGTTTTTGCTGACGCAATGACTCTTCGTTCAAATGATATTCTGACATAGTAATGTTTGAGTTTCAGCCCCCCCGGGTATTTCTCCTTCTGTTCATTTCCAGGGCGGCTACAAAGTTATAAAAGCAACACCCACCTTTGTCTAAGTCTTAAGCCGGTTTTGGGGATTTAACAAGTCAAATCAGATCGAGGTTGCGGACTTTGGGCGTCCATCAGGGGCTTTGTCAATATGCGAATGTACGCCCTGTGGTCTCGACAATTCTTCAACAATTGACAAGTGTCAACCTTCAATGAGTTAATAATCATGTGGTTAGCCATGCCTATTGTAACTTTAGTCACAAAGTGATTTGCAGTTGGATTTGTACCTTTCGACGATGAATCATTCGGGTTCAAAGCAAAATTCTCGTAACCAGGCCGGACTGCTGATAGCCCTATATCACATCCGGCAAAAATCAACTGCGTATGAAAAACCTGCTTAGTCTGTTAGCAATTTTGGTCACAATCAGTTTACAAGCCCAGACTGGCCACATCCTTCAGGGTGCCGGTGCTGTGAACTTTTCCATGGGAGGGGCCGGAACCGCCCTGCCCGTTGATGCTGCCGGGGCCTTGCAGTGGAACCCGGCTTCCATCACTGCTTTCGACAACAACGAGCTTTCTTTCAGTGTGGCTTACTTCACGGCTGCACCCGAGGTGTACTCCAAAGTGGTGCAACCCGATGGACAAGGTGGATTTATTACCATTGAAGGACTTACGGAAGATGAAAAAGGCGCTTCTCCGCTGCCTACCCTCGGAATTGTCTTTGCCAAACCTGACAGCAAACTGAAATTTGGGGTTTCAGCCGTTGGAGTCAGTGGTTTTGGGGTGGACTTCCCGGAAACTACCAACCTGCCCACGGGGCCCGGCTTTGATCCTACCAACTCCAACCCCTTGCTGTACCCGCAGTCAATGGGTGGTTTCGGACGCCTGTTTTCTGAATACCAGCTTTTGCAAGTGGGATTCACCGCCGCCTACGAACTGGCAGAAGGATTCTCAGTGGGCCTGACGCCTTTGTTCAATTACTCTTCACTCGAGATCAAGCCGGTGCCAATCGCTCCGCCCTCTCAACAACTGGGTTACTATCTGGGTGACAAAGCATCTGCACTCGGCTTCGGGTTTCAGGCCGCATTGTTTTACAAAACGGAAATGGGATTGAATTTCGGTCTCACCTACAAGAGCACTCAACAGTTCAGCGATCTCAAAATCGGAGGTCAATACCTGGACGGCTCCAAAGCGCCCGTGACGAACTTCAACATGGATTTCCCCTCCATTATTTCCGCAGGCATTGCCTACAGCAATGACATGATTGACATTGGGGTGGATTATCGCCTTATCAACTATGAAAATACCGATGGATTCAAAAAGTCAGGTTGGGTGATTGCAGAAAACGGTTTTCCAAACGGTGCCGTAGCCGGTTTCGGCTGGAAAAACGTCCACGTCGTTGCCCTGGGCCTGCAGTACAAAGGCATTGAAAACATCCCCATCCGTTTGGGATACACCTACAACACCAGCCCGGTCAATGAAGACAACCTGTTCTTTTCAACTCCTGCCACGGCCATCATTCAAAATGCCGTTCAGGCTGGCATAGGTTACAATATCAATGACAAGCTTGGACTTAATCTGGCCTATCACCACGGGTTGGAAGGAGAAGTGAAAGGACAATTGTTCAACCCCATGTTCATCTCAGCGGAAGACCCCTATGGCAAAGTTCCTCAAAGTGAACTCATCGCCAGGATGACAACGGATATGATCGTTCTGGGACTGACCTACGGCTTTGGAAAATAAACTTAAATCAGAACTCCCACGGTAGCTCCGCCAGCCACCCAATGCCGGCGGGGCTTTTTTTAATGGTTTTTTCTCCGGTTTTTTATTGGGCTTTTGCAAGAGGTTTTTAGCCCTACACCCTACACCCTACACCCTACACCCTACACCCTAAACTATATGCCACTTCGTCTTTTTGTTTTTTTCGTCGCAATGGGCTTTGCAGCCACCGGTGTGCAGGCCCAGCGCATTGATTACCCGCCCGGGTTTGCCCGCCTGCTGGAGCAGTGCGACCTGGTGTGGTTCGAACCCCTCGATGCCGGCTACCGGGACACCTACCAGAACAGCGACAACCCCGTCTTGTGCGACCTGGCCCTCCGTTCTCCGAAGGAAAAACTCGAAATAAGACTCAAGATCATTCCCTGGCTCAACAGGGATGTCAAAACCCAGGCACCCAACGTCATCGCCTGGCGGGCCCTTACCGATGTGGCCGTCAACGACGACGACAACCTGATTTCCGGCATACAGCTCTCAAAGGATGAAGCCCGGGAGCGCTTCGGTGCCGACATGGCGGTGATGTACTTTTTTACCCCAAAACCCATTTTCTCCAACTATCCCTACTGCCGCATGCTGGCCCTCGCCAAAGAAGGAAAAGCCACCGTCCTGGTCTTTTGGTTTTTCGAAGATGAAAGCAATCCCGCACTGGACCACCGAATGGAACTCATTGCTTTCAATCGTGACTCGTGACGCGTGACGCGTAACTCGTGACTCGTGACGGGCGTGACAGGAGTGACGAGTGCTTCCAAAAACCTCTATAATCCTTCATAATCCAAATTTAACCACAGAGTTATAGGAGTTAAAACAGAGTTGAGCAGAGTATACCTGCCAACTGCCAACTGCCAACTGCCAACTGGCAACCGCCAACCGCCAACTGCCAACTGCCAACTGCCAACTGCTAACTGCTAACTGGCAACTGCCAACTGTCAACTGCCAACTGCCAACTGTCAACTGCCAACTGCCAACTGCCAACTGCCAACTGATGAAATCCTCATAATCCCTCACCCCCCAACCACCTTCCACAGGTTATACACCCCCAGGCCGGTCACAACCAGCACCACCACGGCCATCAGGGTGTTGGTGAAGCGGGTGTTGAGGTATGGTTGGGGAAGCAGTTTCCGGTCGTTGACGACCATCCATAGGAAGATGGCCACGATGGGCAGCAGGAAGCCGTTAGCGGCTTGCGCCGCAATGATGGCGGGGATGGGCTTCACCCCGGTCAGGCCGAACAGCAATCCGGCACCCAGCACCAGGGCCCATACCAGGCGGAAATTCCGGGATTTTGTGTTCCAGTGGTCCTCGCCGTTGCCGAAGATGGCCTGGCCCGTTATTGCGGCAGCGAAGGGGGCCGTGATGGCCGAGCTGATGCCGGCGGCAAAGAGGCCAAAGCCAAAGAAATCGCCAGCCCGGTTGCCGAGGGTGTCTCCGAGGGTGGCAGCCAGGGCAGCGAAGGAGAAATCGCCCTTTACCTGCGTACCCGTCAGCACGATGGCCAGGGAGATGAGACCTCCGATGCCAATGGCCGGCAGCAGGCTTTTGCGCATTTCTGACACGTTTTGGCCTTTGCTGAGGCCGCTGCCCAGGAAGAGGTTGTAGGGCACTACCGTGGTGCCGATGAGGCCAATGATGAGCAACCCGGAGCCTTCTGGAAAAGACGGCAGCACCAGGCTGCCGGCCAAACCGGCGGCAGAGACGGGGGCCTGAACCCCCACCACCACAAAGGCCACCCCCATCAAAAAAACGATGAATGCCAGTGCGCCGGTGATGATCCGGATACTGCCGGTCCAGAGCAGGATGGCGGCCAGCAGGCCGAGGCCGGCCAGCCAGTATTCCGGCGGGGCGCTGCTGACCAGTTGCAGGCCGCTGACAGCCCCCAGCAGGTTGCCGGCCTGGTAAGCGGCGCAGCCCAGCGCCACCGCACCGAACAAAAAGATTCTCAACCATCTGGCGCTGCGGCCACCGTACCGCAAGCCGATGAGTTGCCCCAGGGTTTTGCCGGAGGCGATGGTGATGCGGGCAGCAGCTTCCTGCAACACCATCGTGGCAATGATGGAGAATGTGAGCGCCCAGATCAGGGCCAATCCGAATGAAGCGCCGGCTTTGGAGCAGGTGGTCACGGTGCCGGGCCCGATGAAGGCCGCCGGGATGATGCTCCACAGCAGCAGGCCGGCTACGCCCTGGCCGGTTTGCAAGAGTTTTGGCATGTGTCAGTTTTTTCTTCGCTGCGCAATGGAGTAAGTGCTCCGTTGCGCAGCGAGTGCCAAAGAAAACAAAAGACAAAGAATCGGGACGGTATCGGCATCGGAGAACTCAGGTTTGAGATTGTTTCCGCCGGTAAAATAAATTCAGCGATCGTTTTCAAAAGAGTTCTTTGTCAAAGTACCTTTGTCGTTTCCGGTGCAGCCGGAAAAACCCAACCGCCGGCCGGCGGCAAAACCTCATACGATCCACCTCATGAACCCAGCCTACCTGCCCAAAATACAGATCATCTCCGACCAGGTGCAAGCACCACCCCTCGGCCGGAAAAGGCGTATTGCAGTTTTGCTGCCTTACGATTACCATCGCAGTGACAAGCACTATCCGGTGCTTTACCTGCAGGATGGCCAGAACCTGCTCGACAACCGCTCGCCTTTTGGCAACTGGCATGTGGACCGAAAGCTGGCCGAAATGGCCGAAAAGGGCATGCACGAGCTGATCGTAGTGGCTATAGACCATGCTGAGAAGGACCGGGTCCGGGAGTTTTCACCGCCGGACGTGACCCGCTTTGGCACCAGCTTCGGCAAGCAATACGCCCAGTTCATCACCAAAGAGCTCAAACCCTTTGTGGACGCCAGTTTCCGCACCCTGCCCGGCCGCCGGAACACCGGCATCGGAGGCAGCAGCATGGGCGGGCTCATCAGCATTTACTCCGGTTTCATGTTTCCGGAGGTTTATGGCAAGCTGCTCATCTTCTCCCCGGCACTGTGGGTGGCCCCCAAGATCTACTTCCAGGCCATGAAGTTTTACAACCCCTTTGCGACGAAAATTTATATTTATGCCGGCGGCAACGAGAGCGAAACCATGCTGCCCAACGTGCAGCGCCTCATCAATGTGCTGAAACACCGGGGACTGGACGGCTCAAAAATTGAATTCAAACTCTCCGTTGACCCCAAGGGCCAGCACAACGAGTACAAATGGGGCGAGGAGTTTCCCAAGGCCGTTGAGTGGCTGTTTTTCGAAGAAAAAGCCAAAACAAACACCAGCGAAAAATCGGCTGAACATACATGAGAATACTCCACATCAGCATGGAATGCTACCCTGCCGCCAAGTTCGGAGGACTGGGTGACGTGGTGGGAGCCCTTCCCATCTACCTGAACAAAATGGGTATAGACACCTCCGTGGTCATGCCTTTTCACCACACAAAATGGTTGCTCAACCGGCAATACCGGGAGGTTTTCGCCGGGCATGTGCGGCTGGGCCGGCGCGAGGTCTGGTTCAACATCCTGGCCGTGGAGGGCGCCGATACGGGCTTCCCGCTTTACGTGGTCAACATCCCGGGCTTTTTCGACCGGCCGGGTGTTTACGGCCCACCGGAAGGCGGCTGGTACGGCGATGAGTTGCAACGGAACCTCTTGTTCCAGCAGGCCGTGCTGAAATGGGTGGTGGACATGCAATGGAAACCCCGGGTGCTCCATTGCCACGATCACCACACCGCACTGATACCTTTCATGGTGAAGTATTGCCCGGAATTTTCTTCGCTGCGCAACATCGCCACGGTCTTTACCATCCACAACGGGGCCTATCACGGCGCTTTCGGATGGGACCATGTCGGGCTCATGCCGTTCTTTTATTCCGAAGCCAGGGGGTTTCTGGACTGGAACAACAGCATCTGCCCACTGGCTGCGGGCATCAAGTGTTGCTGGCAGCTCACCACCGTGTCCAAAGGCTACCTGGAGGAACTCCGGTACGATTCCAACGGCATGGAGGCCCTCATCAACCAGGAATTGCCAAAGGCGAAGGGAATTGTCAATGGCATTGATACCAACCTCTGGAACCCCGCCACCGACCGGCACATAGCCCACAATTACGACGGTAAGAACATTGCGGAATTCAAAGAAAAAAACAAGGTCAAACTGCTCGATCGCTTCCGGATCATCCCCGATCTGCCCATCGTCACCTTCATCGGCAGGCTGGTAAAGGAGAAAGGTGCCGACCTGCTGCCCGACACCATCCGCCGATGCCTGGCCAACGGCCTGAAGGTGGGCTTTGTGGTACTGGGCACCGGCGACAAATGGCTCATGGATGTTTTCGATCGCCTGCGCAACGAGGCTTCCGGATACTTCGACGTTTCGCTGGAGTACAACGAGGGCCTGGCACACCAGCTCTACGCCGGTTCTGACTTTCTCATCATGCCCTCCAGGGTGGAACCCTGCGGCCTCAACCAGATGTATGCCTGCCGCTATGGCACGGTTCCTATCGTGCGCAGCGTGGGTGGATTGAAAGACACCATCCCCGACATCGGTGAACGGGGCGGCCGGGGCATCCGATTCAACCGCTTCACCGTCGAAGATGCTTCCATGGCCGTGTTCCGGGCATCCAAACTGTACGAAAACCCGGAAGCCCTCAACAAACTTCGACAGCACATCATGTCCGTGGATTTTTCCTGGGAAAAGTCAGCCAAAGACTACCAGCGGCTTTATGAGGAAGTTATGTGATTTTTTTGAGGAATCGAGCCCCGACATTCGTCGGGAGAGGAATCGAAGAATCGAAGAATCGAAGAATCGAAGAATCGAGGAATCGAGGAATCGAGGAATCGAGGAATGATCAGAACTGGAAGTGTTCGTGCTTGACCCACGGGCAATCTCAGTTCCTCAGTTCCTCAATTCCTCAGTTCCTCACTTCCTCACTTCCTCACTTCCTCACTTCCTCAGTTCCTCAGTTCCTGAGTCCACTGTAAAAAGTGGTATTTCCAATTGCGACGGAAAGCTGATGAACAGTTGATTAATAATTGAATGTTTAACATTCTAAAGTTCAATCAACGACGCATCTCAAAAACCTCAAAAACCCATTCAAAAACCTTAAAAAACATGAGTTCCTTCGAAAATGGGGGTTTTTGCAGTGCTCTCAGTTCCTCAGTTCCTCAGTTCCTCAATTCCTCAGTTCCTCAGTTCTTCAGTTCCTCAATTCCTCACTTCCTCAGTTCCTCACTTCCTCATTCCTTACGCCACTCCCGTGGTCACGAACTGCATTTCGTAGAGTTGGCGGTAGCGGCCGTTTTCAATTTGCAGGAGTTCTTCGTGGGAGCCAAACTCCCTGACCTCGCCTTTGTCCAGTACGAGGATTTTGTCGGCGTGGCGGATGGTGCTGAGCCGGTGGGCGATGATGATGCTGGTTCGCTTTATTATCAGAGTTTCGATGGCGTGTTGGATGACGGCCTCCGACTCGGGGTCAATGGAAGATGTGGCTTCGTCGAGGATGAGGATTTCGGGGTCAAATACCAGTGCCCTGACGAATGAGATCAACTGCCGTTGCCCCATGGAGAGGGTGGCGCCCCGTTCCATCACCTGGTAATCGTAAGCTCCCGGCAATTTGCTGATGAAATCATGCGCTCCGATGGTTTTGGCAGCTTCGATCACTTGCTCCCGCCGGATGTTTTCGTTGCGGAGGGTAATGTTGTCCATTACGGAACCGGAAAAGAGAAAAACATCCTGGAGCACCACCCCGATGTGGCTTCGCAGGGTGTAGAGGTCGTACTTGCGGATGTCGGTGTGGTCAATTTCGATGCTGCCTTCGTTGATCTCGTACAGCCGGTTGAGGATGCTGATGATGGAAGTTTTGCCGGAGCCGGTGCTGCCCACCAGGGCAAGGGTTTCTCCGGGTTTTACGTGGAAGTTGATGTTTTTGAGAACCCACTCATTGGCGTTGTAGGCAAACCACACGTTTTTGAAGGTGATATCACCGTCCAGTTTTTCAGGTGTATAGGTGCCGGTGTTGGGGATGTTGTCGTCGAGGTCCAGCAGGGTGAAGACCCGTTGTGAAGCGACCAGCCCCATCTGAACGGTGTTGAATTTGTCAGCCAGCATCCTGATGGGGCGAAACATCATGTTCAGGTAGAGTGGGAAGGCAACGAGCGCTCCGGTGCTGACACCGCCGACGAGGCTTTCCCGGGCACCCCACCACACCATGAGGCCCAGGGAGGCGGCGGCAATGATGTCAACCACCGGAAAAAAAATGGCATAGTACAAAATGCTGTCAACGTTGGCCCTGGTGTAAGCTTTGTTGATCTTGCGAAACTTCTCCATTTCCTGCTGTTCGGCATTGAATATCTGCAGGATGCGTATGCCTGTAAGCCGTTCCTGCAAAAAGGCATTCATCTTCGCAATTTGCGTGCGTACCCTTTGAAAAGATGCTTTCACCTTTTCCTTGAAGATGTAAGTGGCAATGATCAGGAACGGCATGGTGGTGAGACAAACGATGGCCAGTTTCCAGCTCACGGCAAACATGACCCCTATCACTACGATGACCATCAGGAAATCCGCCAGGATGGTGAGGATGCCTTGCGAAAACACCTGGTTGATGTTTTCGATGTCGTTGATGGTGCGGGTGGTGGAAATGCCGATGGGCGTTTTGTCGAAATAGCTGAGCTTCAGCCGGGTGATGTGGTTGAACACCCGGGTGCGCAGGTCTCGCACCACAGCCTGCCCCAGCCAGTTGGAAGTGTAGGTGAACACATAGCGCATCGTACTCTCCAGCAACAACACACCCAGAAAAATCAGCGCCATGGTGCCCAGGCCCTGAACGTCTTTGCGGAAGATGTAATCATCCACCATGATTTGCACCAGGTAAGGCCGCATGATGGCCACCGGTGCCAGCAGGATGCCCACCGTGGCCGTGACCAAAAAGGTCAGCTTGTACGGGCTGGCCTGCGACACTACCTTCCACAGCAGCTTGATGTCAATGTTGTATTTGTCGGATGATTGCATTCAATTGCGCTTTGCTGTTGAACCACAAAGCTAAGCTTGTTGCAGCTTCGCCGGTTGGCAGGTTTTTTCCAAGGTTTTTGCAGGGGTTTTAGAATGGTTTTTATAAGGGTTTTTTGAGTGGGTTTTTAAGGGCAAGTCAATGTGGGCTTAACCTTGGCGAGGTTCTAAACCTCGCCGAGGTTGGCGTGCTCAAATCCTCAAATCTTCAGTTCTTCACCCAACAAAAACTTCCTCAACACTTCGAGCAGGGCTTTGGGTTGTTCGGCGTGCACCCAGTGGCCGGCATTGGGGATGCTTGTGATTTTTGCCTTCGGAAAAAGGGCTTTGATGACCGGCTCATCGTCATTTTGGATATAGGGTGAGTTCTCTCCTTTGATGAACAGGGCAGGCCCCTGGTAAGGCTGGTCCGCCTCGACCTCATCCAGGATGTCTTCGTAATGTTTGTAAATGACCGGCAGGTTCATCTTGAATTCAAATCCTCCTTCCGGTCTCCGGGTCAGGTTTTTCATTAAGAATTGGCGGATGCCGGCCTGTGGGATGTACCTGGCCAGTTTTTCATCTGCGTCGCTGCGTTCGGTCAGGGTCTCCGGGTGGAGGTTTAGCAAGGCCTGAAAAATAACCTCGTGGTTATTGGGGTAGCGTCTGGGCGCAATGTCCACCACCACCAGTTTTTTTACCAGTTCCGGATAAGCAAGGGCCAGTTGCATGGCCGTTTTTCCGCCCATGGAATGTCCCATGACGTATGCCCCGTCATGCATCCAGTGCTGTTCCATGAATTCCCGGATGTCTTCGGCCATTGAGGAGTAGTCGTGGTCTTCCGAGTGTGGTGAGCGGCCGTGGTTTCGCTGGTCAATCAGAAAGACCGAGAAGTGCTTTGCCAGTTTTTTGCCGAGGGTAACCCAATTGTCCAAGGTGCCGAACAATCCGTGCAGGATGATGAGCGGCTCGCCCTGTCCAAACTCTTTGTAGTTCAACTGCATGGTCGTTTTTTTTGTGGTGGTTCCTGAATCAAGCGCTATCAATCACCCCTTGCCTCTCACGGAGCCCACAAAGTCCACGGAGGCTTTTCTCTGTGTATCCAAGGGGCTCTGTTAAAGGAACTCAGACGGGATTATGGAGGATTACCCGTATCTTCTCTAAACTTTTCTAAACTTCTCTAAACCCTTGTCAACCCCTCTAAACCTCCCAAAAACCCAGCAAACAACACCTGACAAAGTGAAAGGTTATCCCCTCAAAAAAGCGACCGTTTTGAGCATGTCATTGTGAAGGGTGCGGTCGGTATTCAATGCAGGTACCGCTTTGCGGTATTGAGCCAGGTGGTCTTCCAGAACCGGGGAGGTTTTCAATGGCCGGCGGAACTCCATGGCTTGCGCTGCCGTCATGAATTCTATGGCCAGCAGGCTCTCCAGGTTTTTTACCACCCGGAAAGCTTTGGTGGCGGCGTTGGCACCCATGCTCACGTGGTCTTCCTGCCCGTTGGACGAGACGATGCTGTCAACCGATGCCGGGGTGCAGAGTTGCTTGTTCTGGCTGACGATGCTGGCGGCAGTGTATTGCGGGATCATCAGGCCGGAGTTGAGGCCTCCTTCCGGCGTCAGAAAAGCCGGCAGGCCCCGCTGCCCGGAGATGAGCTGGTATGTGCGCCGTTCGGAAATGCTGCCCAACTCAGCCAGCGCAATGGCCAGAAAGTCCAGTGCCAGTGCCAGCGGCTGTGCGTGGAAGTTGCCACCGGAGAGGATGGCGTCCGAATCGGGGAAGAGCGTGGGGTTGTCGGTCACGGAGTTTATTTCCCGAAGGAAAACCTGCTCAACGTGGGCAATGGTGTCGGCACTGGCCCCATGCACCTGCGGCACGCACCGAAAGGCGTAGGGGTCCTGCACGCTTTCTTTTTCCTTCGCAACGATCTCGCTGCCCGCCAGAAAACCACGGATGGCTTCGGCCACCGCCATCTGTCCGGGGTGTGGTCGCACTTCGTGCAACAAGGCACTGAACGGGCTCGGCCGGCAGTCGAAAGCATCTATGGACAGGGCTGCGCACAGGTTGGCCGTTTGCAGGAGCCGCTTTGCCTCCAGCAATGCCCAGGTGCCGTAGGCGCTGCAAAACTGGGTGCCATTCAGCAAGGCCAGGCCCTCCTTGGGACCCAGTTCCAGTGGTTGCCAGCCCAGCTCGTCATGGGCTTCCGAGGCGGTCATTTTTTCTCCTTTCAGGTAAACTTCACCCTCACCGATGAGCGCCAGGCTGAGGTGGGCCAGGGGGGCCAGGTCGCCGGAGGCACCCAGTGAGCCCTGCTGGTAAATGACCGGCAGCAAATCGGCGTTGAAAAAATCCACCAGCCGCTCAACAGTTTGGATTCGAACTCCTGAAAATCCTTTGGACAACCCCAGGGCCTTCAGCAACAACATCAACTTCACGATGGGCAGCGGCACCTCCTCGCCCATCCCGCAGGCATGGGAGCGTACCAGGTTTTCCTGCAATTGCCGAAGCTGGTCATTGCTGATGCGCACATTGCAAAGCGAACCAAAACCGGTGTTGATGCCGTAAAAGGTGCCGCCTTCGTCCAGCTTATTCCTCAAAAACAGGCGGCATTTCCGGATATTCTCTTTGGTCTCTTCGGAAATGCCGAGGCTGGCTCCGGGCTGCATCAATGCACCGATGGTCTCAAAATCAACCGGCGCCGGTGTGATCTCAAAATGGTAGGGCATGGCTTTCGTTTTAGGCCCGCAAAGGTAGGGAACGCGAAGGGGAAAATTTTAGGGATGAGGGATGCCCCGTGCCATCCCGATCCCGAAAGCTTTCGGGACGGGATCGGCATCGGGGGAGGGATGAGGGATGAGGGATGAGGGATGAGGGATGAGGGATGAGGGATGAAAGCGCTAGCTCTCCCAAACCCTACACCCTACTCCCTACTCCCTACTCCCTACTCCCTACTCCCTACTCCCTACACTCCACCTCAACCATTCAGTTTATATTCTTCGATCTTGCGGTACAGTGTAGCCAGGCCGATGCCGAGCAGTTCGGCGGAGCGGGTTTTGTTGCCGTTGGTGTAGGCCAGCACTTTTCGGATGTGGAGTTTTTCCATTTCGGCCAGTTTGAGGGCGTCGGCGGGGTCGCCGGTTTCGGTGTAGGCGAAGTCAAAGGGCAGGCAGTCGAGGGTCAGTTCGTCGTTGGTGGCGAGGATCACGGCCCTTTCGATCACGTTTTTGAGTTCCCGGATATTGCCTTTCCAGGGGTGGTTGACGAGGGCTTTGCGGAAGGCCTCATTCATGCTGAGTGGCTTTCGGTTCATGCGGGCGGTGAACATCTGGATGAAGTGATCGGCCAGTAGGGGGATGTCGTCTTTTCGTTCCGCCAGGGAAGGGAGGCGGATGCTGAACACGGAGAGGCGGTAGAAGAGGTCCAGCCGGAACTTACCGGTTTCGCTTTCGGTTTGCAGGTCCCGGTTGGTGGCGGCAATGACCCGCACATCCACTTTGGTTTCTTTGGTTTCGCCCACTTTGAAAAAGCATCCGGTTTCCAGTACCCGCAGGAGTTTTGCCTGAAGGGCGAGGTCCATTTCACCGATTTCATCGAGGAAGATGGTGCCGTGGTTGGCTTCTTCAAAGAGGCCTTGTTTGTCGCGGCTGGCACCGGTGAAAGAGCCCGCTTTATGGCCGAACATTTCGCTTTCCAGCAGTTCTTTTCCGAGGGCACTGCAGTTGATGGCGATGAAAGGTTTTTGATTGCGCTGACTTTCGTAGTGGATGGCCTGAGCAAATACTTCTTTTCCCGTGCCGGTTTCGCCGGTGAGCAGAACGGTGGTATCCGTGGCGGCCACTTTTTTGGCCAGTTCCACCGCCTGGATCATGGGTTTCGACTTTCCGACGATCCGGTCAAAGCGGTAGCGTTCGCCCATGGCCTCTTCCAGCTCCTGCACCCTGAACTGAAGCTGGGCTTTGTCAACGGCTTTGTTCACCAGGGGAATGATTTTGTTGTTGTCATCGCCTTTGGTGATGTAGTCAAAAGCGCCGTTCTTGATGGCGGTAACGCTGTCGGGTATTGTGCCGAAGGCAGTAAGTAAAATCACCTCACTTTGGGGGCTGACTTTTTTGATCTGTGGCACCATCTCCACGCCGTTGGCATCGGGAAGTTTTACGTCGCAGATCACCGCGTGGATTTTTTCCTGTTCCAGAACTTTCAGGCCCTTCTTTCCATTTTCAGCTTCGTAAACTTCGTAGCCCTCCAGTTTGATGATCCGGCTAAGCAGGGTCCTGATGTCCCGTTCGTCGTCAATGATGAGTATGTTGGCCCGCATCGTTCTTGGTAATCTCGTTTTTGGTTTTGTTTTTTTTAAACCACAGCGTTTAACAGAGTTGTTTCACAGAGTTCCACAGAGTATGGCTCCCCGATGCCGATGCCGAATCCCGTCCCGAAATCCTTCGGGATCGGCATCGGCACGGGGCAGGATGTGGCTCGTAGCTCGTAGTAAGAGCTAGCGCCCCTAAACTCTACACCCTACACCCTACACCCTACTCCCTACTCCCTACACCCTACACCCTACTCCCTTAAACCACAGCGTTTAACGGAGTTATTTCACAGCGTTCCACAGAGTTTTTTCACGGAGCCTCACGGAGCTAGTGCCCCAAACCCTAAACTCTAAACTCTACACCCTAAACTCTACACCCTAAACTATCTTATCAAATCAATGTACCCCCTCAACACCACCGGAGACAACACATTGCCGGTGACCCTTTGTTCGATCACCTTGCAAACATAATGGTAAGTGCCGGCTGGCAGGGCTTTGCCTTTGAGGTTTTCGCCTGTCCAGTTGATATTGGGGTCATTGGTGCGGAAGACGAGCTGTCCCCAGCGGTTAAAGATCTGCAATTCGATGCTTTCGATGAAGCAGTAGGGGTAGGGGGTGAACAGGTCGTTGAATCCATCCCCGTTCGGTGTGAAAGCGTTGGGCAGTTCGTAGTTCGGGCAGTTGTCAACACAGACGATATTGCTGAAGGCACTCTCATTGAGGAAAGTGTCCAGGGCCGTGACGGCATAGCAACCGGCGATGCCACGTTCGGGTTGGTGGTAAAAGGTTGTGTCACCGGAGTCGTCAATGTTGCCGATGAGTTCCAGCGATTGTCCTTCAGTGGCGGCGAAATAGATGTTGTAGCTGACCACGTCGTCCGTTTTTTCGCAGAGGTTCATGGGGTTGATCCATGACAAGCGGTTTTCCAGCACCTCGTTTTCCTGGCAGTTGATGTCTTCGTTGCACAGGTTGTGCACCGAAAGTTCCGGCGGGCAGGGCGGCACGTTGTCAACCGGTACGGCACAGGCCTCCTGGCTCAGGTTGACCAGTGGCGAGGGTATTTCAGGAATGCCGAAGGTGCCCTCAGCTTTTACAAAGTAGCAGTATTCCCGGCCGTTTACCAGGCCTTCGTCCAGGTAGGTAGTGTCATTGGTGGTGCTGATGGAATCCCAGGTGGCGCCATTGAAGCGATACACCACGAAGTTTTCATTGACCCAGGGCACGCTGTATGCCCAGTTGAGTTCATTGGCGTTGTCGGTGGGGGCGATGGAGAGGAAGACAGAGGAGGCAGCAGGCGCATAACCCAGTGGCGTCGTTTCCCCGTTTACGAAGAAAGCTATGTCATAGGTGTAGGCCTCATTCAGGGTATTCAATCCTGCATCCAGGAATTCGCTCTGAGTCAATTCCCAATAGTTCTGTGCGGTAAATTCGGCGATGGTGCTGAAGTTGGTTCCGCCAATGCCGTCGGCCCTGCGAAGCTGGTATCGGTAGGGTGGCGGATTGAGCAGGGTGTCCAGGTCTTCTGCCAGTGGTTTGACCCATTTCACCAGTATCCGGCCGTCGGTGGCGCTGGTTTGCTCCACCGAGACGTTGGTGATGAGCGGCACATTGCGGCGCAGCTGCACACAAATTTCATCGCTGGGCAGGCTTTCCACCAGGTTATAGGGTTGGCCGGTTTCTGTTCGCTTCGCAAAACGGGCCAGCACGCGGTAGCAGTAGGTGCGGCCCCGTTCCACGTTGGTGTCCGTCCATTCGTGGCGGTCGCCGGTTTGGGCAGGCAATACGTTGGCCATGAAAGTGTAGCCCTTGCCATCCAGGCCGGGGGCACAGGTGTCAATGGGGAAGTTGTTGCTGCCTTCCCGTCGCCAGACTGAGAAGCCGAAGAAGTAATCGTTCTGTGTCTGTTCACAAGTGTAGGGCTTCGCCCAACTGATGGTTATCCTGTCCGATTCCGGTTCGGCCTGCATGTCTTCCGGTTGGGGCCCCACCACTTTGATCTGCACCGTTTTCAGGGTGGCCAGGCCGGTTGATCCAGGCACGTTCTGGAGGAAGAAATCGTCTTCGGCTTTGAAAACCACGGTGTAGGGCAGGTCAGAAATGTGTTCGCAGGTTGTTTGCCACCGGAAGGTTTTCGTTACGGGTTGCTGTTCGTAGGTTGCCGAGGGGTTGCCCAGGGGGCGCCAGTTTTCCACGTCCTCAGCCGGGCTGAACTCCACGATGAAAGGAGAGCCCAGCGCCGACAGCTTGATCTGGTCACCAGCGTCGGGGTCGGTGGCAGTCACGTTGAACTGCACCAGATCACCGGCCACCACGCATATTTCGTCTATGGTTTCGATTTCCGGAGCCCTGTTTTCATCGCATTGGAAAACGAGTATCTGCATGTCTCTGATGGTGGTATCAATGGGCACCCCGTCTCGCCATGAGATGATGATCATGGCCACGTTGTACTCACCCGGCACCTGAGGGGCTTCCCATTTCAGGGTGCCTTTGGTGGGGTCCAGGGTCAGGCAGCAGCCGCCGTTTCCGGGTACATCCTGGGGCCAGATGTAGTTGGGCACGGGAGTTCCGGTTGCCTGCATGGGCACTATGAGTTCGTAAGTCAGCTTGTCGCCGTCGGGGTCGTGGGCGCCGGGGTTGTGGATGAAAGTTTGCCCCACACAGGCGTAGTCAATCGGTGGGTTGAGCAGCACCGGGGTATTGTTGCACCCGTCGAAGGCGCCGTTGTACAAAGTGAAAGTCGTTTGCAGGTGGAAAGGCACGTTTTCCGAGCCCGGCGGGTTTACATTGAGAATGCCGCCATTCCGGTTGGGGTCGGTCATGGAAACGGTGTATTGCCCCGGCCCCGGATAGATGTGGGTGGCAACGTAGAGGTTTTTCTTGATGTCGTTCGGAAGGGGCTCCCCTTGTGGAGCCACGCCCGGATCGGGTTGAAAGCCGTTCACACGGGCCACCCGTTCGCACACCCCGTCGCCCCAGCAGAGTGTCAGGGTATCGCGGTCAGCCGGGATGCTGCTGGTTTTGGTGTAGGTGATGATGGTACAACGGACCATGTTGCTGGAGCAGCCGTTAATCTGTTCGATGACGATCTCGCCGGCCCGGTTGTGGGTGGCAAAGGCACTGGTGGCCAGTTGCGAAGCGAGTAAAACCAGAAAAAATATTCGTAACAATGATTTCATAATTCCAAATGGTATTCGTAACGAGCGGTTTTCACCTGATAAGCAGCACAAATCTGCGCTTCCACACCCTGTTCAGGGATGAGGGATGAGGGATGAGGGATGAGGGATGAGGGATGAAAAGGGCTAGCGTTTCTAAACCCTACACTCTACACTCTAAACCCTAAACCCTAAACCCTAAACCCTAAACCCTACACTCTAAACTCTAAACTCTAAACTCTAAACCCTACACCCTACACCCTACACCCTACACCCTACACCCTACACTCTACACTCTACACTCTACACTCTACACTCTACACCCTAAACCCTTCTCCAAAAGTAATTCTATTACCAGTAAAAAACCGGCCAATTGTCCGTTTGGTCAGGATCAAGCGCTTTTTGCCCGTGAATTTGACATCCGGCCTGAAATAATCGTTGTCCCTGGGGTGTTTTACTGGCCGGTTGGCGGAATTGACTACGTTTGTCGCTTCCAAAAGTAAACTGCCAGGTACCGGCATTGTTTCCAGAATTTCAGCCGGCAGGCTGTACAACAGAATAATTAACAGGCATGAACCGGATTTATTCTCTTTTCACTTTTCTGATTATTTCTTCGGGCCTTGCGGCCCAACAAGCTCCGGAATTGAGCGCCGACGCTCCGGACCACCCCGTGCTGACGGCCGTTGAGGGGGCTGCACCGTTTGCCGCCACCATTACCGAAGAAGACCTCAGGTCTTACCTCAACGTGCTGGCTTCAGACTCCCTGCAAGGACGTGAAACCGGCACCGAAGGGCAGCGCATGGCGGCGGATTTCATCGCACAAAATTTTGAAACCCTCGGCCTGCCCAAAATCGGCGACCCCGACCCTGAAACCGGCCAACCCACTTATTTCCAATACATCGCCTTCACCTCTGAACGCTGGGACCGCGGCGGTCTGAAACTGAAAGTCGGCGATACCGAATACGGCTTTCTCAAAGATTTCTATGCTTATCCTTCGGAAAACGCCGATAAAGGGGAGGCCGAAACCCCGGAAGTTTTGTTCCTGGGTTACGGCATTGATGACGAAAAGTACAGCGATTACACCGGCGTTGACGTGGCCGGCAAAACCCTGCTGGTCTATGCCGGCGAGCCGCAGGATGCTGCCGGAAGGTCTTATGTGACCGGAGACACTTCCCTTTCAGAATGGTCGAAAGACCATCGCCTGAAGTTGGAAGCAGCCTACCAACATGGGGTGGAGCGGTTGCTCATCATTGACCCCGACATAAAGAGAAACATCTCCAAAAACAGGATGGCCCTGTTTGGCGGGCGCATGAAAATGGGCTGGGGCGGCAAGGCCGCTGAGCGCTTTGCCAACAGCTTTTTCATCTCCTCAACAGTGGCGCGGGCCATCGTTGGAGATGCATTTGAAGAATTTGTGAAGGTGAGAGACAGCATCAAAGCCACCGGTAAGCCTGCGCATCTCACACTGAATACTTCCCTGGTCACTTCGCAAAAGAAACTGGTGAACCAGCTCACCGGCTCCAACGTGCTGGGATATGTGGAAGGCGTAGATGCAAACCTGAAAGACGAGGTGGTGGTGGTGAGCGCCCATTACGACCACCTTGGTATGCGTGGCAACTCCATCTTCAACGGCGCTGACGACAACGGCTCCGGCTCCAGCATGGTCATGGACCTGGCGCAGGCTTTTGCCGAAGCGAAAAAGGCTGGTGCGGGCCCGCGGCGTTCTGTGCTGTTTTTGCTGGTGAGTGGAGAAGAGAAGGGCCTGCTCGGCTCTGAGTTCTATTCTGAACACCCCGTGTTCCCGTTGGAAAAGACCGTGGCGGATGTCAACGTGGACATGATTGGCCGCACCGATAAGAAACACCGTGACAACCCCAATTACATTTACGTCATCGGAGCCGACCGGCTGAGCATCATGCTTCACAAGATCAACGATGCCGCCAACCGGCAGTTTGTCCACCTGGAGCTGGATTACACCTACAACGCCAAAGACGACCCCAACCGCTTCTACTACCGCAGCGACCACTACAACTTCGCCAAACACGGCATCCCTTCTGTTTTCTTCTTTTCCGGCACCCATGAGGATTACCACCGCCCCACCGACACCGTGGACAAAATCATGTTCGACAAAATGGTGAAGATCGGAACCCTGGTATTTTACACCACCTGGGAGCTGGCCAACCGCGATGAACGCATCCAGGTGGATGTGACGGAGGAGGAGTGAGTGGGAGGTTTTTGAGGTTTTTGTCCCGAGGCAAGCTCGGGATTGAGGTTTTTTGAGGTTTTTGTCCCGAGGCAAGCTCGGGATTGAGGTTTTTGATGTTTTGGCCCCGAGGCTAGCTCGGGATTGAGGTTTTTGTTGGTTTTTTTGGCCAGGTGCTGCTCAAGCCACTGCCTGCAGATTCAGTTTGTTTTTGTCAAATCGAGGTCCGGGAAGGGCCTCTTTTTTTGTTTGAAAAAATGGCTATGCGCTTGACTTAATGAAACAATTTGTTTTATTTTGCATTCTGTTTCAATAAATTTAAAACAAATGGTGTCATGAAAGCGCAACATACCCTCCGGGACTTGTTTTTGGCTCTTCGTCAAAACTGGTTCAGAATCTCTGTGGCTGCCTTGCTGTTGTACCTTTTTTTTCATCGTGACATGCGTGTGCAGGTGCAACTGAATGCTCCCAACCATCCAACCATTTCCCAACGGGGAACGACCTATCCACAACTGCCGGAAGAGCTGCACCAGCCTTCCGAAAAGCTTGGGCTGCTGTTTTCCGGAACGGAAGAAGAAACTGCCGGCCTGAAGGACGACCTTCGCAAACTGGACGAGTACGAAATAGATGCCTTCGTCCAGCGCTTTGTGGATGTGGCCCGCGTGGAAAAGGAAAAATTCGGAATACCGGCTTCGGTGGTGCTGGCCACGGCCCTGTACGAAAGCACAGCCGGCCACCGTAAAACCGCCGATGTACACACCAACAACTATTTCGGTTTGCTGTGTGCAGAGCCCTCGGCCTACTCCCCGGCCTGGCAGGGCGGCTGCAAGAAGGTGGATCACTTGCTCTACAGGAAATACCAGACGGCCTGGGAGAGTTTCCGGGATTTTTCCTGGTTCGCCTACCGGCAACTCGGCAGCCTGTCAGGGGAGGACTACCGGGTTTGGTCCGAGGCCCTGGGCCGGAAACTGTACGGGAAGGACCCTGCCTTTGCCGCCAATGTCATCGCACTGATCGAACGCTACTCACTGGATGATTACGATTTCTGATTTGAGGATCATGACCCCGATATTCATCGGGGATGAAGGGTTATGAAGGGTTATGAGGGTTGTTATCGGTTATCGGTTGTCGGTTATCGGTTGTCGGTTATCGGTTGTCGGTTGGCAGGATTGACTACGAGCTACGAGCCACGAGCTACGAGCTACAAGCCACAGCCTGCCCCGTGCCGATGCCGATCCCGATCCCGAAGGATTTCGGGACGGGATTTGGCATCGGCATCGGGGAGCCACCCAAACGGGGCAGCTACGGCAGCGTTCATGTGAGGGATGAGTGGTTTTTGATGAGTTGCAGGGGGTTCTCCCGGTAGAGCTGCTCGTTTTCAGGGCTGTAGCCAAAGGTGGCATGGGGCAGCAATTTGTTCAGAAAACGGGAGACCATACGCAGCTTGCGTGCCGGCACAAACAGGCTGATCTCCTGGCCATTCACCAGTTTGAAGTACATTTGCCCGGTTTCCCAGAGATAGAAGCCAAAGGGCATCACCTGGGTGCGAACGGTGTAAACCCAAACGATTCGCAAGGGATTGTTGAGCAGGGTTTGCCAGAGCGGATGGGCTTCGGCCCGGGGTTGCTTCAAGGCCCTTTTGAGCAACAGCAACCCGGCCAGCCACAGGGTCAGTGCGAGCACGGCAATCCAGGTGCCCAGGTGCCGGCACCAGATGAACAAGGCGGCACCGGCGAGGACGGGCAACCAGGCCAGCAGCAATTGAGCGCCAGCCTCCCGCCGGATGCAACGGAGCAACAATTTCATTGCCGGATGGCGAAGCAAAGCCTGTTCGGAATGCAAAAGTTTTTGTTTTAGGAAAATCAAACAAATTGTTCTAAAATAGGCGCTCAGCGATTAGCTTTGCGTAAAGTTAGGCCACATTGCACGAAGGGCCTGGAGAGAATTAATCAAACTGTCATCAATGAGCCAGCAAGTCACCTATACTGAAGACAATATCAAACACCTGGACTGGAGGGAGCACATCCGGATGCGCCCCGGTATGTACATCGGAAAACTGGGCGATGGTTCCAGTTCTGACGATGGCATTTACGTGTTGCTGAAAGAGGTGATTGACAACTCCATTGACGAATACACCATGGGCTATGGCAACAAGATTGACATCTCCATCAAAGACGGTGTGGTGCGGGTCAGAGACTACGGCCGGGGCATTCCCCTCGGCAAAGTGGTGGAGTGCGTGTCGCAAATGAACACCGGGGGCAAGTACGACAGCAAGGCCTTCAAAAAGTCGGTGGGGCTGAACGGCGTGGGTACCAAAGCTGTCAATGCCCTTTCAACCTGGTTCCGGGTGTCGGCCGTGCGGGAAGGAAGAATCAAAGTGGCGGAGTTTGAACTGGGCAATTTGAAAAAGGAACACCGGGTGGCAAAAACCGATGAACCCAACGGCACCATCGTGGAATTTCAACCCGATGACACGATATTTAAGAATTACAGGTTCCGCAACGAGTTCGTAGAAAACCAGCTCTGGAATTACGCTTACCTGAACGCCGGATTGAAGATCCGCTTCAATGGGGCAGTGCTCCAGTCAAAACACGGCCTGCTGGACCTGCTCAACAAAAAGCACAACCCTGAGCAGACCCTTTATCCGGCCATCCACCTGGTGGGAGAAGACATCGAGGTGGCCATCACCCACGGCACGCATTACGGAGAACAGTATTACTCTTTCGTGAATGGCCAGTACACCACCCAGGGGGGCACACACCTGAATGCATTCCGGGAGGCACTGGTGAAAACCCTTCGGGATTTTTACAAAAAGGATTACGACGCCCGCGACATCCGGGCTTCCATCATTGCTGCCATCAGCATCCGGGTGGAGGAGCCGGTGTTTGAATCGCAAACCAAAACCAAACTCGGCTCGCAGGACATAGGCCCCGACGGCCCTTCTGTCCGGGTCTTCGTCAACGATTTTCTGAAAAGAGAACTCGACAATTTTCTTCACAAAAACGAAGAGACGGCAAAGGCCATCCAAAAACGAATCGTGCAATCTGAACGGGAGCGCAAAGAAATTGCCGGTATCAAAAAACTGGCTAACGAGCGTGCCCGCAAAGCCAATCTGGTGAACAAAAAACTCCGCGACTGCCGCATCCATTACAGCGACAAGCGCCGTAAGACTGATGCTGACCTTCGCAATGCAAGTACCATCTTCATTACCGAAGGTGACTCCGCCAGCGGCAGCATCACCAAGGCAAGGGACGTGCAGACTCAGGCGGTGTTCAGCCTGAGGGGCAAGCCGCTCAATTGCTTTGGCATGACCCGTAAGATCGTTTACCAGAATGAGGAGTTGAACCTGCTGCAACACGCCCTCCAGATTGAAAACGGCCTGGATGACCTGCGCTACAACCGGGTGGTCATCGCTACCGACGCCGACGTGGATGGCATGCACATCCGCCTGTTGTTGCTCACCTTCTTTCTCCAGTTTTTTCCTGACCTGGTGCGAAACGGGCACCTGTACATCCTGCAAACGCCGCTTTTCCGGGTAAGGGACAAGCAAAAAACCTTCTATTGTTACGACGAAAAAGAAAAACAGGAGGCCATTGAAAAACTGCGCGGCAAGCCCGAGATCACCCGCTTCAAAGGTCTGGGTGAGATTTCGCCGGGTGAGTTCAAAGATTTCATCGGCGAAGGAATGCGCCTGGAGCAGGTCATCCTGCATGACGACACCGAACTGGACCAATTGCTCCGTTATTACATGGGCAAAAACTCCATGGAAAGACAGGAATTCATCATTGACAACCTGAGGGTGGAACTGGACGTGGTCAAGGAAAACGCAAACGGAAAGGAAAAGGAAGCAGAGAAACCCGCAGCGGAAGTGGCCGGCTGACAGGGCACTTTTATCGGGTTTTGGAGCTTCTGTATAGATTTAGAACCTGCAAATGACGGGAGTGCGTTACATTCGCTCCCGTCATTTTTTTTCGTCGCAATTCTACCAGTCAACAAAACTCCACAATGAATATCCTCCAACTGGAAGAAGTGGTAAAAACCTACGACAAGACCGTCGCGGTTGATCACGTCAGCTTTTCCATCCCCAAAGGCCGGATCTTCGGCCTGCTCGGTCCGAACGGTGCGGGTAAAACCTCCCTCATCCGCATCATCACCAGCATCACCAGGGCTGACAACGGCAAGCTGTTTTTTGACGGCCAGCCACTGCAAAGCATTCATTCTGAGCGAATTGGATACATGCCGGAAGAAAGGGGGCTCTACAAAAAAATGAAGGTGGGGGAGCAACTGCTCTACCTGGCCCAGTTGAAAGGCCTGCAGTACAGAGATGCCCGTAATCGCCTCCGGCAATGGATGACCCGCTTTGAGATCATGAACTGGTGGAACAAGAAAATTGACGAATTGTCAAAGGGCATGCAGCAAAAGGTGCAGTTCATCAGCACCGTGGTGCACGAGCCCGACCTGCTCATCCTCGACGAACCTTTCAGCGGACTGGACCCCATCAATACCAACCTCATCAAAAGTGAGATCAGAGAACTGAACCGGAAAGGCATCAGCATCATCTTCTCCACCCACCGAATGGAACAGGTGGAAGAAATGTGCGAACACATTGTGCTCATCAATCAGGGCCGCAACGTGCTTACCGGAGAGGTAAATGAAATCAAAGAGCGTTTCAAGGAAAACATTTTTCGCATCGAATACAGCGGTGACCTGCCATCCGAACTGGATGCAATGGACGCCGGCAACCACCAGTTCTCCATTGTTTCCAGACGGGATCATTCCCTTCGGGTAAAAGTGGAAGAAGGAGGCGATTCCAATGACCTGCTTCGTTTCCTCATCCAAAAAGGCGTTCACATCCTGGCTTTCAACGAAGTGCTGCCCAGCATCAACGACATTTTTATCAGGGTGGTGGAGGGAGACGATATTCAGGGATGAGGGATGAGGGATGAGCCTGTCCGGCTGCCGCCAGGCCAGACGGGGGATGAGGGATGAGGGATGAGGGATGAGGGATGACCTCCTCACACCTAAAAACCTTCAAAAAACCTTCAAAAAAAACCTTCAAAAAACCTTCTAAAAAACCTTCAAAAAACCCCCAATAAAGACCTCAAACAAAAACTTTCAGCAATGAAAAAACTCTGGCTCATCATACAGCGTGAATACATCACGAGGGTTCGTAAAAGGAGCTTCATCCTGATAACCTTGCTATCACCCATCATTATGGTGGCCATCATGACCTTGCCGGCCCTGTTGGTCTCTTTTGCCGGCGATGACCAGCAGCGCAGCATCGCCGTGGTGGACGAGAGTGGTGCAATGGGTGACGAGATCGAGGGGAATGGAAAATTGATTTTCGATGTGAGGGAGGAGCCGCTGGAGGATTTGCGAAAGCGGTACAAGGAACTGGGCTTCGACGGCGTGCTTTACATCCCCGGACTGGAAGAAGGTGCATCCGAGGTGAGGGTTACCTATTACACCGAAGATCAGCTCTCGTTGAGCCTGGAGAATAGCATCGAGCGGGCGGTTGCCGACCGCTTTGAAGACTACAAAATGCAGCTGGCCGGATACGACCAGGAGATCATTAACAGCTTCAAAACCAAAGTAGCCCTTCAACTCAGGGAACAGTACGTTGACGAAAACGGACAGCTAATAGAGAAGGAGAAAAAAAGCAGCGCAGGTGTGGCAACGGTTATTGGTTTCGTGGCGGGGTTCATCATTTACATGATCCTGATCTTTTACGGCGCCATGATCATGCGCTCCGTAATGGAAGAAAAGACCAACCGGATTGTGGAGGTGATCATATCTTCCGTGAGGCCTTTCCAATTGATGCTCGGCAAGATCATCGGTGTGAGCGGGGTAGGTCTGACACAGATGCTCGTCTGGATCATTCTGGTAACGGTTTTGATGAGTGTGGTCGGAATGTTTGTCAGCGTTGACCCGGCCAGCATGCAGGATGCCATGAACAACCCCATGGTACAGGCGCAACCTTCTCAAATGGGCCAGGTGGAAGAAATGCTTGACATTGTGACGAGTCAGAATTGGGGCTATATCATCCCGGTTTTCCTCATATATTTTCTCGGAGGCTATTTCATCTATTCCTCCATGTTTGCCGCCGTGGGCAGCGCCATGGGCGATGATCTGGGGGAAGGACAACCGCTCACTTTTGTGGTGATGCTGCCCATCATTCTGAGTATCATCATGATCAGTCCGGTCATAGAGAGCCCCAACAGTACCCTGGCGGTTTGGCTCAGCATGATACCGCTGACTTCACCGGTGATCATGCCGGCCCGGGTGGCCTTTGAGCCGCCGTTGTGGCAGTTTCTGGTCAGTGCTGTTGTGCTGATTGCCTCTGCGGTTTTGTTCGTTTGGTTGTCGGGAAGGATTTACCGGGTGGGTATTCTGATGTATGGAAAGAAGGCCTCCTTGAAAGAACTCGGCAAATGGATGTTCTACAGAGAATGATTACCCGGATGTTGCGAAGCGAGGGACAAAATTTTGGTGCTGAAAAGTTCATTTTTCTCAAAATCCTTTAATTTCGCACCCGCTTTGAAAAGCTGTTCATGGGGATATAGCTCAGCTGGCTAGAGCGCTTGCATGGCATGCAAGAGGTCATGGGTTCGAATCCCATTATCTCCACATCAGGAAAACCAACAAAAAAGCCCTGCTCTTCGGAGCGGGGCTTTGCTGATTCAGGGCTGTCTGAATGTTTTTATTTTTCTTCGGCCTTCCAATCCAGTCCCTCTATCAACTCAGAAAGGAACTGTTCGAAAGCCAGCAGGTTTTCAGGTGCATCGAGGGTGTCCACCACTTGCTTTTCCATGTCTCCGATACGCACATACGTGATGGTGCCGGGCAGGTCTGCCACCTGCATATTTGTGGGGTATTTGGCCTCCAGGTCGAAGTAGTTGAGTTCGTTGGCTTTGGCTTTGATTCGTTTCAGCACGTCGGGCAGCACCCGGGCGGTGTGCCAACCTTGCCGTTCAACATTCATTCGGCCGTACCAGGTCACTTTGCCATCGCTGTAGAATTTTACCTGGTAAACGGGGCATTTGCCGAAGCAGGCGGTTTTTTCGAAAGCTGCCACCAGGTAGGCGTTTGACTGTGCCGGCGGGGCCACGGTTTCATCGGATTGGGTGGCCACGGTATCCTGTGGGGCGGTGGTGGGTTCCTGCATCACTTTGCCGGCTTTCCGGTGGCAGGCCACCAGTGCCAGCATTGCGACGAGAAGAGGAAAGAGGAGTTTCTTCATGGTAATTGGTTTTGGAACAAGAGGCAGCGAAGCCGGCGTTTCCATTATTTCTTTTTGCCTCTGCCGGCAGCTTTGCGTTGTTCGGCAACTGCCTGTTGCTGCTTGAGTGCTTCTTCCAGGCGGCTTTGGAAACCACCTTTTTTCCTGGGCTTCTTTCGGTGGGCTTCCATCTCTTGCTTGATCTTTTCCTTGTCAATGATGTAATTCTTGGTGATTACCGTCTGGGCAATGTTGGTCAGGTTACTGAACACCAGGTAACAGGTCAGGCCGGAGGCGAAATTGTTGAAGAAAAACAGGAAGAAAACCGGCATGAGGTACTGCATGTACTTCATCATCTGGGCATTGCCTCCACCCATACTGCTCATGTCCATCACCTTCATGTTGTAATAGGTGTATGCGATGGTGGACACTACCCATAGCAGGGTGAAAAGGCTGACGTGCTGACCATAGAACGGCAATTCCCACGGAAGCCAGAATGCGGCATCGTAGCTCGAGAGGTCGGTGGCCCAAAGGAAGCCCACCTGCCGGAACTCGATGCTGGCGGGGAAAAACCGGTACAGTGCAAACCAGATGGGCATCTGTAATACAACAGGAAAACATCCGCCCAGAGGATTGACACCATATTCCCTGTACAGCTTCATCGTCTCCATCTGAACTTGTGATTGGTCGCCCTTGAGTTTTTTCTTCAATGCTTCTATCTCAGGTTTCAGAACTGCCATTTTTGATTGAGAATAGAGCATCTTGTAAGTCAGAGGATACAAAGCCAATTTTACCAGCAGGGTCAGGATGATGATGGCAAGGCCCTTCACACCAATCAATGAATTGAGAAAATTGAACAAGGGACGGATCACCCAACGGTTGGCAGCACCAAGAATGCTGCGACCAAAAGGAATGATGTCTTCCAGTTGATTGCCATAAGCCCGAAGGGTTTCAAAATCTTTCGGGCCGATATAGAACTCCATGTTGAATTCCTGTGCCGAGGAGGGGATCAGTATGTGGGAGGTCAGCTTTTTCAGGTCTTCATCCTCCGGGTTCAGTACGTTGACTTTCAGGTCGGCACCCTTGAAAGGATTTCCCTTCGTCAGCAATGCGCTGGCAAAGAACTGGTTGGAGTGAGCCACCCACTCCACCGCTGTGCCCTCCAGTTTCTCTTCATCGTCGCTGGTGCAGGAGCAATAGTCGTAATCGTCACTGACCGGCTTGTAATAGATGGTGGAGTAATTTCGCTCGTACTTGTGGTTGAGTTCGAGCTTGTCGAGGTAATCCACCCAGCGCAAGGTGAGATTTTCGCGGGTGCGGTCCAGGGCGTTGTTCAGCCCGGGCATGTTCAGTTGGTACTGCACGCCGTAGCTGTCGGGTTGCAGGCTGTATTTCTGTTCAAAATACCCGCCGGTTGTGGTGGGGGCCCTGAAGGTGATGCTTTTGCCATCACCTGATTTTGTTGCTTCAAAATAGAGATCGGCGCTGCTCACGGAGCCAGAGGGAACATTGGCCACCGGGAAGAGGTATTCGAAGCGGTTTTTCTTGTCTTCGAGCAATTTGAGCGGAATCTTGTGCTCTTTGTGCAGCGAATCAAGGATGACCTTGAAGTGCTGCTTCAATTCCACTTCCACGATGCGGCCACCCTTGTTGGAAAGCAACATCCGAATGACCTCATTTTCCAGGGTGAAGAATTGTTCTTCTCCACGTGCTGCGGGGCTGAAAGGGCCATAAGCCTGAGCGATTTGGACAGTGGTGGCAGTGGTGTCCACCGGTTGCGGAATGGGTTGAGCGGCAGCGAGGCTGTCGGCCCGAAGCTGTTCTATTTGCCGAAGGGAATCCTGGGATTGCTCCTGTTGGGCAACTTCGGCCGGGTCGGGGGCCATGGTGGTTTGCCAGACGATGAGAATGGCAAAGATCAGCACAAAACCAATGATCGTATTTCTATCCATTCAGGTGAGAATATGTGTTTTTGAACGAGTGTCAGCATAGTTGCCAGAGCCTTTGGCGGGCAGGAAAAATCCCATGATTCAACTGCTTTTGCCCAAAGGTTCCGCAAAAGTGCCGCAAAGGTAATCTTTTCCAATGTTCTTATGGATAAACTCCGGGGCTTATGGGATCGGTGCCCGGCTGATACAGGGTAAGCGGCAGCATCGGGACAAGAAAAAAGCCCCAACCATGTTGGCCGGGACTTTCCATTTGTGTTCAAATGTTTGGGTCTCTTATGAATTCTTCAAACGGGTGTAGCTGGGCAGGGCAATGATGCCATCCTCTGCAAGGGCCTGAAACAGGTAGGTCTGGGAATAGCCGCTGTTCATCAGGTATTGTCTGTCCAGCCTCCGGAAAAGGTTCTTGAGCTGATCGGCAGTGACGGGGCCACGCTGATAGTAGTTGAGCGTCATCGCCATGAAACGGTTCAGGCTGATTTCCTGGAACTGTTGGGCTGTCAGCTTGGTTTTTGGCAAAGCGGCCAGCGCTTTTTCAGCATGACTGATCGCAATGGACGACCAAAGGCGCTGTTTGCCGGGGCTGCTGCTCAGTTTGCTCAGCAGAATAGACGCCAGGCAAAGCGAGTTGTACTTCTCGATGAACTCCCGGGTGCTCAGGGCCCCATCCGGTTTGGCTTCCAGTGATTCCATGAACTTCAGCACTTCCCTGCGCTGTTCCAGGGAATTGCCGTCGGCAACTTTTTGCGAAGAAAAAGCATCCATGACCATTTGTGGCAGGTTGCTGCCAATGTCAATGGGCTTGGGTGCAGGCTCGATGTTCAACTGGAAATCGGGTATCAACGCTGCACTGTGTGGCTGGGAAGTGGATTTGACCTGAAAGCAAAGTGCAGCCACCCAAACCACGCTGATCAGGGAAATGGCAAAAATGCTTTTTTCCAAAATGGCTTTGTCCTGAATGGGATTCCCGTCTTTGTCAACGGGCGGGTAAATGAAATACCAGGTGTATTTCGCCAGGGTTTTGATGGGACTCGTAACCGGCTGAAACTTGCGGTCAATTTTCCGGAGCAAGTGTTTCAATCTTGAGATTTGCTTGTGGACGTTCATTTTGGGACTATTGTTGGTTGTCCCCAGTGGAACTCTTGTAATCGGCGTTTCCCAACTGGGCTTGATTGCAATTAGATCATTGGCCGGGCGGGTTTCTTTCGCTTCGCAAAAATGGCTCCATGCTTTTTTCGAAAACAAAGTTGAACCAAAAGGCTAAAACACGCCTGGTTTGACTGATCCAATGCAATTGAGTGTTTGGATAATGTTCCGTTTTCACATAGCCTGGTCGAAAACTGTGCATCGTCTCCATGCAATGCACGGGCAAGGTAATAAAGAGTGGGTAAAAGATGTCTTTCTCAGGGGTAGGGTAGAAAATCATTCTTGCTAACGCAACTTGCGTGGATTTGTTACAGCCTTGCAAGGTATTGTTCCGGATTGTGTATTGTTGTCCGTCATTGAATTGTTTTTGCCCATGCTATCAGAAAAGTTAGCCCTTCATTTTGAAGCACTTGCCAGCCAACTCCCGCCGGTTCCGGCGGGCGTTTCCTGGCTCAATCCGCTCGTTGAAGTTCCTGAATGCAGCCCTGTGTTTTTGGCCTTTCTGAACAAGTATTACACTGATGAGCAACCCCGGCAACTCATTCTGGGCATCAATCCCGGGCGTTTTGGAGCAGGACTCACCAATGTGGCCTTTACCGATCCGGCACACTTGCTTCGCAAATGCGGCATTGATTCCGGCTTTGACAAAAAGGAAGAACTCTCCGCAAAATTCATCTACATGGTCATTGATGCTTTTGGGAGCGTGGAGCAGTTTTACTCAAAATACTTCGTCAACTCGGTGGTGCCTTTCGGCTTCGTGAGGGATGGGAAGAACTACAACTATTACGACGATAAAAAACTTCTTGAAGCGGCAAGGCCACTGGCCATCCGGCATATTCAGGGCCTGCTCGAGTTGGGAATGGACCGCTCCCGTTGCATTTGCCTTGGCGAAGGCAAAAATTTCAAATTCCTGAAAAAACTCAATGACGAAAAAGGGTACTTTGATGAGGTGATTCCGTTGTCACACCCCCGTTTCATCATGCAGTATCGCCGGAAAAAACTCAGCGAATACCTGAAGGCCTACCTCGACGTGCTTCGTTAACTTTTTCTCTCAAGCAAGGCCATGTAGAAGCCATCCGTGCCATGCTCCGAGGGCAAAAGGTGCCGGCTGTCAAGCAGTTGAAAGTCCGGGTTTTGTTTGAGAAAGCACTCCACCTGGTACTCGTTTTCCGAAGGAAGGATGCTGCAGGTGGCATATACCATCCTGCCGCCGGGTTTCAGCATGCGGCTGTATGAGCTCAGAATCCCGGCTTGCGTTTCTTTAATGCCTTCGACAAATTCCGGGGTGAGTTTCCATTTGGCATCCGGGTTTCTTCTCAGTACGCCGAGGCCCGAGCAAGGCACATCCAACAGCAGCCGGTCGGCGCTGCCGGCCAACTGCTTTATGGTGTCGGTGCTTTGGATGGGCATTGGTTGAATGATGCGCAATCTGTTTCGCCTTGCCCGGCGCTTGAGTTCGTCCAGTTTCCAGGCTTCCGTGTCCATGGCGATGATGCTGCCCCTGTTTTTCATGAGCGAAGCCAGGTGCAGGGTTTTGCCGCCGGCTCCTGCGCAGGCATCCACCACCTTCATACCGGGTTTCGGAGCCAAAAATCTGGCTATCAACTGAGAACCCTCATCCTGAACTTCAAAATGACCTTTGAGGTAGAGTGGGTGACGGACAATGTTTCCTCTTTTGCCCAGAATGATGGCATCTTCTGACAAACTTCCTGCCTTTGGTAACCAGCCTTCCTTTTCGAGCGCTGCCAGCAGAGTTGCCCTGTCGGTCAACTGCGCATTCACCCTGATAGCCACTTCAGCAGTCTGGTTGAGGGCGGTCAATTCCCTCAGCCATTTTTCACCCATTTCCTTCCGGCCCAGTTGGTCCAGCCAGTCAGGGATTGATTGCATAATTGCCGGTCTGCCGGCAAGCACCTGTCGCCTGTGCGCCAACAATCCGGCGTTCAGGCCGTCAAATTCCTTCCATTCGGGCAAGGAATGTCCCTCGGTCAGCAGCCTGGCACCCAGCAGTCGGAGCAGTAGCGCATCCTCATAGGGAGGCTTCGGAGGGTCTTTTTCGAAAGCCAGGTTCCACAACAGCCGCCACCAGCGAACGATGTCGTAAACGGCGGATGCTACGAAGGCCCGGTCACGGCTGCCCCATTTGCGGTTGGCTTTCAGTAGCTGCGCAATGACCTTGTCGGCATACCGCCCCTCCTCGAATATTTGCCGAAGGGCGAAGGTCACACCATTTGTCAGGGGCCGGTGGAGGCGCATGTTGCTTTTAGGTTAATGAAGTTCAAAGCAGTGGAAAAATCACCGGGGAATTTCCATGAAAAACCGCTCAGGGCTTTAGTTTCGCCGCAAAGCAAACTACTAATGATCATGAACACTACTTACAAACTCTTTTTGTTCTTCTTTTTTCTCTTCGCTTCGCAACTTCAGTCACAGGAGGCGGCTTCGGTTGAGAAGCATCCCTTGCTGCAGTCCGGCCCCATGTTGGGCTATACCGATATGTTTGAATCCCTGATCTGGGTTCAGACCAAGGAGGCTGCACAGGTGCAGGCAGCTTACTGGCTGGAAAGCAGCCCCGAAAACCGCCACCTTACCAATATGGTCAGAACCCGAAAGGAAAAAGGTTTCGTGGCTCAGCTCCTTGCCGATGAAGTGGAACCCGGCCAACACTACCTGTATGAGGTGTTCATCAACAATGAAAAAGTGGAGTTATCCTACCCGACGGTTTTTCAGACCGTGCCACTGTGGCAATACCGGTCAGACCCACCACAGATGAAGATTGCTCTGGGATCCTGTGCTTACATCAACGAGGAAACGTACGACCGGCCCGGCAGGCCTTATGGCGGTGGTTACGAAATCTTCGGGGCCATCTACGAGCAACACCCCGATTTCATGCTCTGGTTGGGTGACAATGTGTATCTGAGAGAGCCGGACTGGTACACCCGCACCGGTTTCCTTCACAGATACACACATACCCGCTCGCTGCCGGAGATGCAACCCCTGCTGGCCAGCACCCACCACTACGCCATCTGGGATGACCACGACTACGGCACCAATGACAGTGACCGCAGCTTCGTTTACAAAGACCTGGCTAAGGAAATCTTCGGGTTGTTCTGGCCCAATCCCCGGAATGGCCTCCCGGGTATGAAAGGGAACACCTCCTTTTTTCAGTGGGGAGATGCTGATTTTTTCCTCCTCGACAACCGGACCTTTCGCACACCCAACCGCCGCCGTACCGGCGATTGCACCATCCTGGGAAAGGAACAGCTCGACTGGCTCATTGATGCACTGGTTACCAGCAGGGCCACTTTTAAGTTTGTAGCCATCGGCGGACAGGTGCTGACCTCTTTCGCCAATTTTGAAACTTACGTTAATCTTTGCCCGATGGAGCGAGATTACCTGCTCCGTCAAATTGAAAGGGAGGACATCAAAAATGTGATCTTCCTGACTGGTGACAGGCACCACACCGAGCTGAGTGTCATGGTGAATGCTGCCGGAAACAAGGTTTATGACTTCACCGTATCGCCTCTTACTTCCGGTGCACACCAAACTGATGAGCCCAATGTTTACCGGGTGCCCGGAACCATGGTCACGGAGCGGAATTTCGGTACCATGGAAATCAGCGGCCCCCGGAAAGAGCGCCAGTTGGTTTTCAACATCTTCGATGTAAACGGTGAACTGCTCTGGTCAGAGACCATTCTGGCTGAATGAGACCCGGTAAAGAGACTTTGATTGTTTAATTTGGGCCTGATGATTCAATCCCTGATCAACATTTTATGTGGTTGGTTCAGTCACTTTTTCTATTTGCCCTGCTTTAATTGTGCGAGCCGGTTTATTTCAGACCGGATTTCTGCAATGACTTCGGGATTCATTATGACCTTTTTCCTGTTCTCGGTTGTAGAAAAAATGTAAAACACTTTGCCACCAAATCTTTTTTGGAATTTTTCATGGGTCTCTTTTTGCAATCGGGTCTCCGTAAATATCTGAGAGAGTTGAATTCCCCTGGTTGCCGGTTTAATTTGAAGGCCTATATATTTTTCGTTGATTTTAATGTAAAAATCAACATTGTACAATCTGTCCCATTGATCTGGTGCAGGCTGAATCTTTAAACCCAACTCATGTTCAAGTTGGCCATAGATAGTTTTTATTTCCCTGCAATAACCGTCGTATGTTCTGTCAATTACCATTTGGAGCATGTAATCAATGCAATCTTGTTCTGTAATTTCCTCAACTTCTGCTGAAATGACTTCAGTGATTTTGATATATAGTTTTTTGCCAAGTTCTATAATGTGTTCTTTAGGGCGCACCCTGGAAAAGTAGTACTCCTTCCATTCGTTTAAAGTCTTGGGTGCACATTGTCGGATACTTTCAGATGTTGGTCCAACATTTCTCTTGAAGTTTAGCTGGAATCGGTTCATGGCGCTGTTTAGTATCCATTCTTTAGGCATTTGATTTCAATTTTAAGAATTTGTTTTTGTATTTAAACTCAATGGTTGTGTCCACCTCTGCCAGTCCATTTTTTATTAGATGAGCATTCAGGAAAGTTTTATTTTTTAAATAGAGATAGCACATCAGGTTGTTCTTCTGGTCATATTTGATTTCATCAAATTTCATGAAGACCTTTTGGCCTTTTGTTTTGTTGGTAAGGAACTGTTTTGCAGAACCATTTGTTTTTTTCTTTTCTTTAACCCCAATGAGTCTGACGGTGAGTCCATTGCCAAGTTTCACCAATTCGGGGCTTATGATTTCTTTTACGGTGTGATATTCTTCTCTTTGCTTTCCATTTTTATCTATTTTGGAACCAAATTGTAGTTTTTTAGGGTCAACCTTTTTGTCGAGGTTTTGTAAATCAATAAAGCGATAGGGCAGTTTGTTCAACTTTTTTTCTATATCTATATCTATTTCTACTTTGTCTTTCAAAACTTCGTAAGTAGTTCCTAAAATATCAGTTTGTTGAATATTTAGCTTCTTTTTTGCTATTTCAATAAATTCAGGATTTATTTCATATCCGATAGAGTTTCTTTCAAGGTTTCTTGCTGCCAACAAAGTGGTGCCACTCCCCATAAATGGATCCAATACGGTATCGTTCTTAAAAGCAAACATTTTTATCAATCTTCGTGGTAATTCTTCGGGAAACATTGCAATATGCCCATCTTGTCTTGCCCCGCCAAAATTCCAATGACCTGAAAAATATGCCTTCCATTCATCAATGGTCATTTTGGATTTTTCTTTTAGCTCTTTGCTAATTTTCGAAGTGGGCTTGCCTGGTTTTTTAAAAATGAGAATAAATTCATAATCAATTGATAAAATTCCATTCCTTGGTGTTGGGTAGCTACCCATCAGTGATGCTCCTCCGGTGGTGTTTGTGGTGGTTTTTTTTTGCCAGATTATTGCGCCCATATAATCGAACCCTATGCTTTCGCAGAACTTGATTATTTCAGTTCGAATAGGAATCACTTTGTAACGACCATAATAAACTGCTCTTGCAAATTGGTCTCCTATGTTAATACACAACCTGCAGCCGTTATCAAGAACTCTGTAGCACTCGTTCCAGACAAGATTAAGGTTGTTAATATAAGTTTCATAATCTTCGTGATAACCTATCTGATTGTTTGTTCCATAGTCTTTTAACTGCCAATAAGGTGGTGAAGTGATGACCAAATGAACGGACTTGTCATTTACAAGGTTCATTTGCCTGCTGTCCCCGTTTATTATTTTATGTGTCGTTTTCATTTACATTTTTATTTAGCGATTTGTGTGCAAAGTTAGCCAAAGCCGGGCAACAAACCTAAGATGGTATGATAGCTCGGTCCAACCTTTTTTGGGTAAAAAAGTTTCGGCAATTTCAGACTTAGCTGAAAGGTACAGCAACCGTGTAAATGATGCGACTTGTTTTGTGATCAAAAGAAAGTCAATCACATATCAGATATCTTCCTGACCACCCGGTACAGTTTGGTGTGTACGTTCACCTCTTCAACGAAAGGGTCGTATTCGAGGTAGTTGGCAGAGATGAGTTTCAGGTGGGTCACCCTGTTGCCGTGGAGGATGCGTTGTACGTGTTTTACCCACAGCATTCCGTTGTTCTTCACTGCGTATATTTTGTTGTCTTTGATGTCTTCGAGCCGGTCAATTTCTTTGCAGACCACAATGTCGCCATCCTGAATGACGGGTTCCATACTGTTGCCGTTGATGTGGAAGGCCACATAGCCGCTGCCTTTGATGTCGGGCAGGGAGAAGAAGGTGTTGGTCTCGCGGGTAAAACTGTCGGCGCCGGTGGTGGCTCCGGCGAAGGCTTCGGCAGTGGTGAACAGGATGCTGCCGGTGCTGGCTGGTGAGGCCACTTCTTTGGTCGGCAGATCCATCCCAAAGGGTGAACCCCGGCCATCGAGGAGGTAATCTTCATTGACTCCGAATTCATGGCAAAACTTGCGGGCCTGGGAGTAACTGATGACCCTTTTGTCATCTTTGTTGAGGTAGGCACGGATGATGTGGCCGTAGCCTTTGTTGCCAAGAACTTTTTCTGCTACATCGCCAATGCCCCGTCCTTTGCGGTCATTCTTGACGATCACCCCCCGTTCTTCCAGCATCTCAAATGCCTTGACAAATCGCTTGTTGAGTTCTATGCGGTCTTCTCCAATCATGTTGTTTTATTTTAGGCTTGTTCAAACAATAAGCAACAATTCGGTGGTAAAGCTAAAACAAATGTTTTTAAAAAACAAAAAGGTGCAAGTAATTTTGTTGGTTTTAAAACAAAAAATTCGAAATGGAGGGGGAGGTTGTAGGTTGTAAGTTGGCAACCTATTTCAGGACAAGTCACGCCGACACGCGTCACGCGTCACGTGTCACGTGTCACGCGTCACGTGTCACGCCGTCCCGCTGCCAGTCATTCTTCAGCATTGCGTACAGTTCCAGGTCGTGGTATTTGTCGTACAGCCACAGGGCCTGCCTTAGGGTGCCTTCGTGGGTGCAGCCCAGGCGCTTGCATACTGCCTGGCTTTTGGCATTGCCGGAGGCGATGTAAAACTCTATTCTGTTGAGGTCTTTGTGACGAAAAAGGTATTCGATAAAAGCTGAACATGTTTTTGTTATCAGCCCTTTTCCTTGCAGGTCGCTGCGCAACCAGTAACCCACTTCGCAGCTTTTGCGGTCGGGGATGAATTTGACCACGCTCAGGGAACCGGCCAACTGCCCGCGCCAGGTCAGGAAAGTGACGAGTTGTTTGCCTTCGGCGTTCATCTTCATACTTTGTTGAATGAAGTTTTTGGTATCTGCTGCTGTTTTGGTGCCATCTACCCAGGGAAGCCATTGCCGGAGGTGAAGCCGGTCAATGTCAACTGCAAGAAATACAGGCCTGGCCAACTCAGGTCGTGCCAGATGAAGGCAGAGTTCTTCGTCTATTTTCAGGAATGGCTTCAAGTTCCTTATTTCCGGATTAATCATACGGGCAACAATTTTTTTGCAGGGCGTTAAACTCTCAGGCAAACCCACCGTCAACAGCCACAAACCGCACGAGCTTTGGAGAACAGGCAAAATGATATTTCAGATGAAAGGATCCTGGAGTTGATGCGCTCCCCGGCAAACGCCGATCGGGGACTTCGCTTGCTGATGGACAAATACTCACAGGAACTCTATTGGGTCATTCGCCGCATTGTTTACGACCATGAAGACAGCAACGACGTTCTCCAAAACTGTCTGGTGAAGGTGTACCGCAACATACACACTTTCGAAGGAAGGTCAAAGTTGTACACCTGGCTGAGGAGAATTGCCCACAACGAAGCGATAACTTTCTACAACTCCCGCAAGCGCAGAAGAGCCACTTCCATTGACGACGAAGAAAGTTACGTGGGGCAAACGCTGAGCTCCGACCCCTATTTCGACGGCAACGAGGCGCAGGTGATCCTGCAAAAAGCCATCGCCACATTGCCCGACAAGCAAAAACAGGTGTTCATGTTGCGCTATTACGAGGAGATGCCCTATGCCCGCATGTCAGACATGCTGGGAACCTCGGAAGGGGCATTGAAGGCATCTTTCCACCACGCGGTGAAAAAAATTGAGGCTTATGTGGCCAACGTGACAGCCTGAATGGAAAAGCATTGAGCTATGAAAGATAAAAAGCATTTGAACGAGGAATTGAAAGAACTCTCTCCCTGGCTGCTGTCCATGAAAGAGCAGGGGGATGGATTCAAGGTGCCGGCTGATTACTTCCAAAATCTTCAGGAAGAAGTCTTGCAAAAAGTTGCACAGCCGAAAACTGCTCCGGAAGCGTCATCTGCTACCTGGCTGGATGAACTGATTGAACGCATTCAGACTGTGCTGCAACCCCGATATCGCCCGGCTTATGCCTTTGCTGCGATGCTGGTGCTGGTGGCAGCTGTCCTGCTACTGAGAAACCAAACCAATACATCTGCCGGCGTCGAAGCCGTTGTCCTGGAGGATGTTCCCTCTGAAGAATTGTTCGACTACATCAACAATCACCTGGATGATTTTGCTCCGGAAGATTTGTTGGAGACCCATCAGGCCAGCAACGAAGGACTCTCGCTGCCCGAACTGGTGCCTGCACCCGACGAAAGTGAAATTGAAGAATACCTGGATGAAATCATGCATGACATTGATGTCGAAGACATCGAAAGCATCCTAAAAACCCCAATGACAGGGATGAGGAATGAGGAATGAGGAATGAGCTTGCCCGGCCCGTCTGGCCGACGCCCGCCCGTCTGTCTGCCGGACAGGTCTGTCCAGCCTGTCCGTCGGCCAGACGGGCCGGACAGGGACAGGCTGAACAGACGGGGGATGAGGAAGCGAATTGGTTCGGGATACTTGAAAGGATCACGGACTAAAAAAAAACTTCAAAAACCTCACAAAAAACCTCAGTCCCGAGCTTGCCTCGGGACCAAAATCCCTTAACCATCAACTGCAAATCCTCTTAAATTTTGGAACGATGAAAAAGCTACTTATCTTAACCATCCTTTCGCTCAGTGCCAGTGCTGTGTTGTTTGCACAGCGTGGCCCCAGAAGCGAACAAGCCAAAGAGCGCATAGAAGCCTACAAGATTGCCTTCTTCACTGAAAAACTCCAACTGACCCCCGAGGAGTCAAAAGAGTTCTGGCCACTGTACAACGAGTATGAAAATGCCCGGACAGAACTCCGCCAGAAGTACCACCTGGAAGGCAAGCGCCTCGAACTCCTCTCTGACAGTGAGCTGGAAGAACACATCGAACAGCAACTGAAAATGGAGGAGGAAATGGTGAAACTGCGCCGGGAGTACGTTTACAAATTCATGGAGATTTTACCCGTCCGCAAAGTGGCTATGTTGCAAAAAGTGGACAACGAATTCAAACGGCAATTGCTCAAAGAATTGCGCAAGCGACAACAAAACCGCATGAACCCCAACCGCCCGGGAAACCGCCGCAACTGATGAAAAAAAAAGAACCCACTGAGAAATGGAATCACGGTGGGTTCATTTTTTTGAGGAATCGAGGAAATGAGCCTGTCCGGCTGGCGCCAGGCCAGACGGGGAATCGAGGAATCGAGGAATCGATCCCGACTTTTGTCGGGAGAGGAATCGAAGAATTGAGGCCCGAAGCCGAAGCCGATCTCGAAGAACTTCAGGACGGCATTGGCTTCGGGATCAACACTTCAACACTTCAACACTTCAATCCCGGAACAAGTCCGGGATCATGAGCTGAGCTCATGACCTTCAACACTTCAACACTTCAACACTTCAACAATTCAACAATCTCAACAATTCAACAATCTCAACGACCTCACTGCACGGCAGACTTCTGGTACACATCCTGTAGAACCGGTTTCAGCACCCGTTCCCATCGGGCATATCCTTTCCGGTTCATGTGGAGCATATCTTCCACAAAAAGGCTTTTGTCCGGTTTGCCGGTGCTGTCCAGCAAGGTTGGGCCGATGTTTAGGTACAGCACATTTTCCCGTTGCGAAGCGAACTGTTGCATCATGTAGTTGAACTTTTCGAAGTCCTTCCAGAGTTCCCAGCGGGCGGGGGAGGGCTTGGCCGACAGCACTATAAGTTGTGCATTGGGCAGTTTTTCTTCCATCTGGCCCACCAGCTTTTTGAAATTCTGAAATACCACGGTGAGGTCAGTGCCTTCGGCGATGTCGTTTTCGCCGCAGTAAAAAACAATGACCCTGGGCTGGTACTTCCACACGATGCGGTCGGCATAGTGCAGCACTTCAGGGATGGTGGCACCACCGAAGCCCCGTTGAATTACCGGTAACGGGGCAAATGCACTGTCGGGAGACGGCCACATGCGGATGCTGGAGCTGCCCACAAACAGTATCGCATCGGCGGGGGGCATGGATTGTTGGTCAGCCTCCTCAAAGGCTTTTATTTCTTCTTCAAAACGGGTAAGATCGGGCTGCTGACCACCCCGGAACATGCCGGCCTGTCGGGTGTTGGGGGTGTTCTGTTTGCAGGAAAACAGGCCCAATAACATCAAGCCGGCGGCGAATAGTAGTTGCTTCATGTCAGGAATTTTTCAGTTTGACGGTAGACTTTATTCGGATTTGTGTGCACCAGCGCACAAACCGTCCAAATTCATTGCTTTTGAAAAAGCTCCATTCAAAAGTTTTTAGAATAAAGTCTAGTGGTTGACCGGAAAGTAACAAACTTCGGCTTTTACCAGATGGAATTCAAGCGGTGGGCTTCCCCGCTCAGCAGTTGAATGCTTCCTCCTTCGGCAAACAGCGAAACGGTGCTGTAGTCCTCGTTGGGGAAGAAAATTTCCGTCATCACCCTTTCGCCGTCGTTCATGAATAGCTCACAGGAGGCCCGGTCAAAGTACAGGTGAAGTTTGATTTTTCCTTCGCCTGGCGGCAATGGGGCAGTATGGCGGCGGCTGGCAAAGAGCGGTGAAAAGTCCGTGTTCCCACTGTGGGTACGGTCGCTGAACAGCACTTGCTTCTCCAGGTTGATGCCGGCCAGGTAGTATTCTCCTTTGCCGTTGCTGACCTTTACTCCAAATTCCTGCGCCGAAGCACTGTCAAGGTTGAATTCAACGATGAGTTCCATTTGCGAAGCGGGAAATTCAACCTGACTCAAAACCACTTCGCCGTTAATTTCCCGGGGTTCCAGATTCACTGACCGGGTGCGCAGATTTTTCAGTTCCGGAACAGGCTGTTGAAAAAGGCGGAAGCCCTCCGTCGTTTTCCGAAGGCTGAGTTCCCGGGGAATGGTCATGGCACTGCGCCAGGGATGGGTGGGCACCTGCTGGCCGTAGTCCCAGTTGCTCATCCAGCCGATGAACACCCGCCGGTTGTCAGGCACATCCGACCAGGTGACGCCGGCGTAATTGTCCCGGCCGTAATCCAGCCACACGGCCTTTTCCGTTTCGGAGTTTGCCTTTTCGTCGGAAAAGAGGAAGTGGTCAACATTCAGGTGGCCCCAGCCGCCGGTGCTGTTGTCCATGATTTCGATATGGGCTTTTTTGCCTTTGAGCGGGCTCACATCCCACCAGTTCCAGAGCATGGTTTCCTGGTGGGTGCCGGAGGTGGCCCGCACCACCTTGCCATCCACGATGAGTTTGACCAGCAGTCGGAGCTTGTCGTTGCCGCCCCCTGCGAGGAAGTTGATGTAGTCGTGTGCAATGGTGAATACAGGTGAACGCAGGGTGCCGGTGGCCTGGTCGCCGCCGTTTGCAGAACGCAAGAACTTATTGCCTGCGGCGCCCGGCACCTCGGTCGTAACGTCAACAGGGCCGCTGCCCCAGGCTGTTCCTTCAGCTACCCAGCCGTCAAAAGTGCCGTCTTCAAAATCGGCGAAGACCTCCCCTTCGGGAACGTACGCCGGTTCAAGGCCGAGGTCTTTTGCAAATTCAGGGTCAACCCTGAAGCTCTTTCCGTCGAAATGCCCCACGAAATACTGCGTTCCGGAACCGCCCTGCCAGGCACCCGGGTTGATGTTCTGGATGAGCACCCACCGGATTTCGTCGCTGCCTTCCACTTTGGCAGGAAACAGGTCAGGGCATTCCCACACGCCGGCGTGGGTGCCCCATTCTTTGCCGAATTCACTGAGTTTTTGCCAGTTTTTAAGGTCGGGTGAGCCGTACAATTCCAGGTGGTCCCAGGCGGCCACGGCCATGATCCAGCTTTGGCTTTCTTCATGCCAGATGACTTTGGGGTCCCGGAAATCCCTCAGACCGGGGTTGGGCACCACGGGGTTGCCCTCGTATTTGGTCCAGGTGCGGCCATTGTCGTTGCTGTAAGCGATGGCCTGGTATTGAAAATCTATCCTGCCGGCTTTGTCGCCCTCCATGTCGTGGTAGGTAAAGATTGCGATGAGTGGCGGCTTCCCGTCTTTGCCAAAGCCGCTGGTGTTGTTCCAGTCCACCACGGCGCTGCCGGAAAAGATATAGCCCAGCGAGTCGGGGTAGAGGGCAATGGGCAGGTGCTGCCAGTGTACCAGGTCGGTGCTGACGGCGTGGCCCCAGTGCATGGGCCCCCACACGGTGCTGTCGGGGTAGTACTGGTAAAACAGGTGGTATTCCCCTTCGAAAAAAACCAGCCCGTTGGGGTCGTTCATCCACATTTTCTCCGGAGAGAAGTGGAACTGCGGGCGGTGCGGTTCCTTGTAATAGGTTGAATCGGCAGTTTCTTTTTCAGGTGTCTGCGTACAGGAGGCCACAAGGGCAAAGAGGGACAGTGTGAGGAGGTTGAGTTTGTTCATCGTCTGAGGGTTGCGTGTTTGGGTAACGTGGCTGTAAAGTTAGTTGGTTGAGAGGAGTTCCCCGTGCCGTCCCGGTCCCGAAGCCGATGCCGATAGTTGTCGGCATCGGCTTTCGGGAGTCTCGGGATCAACTTTTATTGCCTCTCACGGAGACCACTGCGCCCACGGAGATTTTTCTCTGTGTTTTTGGGCGCCCAACGCTGGCAGGGTTCGGAACCACTGCCAGCGTTCGCAATCGGGGCCGCAACCGGAAGTTGCAAGCTCATTCCTCACCCCTCACCCCTCATCCCTCATCCCTCATCCCTCATCCCTCATCCCTACCCC
>JALWSS010000112.1 GCA_026993525.1 Saprospiraceae bacterium
GGGGTTAGGGTTATGGTGGATTATGAAGGGTTATGGGGATTATGGAGGATTATGAAGGGTTATGAAGCCTGCCTGGCGGCAGACAGGGGTTATGAAGGATTATGAAGGGTTATGAAGGATTATGACCCCGATATTCATCGGGGATGAAGGATAATGATGCCGATACCGAAAGCCGAATCCCGAATCCCGAGCTTGTCTCGGGATTTTCGCTCACAAAGCCCACGGCGAACACAGAGAAAAATCTCCGTGGGCTCAGGTTGCAACTTGTAGTTGCGGCCTGAATCGCAAACGCTGGCAGTGGTTCCGAACCCTGCCAGCGTTGGGCGCCCAAAAAACACAGAGAGAAAACCTCCGTGGGCTCAGTGGCCTCCGTGAGAGGCAATCAGGCCAAACCTTAAAAACCAATTCAAAAACCTTGAAAAAACCTCATCTCGCATACAGCCGTTTTTTCAGCCACAGGGCCACATTGACCAGGGCAATGAGCACGGGCACCTCCACCAGCGGCCCCACCACGCCGGTGAAGGCCTGGGGAGAGTTGAGACCGAAAACGGCGATGGCCACGGCGATGGCCAGTTCGAAGTTGTTGCCGGCAGCGGTGAAGCTGACCGCTGCATTTTCTTTGTAGCCAATGCCCATGGACCATGAAATTGCGAAGCTGATGAAAAACATCAGGATGAAATAAACCACCAGTGGTACGGCGATGGTAACCACATCCATCGGAATGGTGACGATGAGCTCTCCTTTGAGGCTGAACATGAGCACAATGGTGGCCAGCAGGGCAATGAGGGTGATGGGAGAGACAGCCGGGATGAACTTGCGATTGTACCAATCCTCACCTTTGAGCTTGATGCCGTAGTACCGGCTCAGAAAGCCCGCTATGAAGGGAATGCCCAGGTAGATCAGCACGCTTTGGGCCACCTCGCCGATGGAAATATCCACCACCTGCCCTTCAAAACCGAAATATCCCGGCAGCACGGTGATGAACAGCCAGGCGTAAAAGCTGTATGAGAGTACCTGAAACACGCTGTTAAGGGCCACCAGCGCAGCACCGTACTCCCGGCTGCCACCCGCCAGATCGTTCCATACAATGACCATGGCAATGCAACGGGCCAGCCCGATGAGGATCAGGCCGGTCATGTAGCCCGGATGGTCTTTCAGGAAAATAATGGCCAGGCCAAACATCAGCACCGGCCCAATGATCCAGTTGAGCAACAGCGACAGGGAAAGCAGCTTTTTGTCCTTCAGTACCACCGGAATGAGGCTGTAGTTCACCTTGGCCAACGGCGGGTACATCATCAGGATGAGACCAATGGCGATGGGAATGTTGGTGGTGCCGATGGAAAGTGAATCCGTAAATCCGGCAAAACCCGGAAAAAAATAACCGAGACCGACGCCCAGGGCCATGGCCAGAAAAATCCAAAGGGTCAAAAACCGGTCGAGTAGTTTTAAGCGCTTCTTCATGTTGGGTTTTCTTTTGTTGGTTCGCTTCGCAAAATTGCCGGAGCAAGCCTGTAAATAATCTATTGATCGCAATAGTACGATAAAAGTATTTACGTGACAACGTGACGCGTGATAATCGTGACACGTGACATGTGACAGTGTGACCCGCTGGCGCCCTCCCGAAATTTTTTCGGGAGGGCCGGTGCCGCCCAAAAACCGCCCAAAAACCTTCCATAAAAACCTTACCTTTGCACGCTTGTTTTGGCAGGTACGGATCGCCGGTTGGTGGCCGTCTGCAATTCCCTTTTCACATGGCGAAATCAGCACAAAAAAAAGCAGCACTTCACCCTTCGGGCAATGGCCGTAACGGTCATGCGGCCCCGGCTGGCGCCGACATCCGGCGGGCCATTTTCATCAAGGGTGCCCGTGCCAACAACCTGAAAAACATAGACCTGGTCATTCCGAAGAACCAGCTGGTGGTGGTCACCGGGGTATCGGGCAGCGGCAAGAGTTCGCTCACCATGGACACCCTGTATGCCGAAGGCCAGCGCCGCTATGTGGAAAGCCTGAGTTCTTATGCCCGCCAGTTTCTGGGCCGGATGAAAAAGCCGGAGATGGACTACATCAAAGGCATCTGTCCGGCCATCGCCATTGAGCAGAAGGTCAGCACCAGCAACGCCCGCTCAACGGTGGGCACCCTCACCGAAATTTACGACTACCTGCGCCTGCTTTACGCCCGTGTGGGCCGCACTTTTTCACCCGTCAGCGGGCAGGAGGTGAAACGGCACTACGTGAGCGATGTGGTGGATTTCATTCTGAAGCAGGAGGCCGGCACCAGGGTGTGGCTGTTCATACCGTTGCCCGTTCGCTACAAAGACCGCACCCTGAAGCAGGAGCTGAATTTGCTGTTGCAAAAGGGTTACACCCGCATCTGGTGGGACGGCGAGCTGCACGACATTCAGGAACTGCTGGAGGATGAAAGCTTCGAGTTGCACCACGTTTTGTCGGAATACGAAGGGGAAGACGCCCGGGTACTCATTGACCGTTTTGTGGTGCAACCCAACGACGAGGAGAACAAAAAGCGCATTGCCGACTCGGTGCAAACGGCCCTGTATGAATCCGAGGGCGAGTGCGTCATTGCGCTGAACAGCGCCGAAGGAAAAGAAGGCCTCCACACTTTCAACACCCGCTTCGAACTGGACGGGATGGAGTTTCCGGAACCCTCTCCACAGCTCTTCAATTTCAACAACCCTTACGGCGCCTGCCCCAAATGCGAGGGCTTCAGCCGGGTGATGGGCATTGCCGAAGAAAAAGTCATTCCCAACCCCAACAAAAGCGTTTTTGAGGGGGCCGTGGCCTGCTGGTCAGGTGAGAAATTCGGCCGCTGGCTGGATGCCTTCCTGAGGGTGGCCCACGAGTTCGGCTTTCCCGTACACAAGCCCTACCGGGAGCTTTCGGACAAACAAAAAGACCTGCTGTGGGAGGGCAACGCCCACTTCCGGGGCATCAACGCCTTTTTTGCGGAACTGGAAGAAAAGCTCTACAAAATACAAAACCGGGTGATGCTGGCCCGCTACCGAGGCCGCACGGTTTGTCCCACCTGCAAGGGGGGCCGGTTGCGCAAAGAAGCCACTTATGTGAAGGTGGCCGGCAAATCCATCACCGAGCTGGTGGAAATGCCGGTGGACGAGTTGCTGGCGTTTTTCGAAGAACTTTCTTCACCCGCCTCCGGCGGGCAACACCCGCTCACGGCACAGGAACAGAAAATAGCCTCCCGCCTGCTGCTGGAGGTCACCAACCGGCTGCGTTTCATGTGCGACACCGGCCTGAAATACCTCACCCTCAACCGCCTCTCCTCCACCCTCTCCGGAGGTGAAACCCAGCGCATCAACCTGACCCGCACCCTGGGCAGCAACCTGACGGCCTCCATGTACATCCTGGATGAACCCAGCATCGGACTGCACCCGCGGGACACCAGCCGGCTGGTGCGGGTGCTGAAAAGCCTGCGCGACCTGGGCAACACCGTCATCGTTGTGGAACACGAGGAAGACGTCATCAAAAACGCCGACTACCTGGTGGACATCGGCCCGGCAGCGGGTGTGCACGGCGGCGAGGTAGTTTTTGCCGGACCGTACGAACGCATTTACGACGAAGCCAACGACAGCCTGACCGCCAAATACATGAGTGGCCGCATGGTGGTGCCCCTGCCCAAAGTGCGCCGCAAAGCCCTGGCATTTATCGAAGCAAAAGGCTGCCGCCAACACAACCTCAAAAACATTGACGTGAAGGTGCCCCTGAACTGCCTCACCGTGGTGACCGGTGTGAGCGGCAGTGGCAAAACCACCCTGGTGAAGGAAATCCTGTACCCCGCCATCAAACAGCACCTGGGAGAGCCCACCGGCAAGGTGCCCGGTAAGTATGACGAGCTGACGGGGTCGGTCAACCGCCTCACACAGGTAGAGATGGTCAACCAAAGCCCCATCGGAAAATCGAGCCGCTCCAACCCGGTTTCATACGTAAAGGCTTTTGACGCCATCCGCAACCTGATGGCCGGCCGGCAGCTCAGCCGTATCAGGGGCTACAAACCGGGGCATTTTTCGTTCAACGTAGAAGGCGGCCGATGCGAAACCTGCAAAGGCGAAGGAGAGCAAGTCGTGGAGATGCAGTTCCTGGCCGATGTGCGGCTGGAATGCGAAGACTGCAAGGGCAGGCGCTTCAAGTCCGAAATACTGGACGTCCGTTACAACGAAAAGAACATCTACGAAATACTGGAACTGACGGTGGAGGAAGCCCTGGAGTTTTTTGCGGAGCGAAAAGAAATCGTCAACAAAATCCAGCCGCTGTACGACGTGGGCCTGGGCTATGTAAAACTGGGGCAAAGCAGCAGCACCCTTTCCGGCGGGGAGGCACAGCGGGTCAAACTGGCCAGCTTCCTGGCCAAAGACCGGGCACAGGACCGCATCCTGTTCATCTTTGACGAGCCTACCACCGGCCTGCATTTCCACGACATCCGGAAGCTGATGGACGCCCTGAACGCCCTGGTGGAAAACGGCAACACCGTGCTGGTGGTGGAACACAACATGGAGGTCATCAAAAGCGCCGACTGGGTGATTGACCTCGGCCCCGACGGCGGCAAAAACGGCGGCAACCTGGTCTTCCAGGGCCGGCCGGAGGAACTCGTCAAAGTGGAAGAAAGCCGGACCGGCAAATACCTCAAAGAAAAACTTGCAAAGTGAAGAATCAGCCTGGCATGAGCGTCGAAGAGTTTTTTGAACTTTTCCTGGAAGAACTGAAAAGCCACGAAGCGCTGCACCGCTATTACAAATTCCTGGACGACCCGGCCAAAATGCCCTTCCGCAAGGTGTATTTCTGCCAACGCCTGCAATACATCCTCGATCGCATTTCCGAAGAAAAAGAAAATGCTGAAGACCGGGAGCTGAAAATCTGGGACTGCGGCTGCGGCTATGCCACCACACAGATTTTTCTGGCGCTGAACGGCTACGCCTCCCGCGGCTCCACCCTGGAGTTCTATTTCAAAGAGGTGCCGCAACGCCTCAAATTTTGGGAACGACACGGCGACATGAGCCTGGTAAAGGTCGATTACGAAGATGTTTTCGAGGCGCCCGTTCAGGAGAACAGCACCGATGTGATCATCGTGCAAGACACCCTGCACCACCTGGAACCCCTGCAGGACAGCCTCCGCATCTTCCGCCAAACCCTCAAGCCCGGCGGCCTGCTGCTGGCCATCGAGGAGAACGGCAACAACATCGTCCAAAACCTCAAACTCTTCCGCCAGCGGGGCAACAAACGTATCGTCACCTTTTACGACGAAGGCCTGGGGCGGGAAGTGACCATGGGCAACGAAAACATCCGTCCCTGGAAAAAATGGCGACAGGAACTGCTCTCCGCCGGCCTCCAACCGGAAGACGAAAAAATCCAGTACATCCGCTTGTTCCCCCCTTTTTGGTTCCACAACAAAGCAGCCACAACAGTGACGGCACTGGAGCAGCGCCTCTGGAAAAGACAACCCCTTCTGAAAGAGTACTTTTTCTTCGGGGTCAATTTTACGGCGAGGAAGACTTGAACTGAAGAACTGAGGAACTGAGGAACTGAGGATTTGAGCCCCGTGCCGATAATAATCGGCATCGGGGGAGGAACTGAAGAACTGAAGAACTGAGGAACTGAAGAACTGAGGAACTGAAGAACTGAGGAACTGAGGAACTGAGGAACTGAGCCTGTCCGGCCCGTCTGGCCGCCGGACAGGGACAGGAAACAAGGGGTTTCAAGATGTTTGATGGGGTAGAGAATGCTTTTTCAAGCCCCGGTAGCTTCATGAGTGTACTACGCTTACAGAACTCTCAGAACCGGAATGGTGGATTTGTGGGTAATGGGTAACCCTCTCAACCCCTCTCAACTTCTCTCAACTTCTCTCAACTTCTCTCAACCTTATTCCCAGTTCATTACTGATTGGCAATTATTCTACTTCTACTCCGTTTTCCGTTGGCACATTAAATTGAGATTAACAGCCCTGAGCGCGGGGCTTCCACCGGCCGTTTGTATTTTCGTCTCAAATTTCCAACTCCATGAATTACCACCGTTTTCTTTGGCTTGTCAGCTTTTTTACCGTCGCAATGGCGGCCCATGCCCAGACCAACCTCGGGAAAACCACCATCAACGGCCAACTGGTCACCATGATGCTGGACGAAAACGGCGACACCCTGCTCATCGCCGACGACCTGATGACCGTGTCGCTCACCTCACCCCGCACCTTCAAAAGCCGGAAAGACTACGCCCGCTACCGCTATTACCTGAAATGCGCCGCCATTGTGTACCCCTACGCCAAAGAATCCATCGAGGTGTTCCGCCAGTTGCAGGAAGAAACAGCAGAAATGCGCAAAGGCAAACGGAAGCGTTACGCCAAGAAACTGCAAAAAAAACTCGACGACAAGTTTGAGGAACCCCTGAAAAACCTCACCAAAATCCAGGGAAAGATCCTGGTGAAAATGATCGAAAAGGAACTTGACACCCCGCTCTACACCCTCATCAAAACCTACCGGGGTGGTTTCACCGCAGGCTATTGGAATACCCTCAGCAAATTCTGGGGCTACGACCTGAAACGAGGCTACATGGAAGGCGACGACCCCATCCTCGACGCCGTCCTGCAGGATTTCCCGCTGACACTGCCGGAGGAGGAAAGGTATTAGGGAACTGAGCGACTCTGTATAATTTGCCCGGAGGTTGAGAGGGGTTGAGGTATGCGATTCCGTTCTGTTACGTTTAAGCAAAGCTGACATCGGAACAAAGGTTCCCCTCCAATTGAAATAAATATTTCCTGCTTCACCTGTCACGCGTTACGCGTCACGCATGTCACGAACATTATGTGGACCGAAAAAGACAACACACTCCAGCGCACCTTCACCTTCCGCAACTTCACCGAAGCTTTTACTTTCATGACCGAAGTGGCCTTCGCCGCTGAAAAACTCAACCACCACCCGGACTGGACCAACGTCTGGAACCGGGTCTCCTTCCGCCTCAATACCCACGACGCCGGCGGCATCGTCACCGGCAAAGACCGGGAACTGGCCCGGGAAATCGACCGGATAGCAGAGAAGTATCTTTGAGGTTTTTAGAAGGTTTTTTCTTGGGTTTTTAGTCCCGATCCCGAAGCCGATCCCGAAGAAATTCGGGACGGCTTTCGGGAGCCTCGGGATTCAGATGGTTTTTGGCACCCAACGCTGGCAGGGTTCGGAACCACTGCCAGCGTTTGCAATTCAGGCCGCAACTGAAAGTTGCAAACACAAATCGTCCTCACCCCTGCTTCCCATCACTTCCATCTTTCCCAAAACTCACTAACTTGCCCGCTGCCTTTGGCGCTGTTGCCGGGGCGCATAAAAAACATCAAAACCAAATTGCTATTGAGATGAAGAAATTGCATTACCTGCTCCTGTTGGTGCTGGGTTTGGCAGTGTTTGCCTGCAAGCCCGAACCCACCAAAGAGGCGAAGGATGACTTCAAGTGGACCACTGAATCCTTTGCCGACAAAAAGATCATCCGGTACCAGGTGCCCGGATTTGACAAACTCAGCCTGGACCAGAAGAAACTGGTCTATTACCTGGTGCAGGCAGGGCTGAGTGGTCGTGACATCATTTACGACCAGAACTACCGCTACAACCTGCCCATCCGCAAAGCGCTGGACAAGCTGGTTGCCGGCTATGCCGGCGACAAAAACAGCAATGACTGGAAGGAACTGCTGCTCTATGCCAAACAGGTCTGGTTTTCCAACGGCATCCACCACCACTACTCCCACGACAAATTCCAGCCGGGCTTCAGCCGGGAGTGGTTCACCGAAGCGCTGGCAACGGTGGATGTGACCCTGCCCGACGAGGTGCTGAACGCCATGTTCGACCCCTCCATTGACCCCAAACGGCTGGAGCAAAACCCGGATATTGACAACGTGCTGGCCTCGGCGGTGAACTACTACGGCCCGGATGTGACCAAAGCCGAAGCCCTGGCCTGGTACAACAACATCACCGCCCCCAACGACCCTGAACCTGTGGAAATCGGCCTGAACAGCCGCCTGGAACACGACGCCGACGGCAAGCTGGTCGAAAACGTATGGAAAGCCGACGGGCTCTATGGTCCCGCCATTCAGAAGGTGATCGGCTGGCTGGAGAAAGCAGCTTCGGTGGCCGAAAACGAACCCCAACGCAAAGCGCTGGAACTGCTCATAGAATACTACAAAACCGGCGACCTGCGCAAATGGAACGAATACAACATCGCCTGGGTCAATGCCACCGAGGGCGACATCGACTACATCAACGGCTTTGTGGAGGTGTACCACGACCCGCTCAGCCGCCACGGTGCCTACGAGAACATCGTACAGATCACCGACTTTGAGGCTTCTGAGCGCATGTCCATCCTGAGCAAGAATGCCCAGTGGTTTGAGGACAATTCCCCACTGATGGAAAACCACAAAAAGAAAAATGTGCAGGGCGTGGTTTACAAAGTGGTCACCGTTGCCGGCGAAGCCGGTGATGCCTCTCCTTCAACGCCTATTGGCGTCAACCTGCCCAACAACAACTGGATCAGGGTGAAGCACGGGTCAAAGTCCGTCAGCCTCGGCAACATCGAAGACGCCTACCACAATGCCAGCGGCCCCGGCCTGTTGCACGAATTTGCCAACGACGAAGAGGAGATCGCCCGCGCTGAAAAATACGGCGAACTGGGGGGCAAGCTGCACACGGCATTGCACGAGGTGCTGGGCCACGCATCCGGCCAGATTGAACCCGGGGTTGGCCAGCCTTCGGAAACCCTGCCGGGTTATTCCTCTACATTGGAGGAAGCCAGGGCCGACCTCTTTGCACTGTATTACCTGATGGACGACAAGCTGGTGGAACTGGGCATTATGCCCTCAACCGAAGTGGGCAAAGCCGAATACGACAGCTACATCCGCAACGGCCTCATGCTGCAACTGCGCCGCATCGTGCCCGGCAACGACATCCAGGAAGCACACATGCGCAACCGCCAGCTGGTGGCAAAATGGGCCTGGGAAAAAGGAAAAGCCGACAACGTCATCGAAATGGTGAACAGGGACGGCAAAACCTATTTCGACATCAAAGACTACGACAAACTTCGTCAGCTCTTTGGGGAGTTGCTTCGTGAAATTCAACGCATCAAATCACAGGGCGACTACGAAGCCGGTAAAAACCTGGTGGAAACCTACGGTGTGAAAGTGGATCAGAACCTCCACAAAGAAGTACTGGCACGGGCCGAGAAACTGAACATGCCTCCCTACGGCGGCTTCATTAACCCCCGCCTGGTACCCCTCACCGACGATCAGGGAAATATCACCGATGTCAAAGTGGAATACCCGGACGACTTCACAAAACAAATGCTGGAATACGCTGAGAATTACAGCTTTTTGGAGTGACGGTTGACGGTTGACGGTTGTCGGTTGTCGGAAACGGCCAACCGACAACCGACAACTGACAACTGACAACTGACAACTGATAACTGATAACTGATAACTGACAACTGACAACTGACAACCGTCAAACACGAAAAAAGTGCATCTGCAAGATTCAACTGCAGATGCACTTTGTTTTTTGCAACGAAGCGGAAGCGGGTTTCAGGCCTGCTTCAGTTGGTTGACGTGCTTCATCAACTTGCCTTTGAGGTTGGCCGCCTTGTTGGGGTGCCAGGTTTTTTTTCTGGCCAGGCGATCTATCATGCTGACCACCTTCGGCAAAAAGCTCTCGGCTTCAGCAGCATCCGTCATTTCACGGAGCTTCTTGATGGCGGTGCGAGTGGTCTTTTTGTAAAAACGGTTGCGGATACGCTTTTTGGCGTCCTGCCGAATCCTCTTTTTTGATGACTTGTGATGTGCCATTTATCGAAGAAAGATTTACGATTTCAGTGGTTGAGAAAGGCCGCAAACAGGCCCTTTTTTCAAACGGAGGGCAAAGATAGGGATACAGATGATAAAACCTAAAGCCTTTGCCATATAATTTTTCCTTCGGAAAATCTCCTTCAGCACCGTTGTCAGACTTTCATTTCAAAAATTATCTTAGCACCAAACATTCCCCTGCCCACGGAAGATTTTTCAAAACCATTTTCCGGAAACCAACCAAACACCGGCCTTAACAGCAAGCCGGCTCAACCCGATAACTTCACAAAAGGTATTCAAAATGAAGCAGTACAAGATTTTGCTCGAAGAGCAGGAAATTCCCACACATTGGTACAACATCGTAGCGGATATGGCCAACAAGCCGCTGCCTCCGTTGCATCCCGGCACCAAAGAACCCATCGGCCCGGACGCCCTGGCGCCGCTGTTTCCGATGGAGCTGATCAAACAGGAAGTGACGGCCGACAAATGGGTGGAAATTCCCGAACAGGTAAGGGAAGTTTACAAGCTCTGGCGCCCCACCCCCATGTACCGGGCCTGGCGCCTGGAAGCCGCCCTGGACACCCCCGCCAAAATCTATTACAAATACGAAGGGGTCAGCCCCAGCGGCTCCCACAAACCCAACACCGCCGTGCCACAGGCCTGGTACAACAAAGAGGAAGGGGTGAAACGAATCACCACCGAAACCGGCGCCGGTCAGTGGGGCAGCGCCCTCAGCTTTGCCTGCAACCTCTTTGGCATTGAGTGCGAAGTGTACATGGTGAAGATCAGCTACCAGCAGAAGCCCTACCGCAAAGTGCTCATGAACACCTGGGGGGCCAAAGTGTACGCCTCACCTACCGACCTGACCGAAGCCGGCCGCAAAATACTGGCCGAGAACCCGGATTCTCCGGGCAGCCTCGGCATCGCCATTTCCGAAGCGGTGGAAAAAGCGGCCACCGATCCCAACACCAAATACGCCCTGGGCAGCGTACTCAACCACGTGCTTATGCACCAGACCGTCATCGGCCAGGAAGCCATCAAACAAATGGAAAAAGCCGGTGACCTGCCCGACATCGTGGTGGCACCCTTCGGCGGTGGCTCCAATTTTGCCGGCATCAGCTTTCCTTTCCTTCGGTTAAATCTGGAGGAGGGCAAAAACATCCGCTGCATCGCCAGCGAGCCGGCCAGTTGCCCCAAGCTGACCAAAGGAGTGTTCCGCTATGACTTTGGCGACACCGTGGGCATGACCCCACTGCTGCCCATGTACACCCTGGGCCACAATTTCGTGCCCGCTCCCATCCACGCAGGCGGACTGCGCTACCACGGTGCCGGGGTCATCGTCAGCCAGTTGTTGAAAGACAAGCTCATAGAGGCCCGTGCCCACGACCAGCTCGAATGCTTCGAAGCCGGATTGACCTTCGCCAAAGCCGAGGGAATCGTGCCGGCACCGGAAACCACCCACGCCATTGCGACAGCGATACAAGAGGCCAATAAGTGCAAAGAGGAAGGCACTGCCAAAACCATCCTCATCCACCTCTGCGGCCACGGCTATTTCGACCTGGCGGCTTACGAAAACTACCTCAGTGGCAACATGAAACGCCATGAACTGACCGATGAGGAAATTCAACATGCCATCGCCCGGATTGATACGCCGGAAATTTGATTTGTTGAGGATTTGAAGAACTGAGGAATTGAGGAACTGAGGAACTGAGGAATTGAGGAACTGAGGAACTGAGGAACTGAGGAACTGAGGAACTGAGGAACTGAGGAACTGAGGAATTGAGGAACTGAGGAACTGAGGAATGAGTGCACTGCAAAAAGTTATATCCTTGTCGAAAAATGTAACTTCATCTGAACATAAGTCGGACGGAGTCCGACAAGATGGGGTCCCGGACATCCCGAAGAAATTTCGGGACGGAACCAGCGTAGTTGCTGGCGCCTCCCGAGATGGACTCGGGATGTCCGGTGCCTTATCCAGCCGGACTCCGTCCGGCATGTGAGCATTCAAATTTCCGTCGGAATTAATGAATTTGGGTTTTTTGCAGTGGACTCAGGAATTGAGGAATTGAGGAACTGAGGAACTGAGGAACTGAGGAATTGAGGAACTGAGGAACTGAGGAACTGAGGAATTGAGGAACTGAGTCCCCCGATCCCGAAGGCTTTCGGGATATCGGGGCAAAAAGTCATTTTCTATTGAAATTGGCGTAAGTCCCGTTGGTTTTGAGAAGTCGAGTTCACTATAAATTATTGGTTTACATATGTTTAGAAACGACCGAGCGCAACCCCTGTCTGCCGCCAGGCAGGTCTCTAAACTTCTCTAAACCTCCCGACCCGAACTTGATTCGGGATCGGGATCAACTACTCTAAACCACTGAGCGCACTTTTTGCAGTGCGGTCAGGAACTGAGGAACTGAGAGGGGCTAGCACATCAATTCTTCGATTCTTCGATTCTTCGATTCTTCAATTCCTCGATTCTTCAATTCCTCGATTCCTCGATTCTTCGATTCCTCAATTCCTCGATTCCTCGATTCTTCGATTCCTCAATTCCTCGATTCCTCGATTCCTCGATTCCTCGATTCCTCGATTCCTCGACTCCTCGATTCCTCAACACTTCATTGCAGTTCCACTTCCACCTCATAGGTTTCGTCCTTGCGCCAGTACTGTACTTTGACGCGGTCGCCGGGTTGGTGTTTTTCGAGGATGAGGAGCAGGTCTCCCCGGTTGTTGACGGGTTCGCCGTCAACGGAGAGGAGCACATCGCCCATGATGATGCGGCCATAGCGGTCGCGGTAGGTGGGTTTCAGGCCGGCTTTTTCAGCCGGGCCTCCTTTTTCGATGTCCGTCAGCAGCAGGCCCTTTTTGATGCCCAGGCGGCGGGCAGTGCTTTGCGAAGCGTAATCGATGCCGAGGGAAGGCCGGATGATCTTTCCGTTTTTGATCAGTTCAGGCACCACCCAGCTTACCTCATCCACGGGAATGGAGAAGCCGATGCCGGCAGATGCCCCGCTGGGGCTGTAGATGGCCGTGTTGACACCGATGAGGCTGCCGGAGGAATTGAGCAGGGGCCCGCCGGAGTTGCCGGGGTTGATGGCCGCATCGGTCTGGATGACACCCCGGATGGGTGTGCCGTCGGCGGCTTTGATCTCACGGCCCAGGGCGCTGATGACGCCGGTGGTCAGGGTCTGGTCCAGGCCGAAAGGGTTGCCGATGGCGAAAACGCTCTGCCCCACCATGAGGTTGTCAGAGCTGCCTACGGGGATGGGGCTCAGCAATTTGGCAGGTGCCTTGATCTTCAGAACGGCCAGGTCTTTCTCGGGAGCGCCGCCGACGTACTCAGCATCCCAGGTGCTGTGGTCGGCGAGGGTTACCTGGGCTTTGCTGGCGTCTTCAATGACGTGGTAGTTGGTGATGATGTGGCCTTTTTTGTCCCATACAAAACCGGAGCCGCTGCCCGCCGGAATTTCGTACACGTCGTAAGTCCAGAAATCCCGCTGGAGTTTGGAAGTGGTGATGTAAGCCACCGAAGGCGCTGCGTTTTCAAACAGTGAGATGGTGGCCCGTTCCAGTTCGGCCAGGGTGTTGTTGAGAGGAGCCGTGTTGGTTGGGGGAGTTTCCTCATTGATGAGGGCCGCTCCGGGAGCGGCATTTTCTTCTTCTTCGTAAACTTGTTCGGAGGCAGAACTTTCCGGGGAGTCCTTTTTCAGGGTTTGGGTCTGCCAGGCGGTGCCGGCCAAAAACCCGCCGCCCAGCAGGGCAAGGGCGAGTAAAAACTTTAGAATTTTCATCCTGTTGAGATTGTTCAACTGTGAGTTTCATCCTGCCAGCAACTGGCGAGGCTGCTTGGAAACACTATATTTGGCACTTTCGTTCACGCAAATGTAGCTGCTTGAATCCTTTTCTGATCCTGTTGTACTACCTGTTGAAGGCGGTGGTTTACGTCTCGCTACGGGCGTTCCACGGGCGGGTCAGTGTTGTGAACAAAAAGCTGGCTGCCCATGCTGCGCCGCTCATCGTGGTCAGCAACCACCCGGCCACCCTGCTCGATCCGTTGCACGCCGTGGTCAATGTCAAGGGCATCGTGTTTTTTCTGGCCAATGCCAGTTTGTTCAAATACAAGCTCAGTGCCTGGCTGCTCAACCGGCTCTATTGCATCCCTGTTGAACGGGTGCAGGACGTGAACGGCCGCCCGCTTCGCAATGAGCAAAACTTTGCCCGGGCCCGCCAGCACCTCTCAAATGGCGGCAAATTGTATGTGGCCGTGGAGGGCAGCAGCTATGCAGAGCGTCGCTTGCGCAAGGTGAAAACCGGTACCGCCCGCATCGCACTGCGGGCAGAGGCAGCGCACAACTTCAGGCTGGGCATTTCCATACTGCCCACCGGGCTGAATTACGAAGACCCCAACGCATTTCGCAAACCCGTGCTGGTCATTTACGACAAACCCATCAGGGTTGCCGATTTTCAGGAACTGTACGAAAAGGATGAGCCGGAAGCCGTGCTGGCACTCACCAACGCCATTGCGGAGCGACTGGACAAACTCATCATCAACACAACCGACGACGGGGAGGACCTCCTCCTTCGGCAAATGGAGACCCTGCTGCAAAACGAGGAACCGCTGCCACTGTACCGGCATTTTTTGCGAACCAAAGAACTCCAGCAAAAACTGAAAAAACTGGCAGCCGAATCGCCCCAGGCCCATGCCGGTTTTGCGAAGCGGGTGAAAAGCTATTTTGAAAAGCTCAACAGCCTGGGCATTTCCGACGAGGCCCTCATCACTCCGCTCTGCCCCATCCGGATGACCCTGCTCACCTTCGGGCTGCCCTTTGCCCTGGCCGGTTGGCTGATGCACCGGCCTCCCGGTTTCAGTCTAAGAGCCCTCAGCCGGAGCCTGAACAAAGACATTCACTGGATGTCCACCTATAATTATGTGCCCAGCCTGGTGATCTACCCCCTGTTCTACTGGCTGGAGGTGAGCATTTTCACCCATTGGCTGCCCGGCTGGGGCTGGGCCTTCCTGGCGGGGTTTGTGCTGCTGGGTCTTTGGTGGGAATGGTACCGTGAGGCAGCCAGGCTGTTTTTTCAGCAGGTGAAAATCCTGACCGGCAACAGGACCTACAAGACCGCCATTGCGCAAGCGAAGGAAATGAGGAAGCAGTTGGCAGTTGGCAGTTGGCGGTTGACAACCGACAACGGATAACTGATAACCGACAACCGATAACCGATAACCCATTCCCCCAGGAAATAACCTGAATTCCATGCTTCACTCCCTGTTTATATGGATTTTCATCGGGGCAACTGTGGTGCAATTGTTTTTCTGGTTGTATTTTTTTCGAAGATTGGCCGTTTACCGGGAAACAATCCCCGCTCAGCCTCCGTATAGGAACGGTGAACAAGATCCAACCAACGAATTTCCCCGTGAACATCCTTCCGCCCAGCCAGTTTCCATCATCATTTGTGAACGAAATGATGCTGACAAGCTGTTGCCCCGCCTTGACCGTTTCCTAAGCCAATCCGACCGTTCCTTCGAGCTTTTGGTCATCAGCCATAATTCCTATAGGAAAATTCAAGATATACTCTCACCTTCACACCGTCAAACGAGACACCTTCGCCTGATCAGCCACCACGACGGCCGTGTAGGAAAAAAGTTCGCGCTGGCCCGAGGCATTCAGGAAGCAAGGAACGAGATACTACTACTTACTGATGCTGACTGCCTGCCGGCAAGCAGCCACTGGATGCACAAGATGGCAGCGAAAATTGACGATGGAGCTGACATCGTTCTGGGTTTTGCCCCTTACACGGAGGCACCGGGACTGTTGAACAAATTCATTCGCTTCGAAACTTGTTACACGGCCATCCAGTTCATGAGCTTTGCTCTTGCCGGCCTTCCTTACATGGGTGTGGGCAGAAACCTGGCCTACACCAAAAGCCTCTACATCAGCACCGGCGGTTTCAAACAGCATGAACACATCGCCTCCGGCGACGACGACTTGTTCGTCAATGCGGCCGCCCGGACCCGCCATGTCAGCATTCAAATTGACCCGGACACCTTTGTTTACAGTCCGGCAAAAACAACGTGGACATCCTGGTTCAGGCAGAAAACCAGGCACTTTTCCACTGGCAGACTATATAAACTACACCACCAGCTTTTATTGGGATTATTGGCTATGAGTCACACACTACACTACGTGGGGGGCATCTTGGTAGGAATTGAGATTGACCCTATTTATACACTGGCAGGATACGTGGTGCGAATGAGTGTAGTAACAGCTCTTAGCAGTGTCATCCTGAGCAAATTGCAGCATCGAAAGCTGCGATGGTGGGTACCCGCTCTTGACGCACTGTTTGTGTTGTACTATTTCGTATTTGCGCCCCGGGTCTTGTGGAACACTAACACCCAACGATGGAATTGACAGCTACAACAACAACAGCGAAGACCAACCTTTCACCGAAGGCCCATGAAGATTACAAACTCGTAAAAGCCGCTATCGCCGGAGACGAACGCGCCTACGCAGCGCTGCTCGACCGCTACCGCGCCCCGGTTTACAACCACCTCTACAAGATGGTGCGCAACCACGACGACGCCGAAGACCTCACCCTGGAGGCTTTCGGCAAGGCTTTCAACAAGCTCTCAACCTATGCGCCCCACTACGCCTTCTCAACCTGGCTCTTCAAAATTGCAGTGAACAACTGCATAGATCACATCCGTAAAAAGCGCCTCCGCTTCCTCTCCATTGACCAACCCATGGAGCAGGGCGGCGAAAAGGACTTCACCGGCAGCATCCGGGCTTACACCCGCACGCCGGAAGAGGAGGTGATCCGAAACCAGCGCCTGCAAATGGTGCAAAACACCCTCACCCTGCTCAACGAAAAGTACCGCCTCATGATCGAGCTGCGCTACTACCAGGAACTGAGCTACGAGGAAATAGCCAACGAGCTGGAAATACCGCTCGGCACCGTAAAGGCACAACTCTTCCGTGCCAAAGAAATGCTCTACAACCTGATGCAAAAACCAGGATGCGCCGCCTACCTGGAAACCACCCGCAAATACAACCGATCCAAACTCAACTAAACTCCACCAAAGGTGGACTAAACTCCGCCGCAAGGTGGACTAAACGGCCGCAGGCCCTAAACGCCGCCGCAAGGCGGACTAAACGGCCACAGCGCCAGTCAGGCAGGTTCACTTTACTTTCGCCTTACTGATCACCTTCGTGAACACGCCTGGCAGGAAGCGTTTGAGGTACACAGCCATTACCTCGGTTTTGCCGATGCAGGCTTCTTCCTTTCGCTTCGCAATGGCTTTGAGTGCTTTCTTCGCAAACTGTTGCGGAGTCAGTCCGGCGGCGGTGCGTTCGTCCATTTTTTGCTGCGGGCGGCCGTCGGCGGTGAGGGCATTCAGGCTGATGTTGGTCTTTACAAAGCCCGGACAGAGCAGGGTCACCTGGATGTTGTCCCGCCACACCTCCGCCCGCAGGGATTCGAAAAAGCCGTGCAGGCCGTGCTTCGCCGCTGCATACGACGAGCGCCAGGGCCCGCCGAATTTCCCCATCAGGCTGGTAATCACCACAAATTGCCCGCTGCCCCGCTCCAGAAAATGTGGCAACACGGCCTTGCTCAGTGCAATGGTGCCCAGCAGGTTCACTTCGATCAGTTTTTCGTCCACCTCCAGGGCGGTGTCTTTGACCAGCGAGCGCTGCGACAGTCCGGCGTTGTTGATGAGGATATCCACTCCCCCACTCTGCTCAATGATTTTGGGAACCAGATCAGCAAAACTGTGGTAATCCGCAAGGTCGAGCGGCCGCACCCACAACTTGATGCTTTCATTCGCCTGCCGGCAACGTTCGGCCACAGCCCGCAGCTTGTCTATCCGCCGGGCCGATAAAATCAGATTGGCTCCTGCCCCGGCCAATGCAAGTGCCATCGCCTCCCCAATACCGGAAGAAGCTCCCGTCAGCCAGACCGTTTTTCCTTTGAAGTAATTCATGGTGAAAGTATTTGTACGCTAATTGACTATTCAAAAACCAGGATGGCAATTTGGAGCGCAACCGAAAGCTACACCCCAATGTGGCTCCCTCGATTCCTCTCCCGATCCCGAATCCCGAAAGCCTTCGGGATCGGGATCGGGACTCAATTCCTCCTCCCTACCTTTGTCCGGCAAATAAAAACAATGACCCGTTACCTCCAGGAAAAAGTTTCCAAAGCGCCGGTATTCCTCAACAAACCCTCACCGCTGTTGGGCATGGTGGTGGTAGTTCCCTGTTGCAACGAGCCGCACCTGCTACTCAGCCTGATGGCCTTGAAGCGTTGTCAGTTGCCGGACTGCGATGTGGAGGTGATCGTAGTGGTCAATGACGGAGAGCATGCCCAACCGGCAATCAAACAACAAAACCAGGCGACATTCCATCAGGCCGTAAAATGGGCCCGGCATAACAGCAACTCCCGTCTCCGCTTCCTCATCCATTACGAAGCTGATATGCCGAAAAAGCACGCCGGTGTGGGCCTGGCCCGCAAAACCGGCATGGACGAGGCTTGTTTTCGCTTCGCAAAAGCCGGACTGGAAGACGGCATCATCGTGTGTTTTGATGCCGACAGCCGTTGCGACGAAAATTACCTTCGGGAAATTCACCGGCACTTCAATCAGCACCCCAACTGTCCCGCTTGCAGCATTTACTTCGAGCACCCGCTGAGCGGCGCCGACTTTGAACCCGAAGTGTACGAAGCCATCGCCCGATACGAGCTGCACCTGCGCTATTACATCCACGCCCAGCGCCTGGCCGGCGTGCCACATGCCTTCCAGACCATTGGTTCCGCAATGGCCGTGCGCAGCAGCGCCTACCAGCAACAGGGCGGCATGAATCGCCGCAAGGCCGGAGAAGATTTTTACTTTTTGCACAAATTCACACCCCTGCCAGGCTTTGCAGAACTAAGCAGCACCAGGGTCATTCCCTCTCCCCGTCCTTCCGACCGGGTCCCCTTCGGCACAGGCAAGGCCGTCGGTAAAATTCTGAAAAACAATGGCCGGCTGTTCACCTACCACCCCGAAGGATTCCGCCAATTGCGCAGCTTCCTGCAACAGGACCTCTATAGCACCCCCCCACCGGAGCTAAAGCTACCCCCCCTCATCGGGCAGTTCCTCGCTTCGCAAAATTTTTCTGAAAAGTGGTCGGAAACAAAGACACACACCGCATCTGAGCAGTCCTTCAGGCAACGCTTCTTCCGTTGGTTCGACGCCTTCATGGTGATGAAATACGCCCACTTTGTCCGCGACAACGGCTACCCCAATGTGCCGGTGGAAGAAGCTGCAAACTGGCTGGCGAGGGAGAAAGGACATACCGCCTCCGGGCCAACAACCGTCTGCTTACTGAACTGGTACAGGGCAATTGACAGCGGAAGAAAATTTCATTAAAAGATTGACACAGTGGCCATACTATGACCATAGCAAAACTATTCATGATACTTCACTGATCAATGTGATGCCATGGTTTTAGGATTATCACTTAACAATAACACCATATCCGAAAAATATTTTTTTAGCCATAAGTTATTGTCTTTTATAAATTTAGCCTACCTTGGCACAGTGCTTATCCAATTGGATAGACGAAGGTTGTAGCATTGAAATAAACGACATTCGTATATTCCACTCCTGTCAATACGCAATTAGTCCTGCAAACAAGAGAAATTGGCAATGAAAACATTATTGACAATTACAGGATTGATCAATGCAATTTACATGCTGGCAGACGGTGTATTTGTTATAATAAACGGAAAATACATCGGACCCGAAAAGCCAGGACCATGGTCAAAAATATTCACAAGCCTGAATATTGATGTATTCAAGCTCGGACCAATGTTCATTATTTTTGGATTGCTATGGTTTTTGTTCGTTTATGGGTTACTGACCTCACAAAACTGGACTTATTGGTACGGAATAACCTTGTCAATTGCAACTCTGTGGTATTTGCCTATCGGTACTTTCATTTCGATCGGAGTTATCGTGTTATTGCTTGTTTATAGAAACAAATTTGGAATATGAAATCATTCGTAGCTGATTTCAGAAAATAGAATCCTCATAAAAAAATGTACGGGCAGAATGAAAATATATTTGAATTCGACAACAAAGACGAAGCAAAGGGTTGCAGCAAATGTCTTGAATTTATGTCTGACACAATCGTTGTTACTTTTTCTGAAAACCATTTCATTGAAGAATTACCATTTAAAAAATAAATCAATGAAAGATTACTTCTGAAATTCAAGTATGTTTCTTTTTGCTCAAAACGGAGTAACTTGAACAGAAATCCAGAATTTGCTCCAGAACCCTATCTCCCTATCAAAAATTGAAGACAGCGGCTGATATTTCAAAACCCTTACAAGCCTGACAAAGGTGGATCCGAAATTCAAAACAATCACAAGAAGATACAAAACCCCAAAAGCAAGAATATACTCAAAACGAAGTGGTTAGGGCCGCCATCCCGATCTCTCCATCCACACTTGACGAGAGTGACCGGTTATTCTCAAACCACTTAGAGTCGAGTATAGAAATGAAAAATTAGTAACAAATTGAGTGTCAGAAAGCAGGCAACACTGTATAACCGATAATTGCTTCCTTACGTCAGCAGCTACGGTTATCCAAACCGTGAAATTGAAATGTTTCATTCAATCAATCGTAAGGAATGGTAATTATAATCAGCATCTTCGCATATCTGATATTCCAGGTCATATTGGGGCTGTGGATTTCCCGAAATATTGCTTCGGAATCAGACTATGTATTAGCGGGCAGAAGCCTGGGGTACACCCTAACAACTTTTGGGATCTTTGCCACATGGTTTGCGGCAGAAGGCATTATGTCAGCCACTGGGGCAGTATATGAAGGAGGAATTCCTGCAATCACTGCCGAACATATCACCTGGGCATTTGGAATTATCGTATTAGGTATATTCTTTTCCGTGCGATTGCGTAAGATGGAGCTCACTACATTTGGCGATTTGTTCAGAAACCGATATGGCAGATTAATTGAAAAACTGGTAACCTTCATCCTGATTCCCCCTTCACTTTTTTGGATCGCAGGACAAATCAGAGCTTTTGGCGTGGTAATATCAGGTTTTTCGGACATAAGCATCACTGTTGCTGTTTCGATAGCTGCTGCATCAGTAATAATATACACCACGTTTGGAGGCATGCTGGCTGATTCCTACACCGATCTGATTCAGGGGCTAATGTTAATCCTGGGTCTGGTATTATTGGTGGGATATATGGTTGCCGATGGCGGCCTCCAGGTTTTAGACAGAATCCCGGTTGAGCACTTTCAACTGTCATCCTCCGACGCACCAATTCTCGGACGGATTCAATCCTGGATGATAGGTATATTCGGAACCATCATAGCCGTAGAACTGATAGCAAGAATTCTCGCAGCCAAATCTCCAAAAGTAGCAAAATGGTCAACCATTATGGGTGGTGTGCTATTTATCATCATTTTATGTTTACCAATTCTGATGGGATTTGTGGGAACGCACCTTTTTGAAAGCCTCAAAGATTCTGAACAACTCATAATTTTACAGGCAGAACATTATATGCCTACCGTCCTGTTTATTTTATTTCTGGGAGCGCTTGTTTCCGCTATCTTATCAACGGTTGACAGTTCATTGCTGGCAATTGGTTCTTTATTGGCCCATAATGTTGTACTACAAATTGTTAAGAACCCAAATGAAAAGAAAAAGTTGTTTGTAAACAGGTTGATGGTTGTAACTATAGGAGTCCTGGCTTATATCCTGGCTATAAGCGCTGATAGCGTCCATCAAATCGTTTATGCAGGTGCATCTATAGGGACAGCAGGAATCGTAGTCATATACCTCTTTTCATTTCAGAGTAAATTTGGTGGCAAATGGGCAGCATTAACTTCTCTGTGTCTTGGCATAATTATCCCGCTCGTTGGAGATCATTTTGTCAACTTTATTGCTTACCCATACCTGACTGGTTTTGTCCTGGCTTTGATTGGATATGTGGGTGTTGGATGGTGGGAATACTCCTTTCAACGAAAAAATCAATTGAGCAACGCCTATAAACCTTTGGATAACAAGTGATTAAATCAGGCCAAGTGTTTGTAATTGAAGACACCGAACAAACATGAGGGGCTTTTATACTTGACTCGAAGTGGTTTGAGAATAACCCATCACTCTCGTCAAGTCTGGATGGGGAGTTTGGGTCCCGAATCCCGAATCCCGAAGAATTTCGGGACGGGATCGGGATCGACGCCCAAACCACTTCGTTTTGAGTATAACCACCCGGCCAACAGCGAATTTGAAATGCTACTTACCGACAGTAGCTTTGTGCCATAACCAAAGTTGCGAAAATGATGAAAAGAAAAAAGCGATCCAGATGTGCTAAAGTATTGAAACGCTGTAAAAAAGGTGAGCGTTCCAATTTTTCCAGGTATTGAAGAAAGAATGGCCGGCAATTCAAAAACGAATGTCCATCCCCAAACAACATCAACAATGATTCGAAAGCCGACAAGCGTAAAAGCTTGCATCCACTTGTGGAACGGAAACGGCTAAAACGGTTTTTATCCTGGTACTCCCACTGCCTTTCCAGGTATCGAGGGAAACGCCACTCAAAAAAACCACGAAAAACCTTTCAAAAAAACCTTTCAAAAACATCCTCAAAAAACCTCCCCTCATGGTTTAATAAAAATCCTCGGATGCCTTTTGTCCAGGCCCTGGCGATAGGGGCCCTGGATTATCAGGTTTTCCGGGTGCCAGTCCCAGGCATCGGGGTTGTAGATGCCGGTGAAGCTGTAGATGATGGCGGTGCCGGGGTCCAGGGCCGTGATATCGTTGCCGGGATTGGAGTTGACGGAGTTGGGCAACTGGTTGAAAGGGTCATCGTCGGGCATGAGGTACATCCATTCGGGGTACTGGCCTTGTTTGGCTTTAAAGGTAAAGAGCAGGGTTTCTTCTCCATCCTGCAGCACGATGGGCGGATCGGCCGTCATCATTCCGAAGGAGATGTAATCGCCGTTGGGGTTTTCTTTGGGGGTGGGCACGAAGGCATTTTGTTCCCATGTTCCGGAAAAACTGCGCAGGTCGAAAAAGCGGGAGCCGGGCGGCACCACCAGGGTGACCTGACCGGAGCCGATGATGGTAAATTTCGGGATTTTGACACCGGGTTCCGGCCGGGCGAAAACGCCCCATGCCGTGCTGTCAGGAAGCCATTGCAGCTTGAACTGAACCTGAGCGGTAGCACTGTTATTTGCGAAGAGAAAAAGAAAGAGTACAAAGGCTGTGAAAGCTTGCACGGTTCTCATAATTCCAGGCTTTTTAATCGTGATTACGGGACTACACCAATTGGGGGGGGAACTAGCTCAAAAAAGGCAACATTGATGCCAAGGGAGGCTCAGGAGAGTGCGGCCGATTCAGCCTCTGCTCCGGCTAAGCTCTCAGGGTAGGATCCGGGAGCCATCACCAGCAGGCTTTTGGGAACGATTCGGATTTCTGCCGGGCCATCCAGGTCGTACCCTTCTCCATCGAGGTGAAAGGCTGCGGGGCCTTTGGGTTGCAGGGTCACCCGCTGGCAGGTGTAACACTCCACCAACGGACTTTTGTGAAAGGAATGGTTGAGAAAGCGCCAGCTTTCCAGCAGGTAGCGCCATTTGGGTGCCTTGTTCACGATGAGCACTTCCAGTTTTCCATCGTTGAATTTTGCCGGAGGCACGATGGTGAAGCCATAGCCGTAAACGGGGGCGTTGGCCACCTCTACCAGAAAACAAATGCGGTGCAGCTTGCGGCCATCCAGTTCCATATCCACATCCAGCATGCGGTATTTGAAGGACTCGTTCAGGGTGTAGAGGAAATATCCGATAAAGCCCCGCACCCGGCTTTGCCTGAATCGCTTCGCAACGAGGGCATCAAAACCGATGCCTGCCAGGTTGACGAAGGGAATGTCGTTGAGCAGGGCCGTATCTATTCGGATGAGCCTCCCACTGTTGAGGAAAGAAATGGCCTTCGGGATGTTGCGGCCCATGCCCAGGTGCCCGGCAAAGCCATTGCCGGAACCGCAAGGCAAAACGCCCAAAGCCGTGGAGGTATGCACCAGGCTGCCGGCCACTTCGTTGACCGAACCGTCGCCGCCACAAGCCACCACCATGTAACAACCGGCTTCGGCTGCCTCGGCAGCCAATATGCGGGCATGACCGGCGTATTCGGTATAGCACAATTCATAGTCGTACTGCTCCAGGTCGAGGTTCTCCCTGATGAGCTTCGGCAAATTCCGCTTTCGGTTGTTGCCCGAAAAAGGATTGGCTATGAATCGCACTTTTTTCACCTGAATACGAAATAGCGAAAGGTTAAGAAGTTGACCGTGAGGCCGATAGCACTGGCCACGATGACCTTTGACCAAAGGTAGGGCATGTGGTATGCTTCGGTGATCAGCCACACGCCCAGCGTGTTGAGGTAAATGCTGAGGCCCGAGGCCAACGCATACCGCACAGCCTGCCAGGTCCAGCGTTTGTCACTGCGCTTGAAGGCCCAGTGGCGACAAAGTAAAAAGCTTGTGAGCGCACCACAAAATGCCCCGCCGGCATTGGACCAAACGTAATAGACCCCTGCAACTTCCGTGAGGAGAACGGTGACCAGAAAATCAACCGATGTAGCCGCTATGGCAGCACCCTGTGCCCTCACCCAGGAGGTGAAGAAGGACACGGTGCGGGTTGATGTTTTGGTTCGTTCCAATAGATGATGATTTGAGGAAATGAGGAACTGAAGAACTGAAGAACTGAAGAATTGAGGAATGAGTCCACTGCAAAAACCCCCAATTCATTAATTCCGACGGAAATTTGAATGCTCACATGCCGGACGGAGTCCGGCTGGATGAGGCACCGGACGTCCCGAAGGATTTCGGGAGGCGCCAGCAGTGACGCTGGTTCCGGACTCCGTCCGGGACCATATCTTGTCGGACTCCGTCCGACTTATGTTCAGATGAAGTTACATCTTTCGACGAGGATATAACTTTTTGCAGTGCTCTCAGGAATTGAGGAATTGAGATTTTGGGGCTAGCTCTTTCGATTCCTCTCCCGACGAATGTCGGGACTCAATTCCTCGATTCCTCGATTCTTCGATTCTTCGATTCCTCGATTCCTCGATTCCTCGATTCCTCGATTCTTCGATTCCTCGATTCCTCGATTCCTCGATTCTTCGATTCCTCAATTAGCAAAGAATTCATTTGCGAAGATAAACAAGTGCAAAAGGATGCCCGAATAGATGCCCGCCAGCACATCGTCGGCCATGACGCCCCAGCCGCCTGGCAGGGCTTCGGCCCGTTTGATGCCGAGCGGCTTCCAGATGTCAAAAATCCGGAACAGGACAAAGGCCGCCAGCAGCCAGGGCCAGGTCAGTGGGATGCCGAGCATGGCCACCCACAATCCCACCATTTCATCCACCACCACTTTGGACGGGTCATGGCCCCATTCTTCGGCCAGTGCATTGGCGGCGGCCACGCCCAAACCGCCGAAAAGCAGGATGAGGGCGAGCAACCAGTGGGTCTTGAACCCGCTGCCCGAAAAACTTTCAGGCTGCCAGATATGGAACAGCCACAGGATCAGACAGGCCAGCGCCGCCCCCATGGTGCCGGGAGCCAGCGGACTGTAGCCCGCTCCGAATCCTGTGGCTATGAGCTTCCAAAAATATTTCATCCATCAAACTACCTGTACATTAATGCTGGCCACCCATGTGGTGCTCCCGGGCAGTACTTGTTACTGCTCATCGTAATAATAATCCATGCCGAGGTGGGTGATCAAATCCTCGCCCATGAGGTGGCGAAGGGTGTTGAGCAACTTCTCGTTCTGAACGAAGATGTCGTGCTGTGGCTTGAGTCCTTCGGCGGCCTGAGGCGACTTGAAGTAGAAGGACAGCCATTCCTGAATGCCGTAAAGATCTGAGCGGCCTGCAAGGTCGAGGAACAAGGCAAGATCGAGGACAATGGGTGCTGCCAGGATGCTGTCGCGGCAGAGGAAGTCAATTTTAATTTGCATGCCATAGCCCAGCCAGCCGAAGATGTCAATGTTGTCCCAGCCTTCTTTGTTGTCGCCGTGAGGTGGATAGTAGTTGATCCGTACCTTGTGGTAGAGGTTTTTGTAAAGCTCGGGGTTTTCGTCCGGGTGCAGGATTTGCTCCAGTACACCCAGTTTGGAGACTTCTTTGGTCTTGAAGCTGTCGGGGTCATCCAGCACTTCCCCGTCGCGGTTGCCAAGGATGTTGGTGGAGAACCACCCCCGGATGCCCAATGACCGGACTTTGAGGCCCGGAGCCAGGATGGTTTTCATCAGGGTCTGGCCGGTTTTGAAATCCTTTCCGGCAATGGGTGTTTTGGTCTGTTTGGCCAGTTCGACAATGGCCGGCACATCGCAACTGAGATTGGGAGCGCCATTGGCATAGGGAATGCCCATTTTCACAGCCGCATAGCAATATATCATGCTGGGTGGAATGGCGGGGTCGTTGTTGCGAAGGCCTTCTTCCAACTTCCCGATGGAGGAATGAACATCGGAAGCCTCGGTGTAAACCTCCGTAGATCCGCACCATACCATCACGAGGCGTTCGCAGTTGTTTTCTTCTTTGAAACGACGGATGTCGTCCATCAGCGCTTCGGCCAGTTCCATCTTGTTTTTACCCTGCTTCACCCAGGTGCCATCCAGTTTCTTTACATACTTTTTGTCGAAAACGGCCTTCATGGGTTTGATGGCTTCCAGTTCGGGTTTGAGTTGGTCCAGCAGGCGCTGGTCCAGCACCTGTGCATTGGAAGCAGATTCATACATGTTGTCTTCGAAAATATCCCAACCACCGAAAACGACCTCGTCAAGTTTGGCAAGAGGAATGAAATCCTTTATCAACGGATTCCTGTTTTCGGTGCGTTTCCCCAGACGGATACGGCCCATTTGCGAAAGCGATCCGATGGGCGCTGAAATGCCTTTGTTTACGGCCAACACTCCGGCAATGAAAGTGGATGCCACAGCACCCATACCGGGCGTCAGTATGCCCAACTTACCTTGTGGTTCTTTTACCATGATACAGAATAGTTTAATGGTGTTTGTGTGATGGGTGGGTAGGCGATTGGCCCGGATTTGATGACTGAAATTGACCCCACCTGCTAAAAAGCCGCGCAAAGGTATAAAATCCGACTACCCTTGCGGACTGGAAAGAAAGTCGCCACCCGGAATAAAGTTGTACCTGCAACCAATTTATCCGCAAACGGTAGTCTGTGGTAGATGAAGGCCGCAATGAAATAGACTTCAAAGAGCAGCCGGCCGTACCGGATTTACCCCGATTGAATCTTCTTTTGCACCAGGTGTTTTTTTATCTGGAAAACTCCTTAACTTTGCCGCCCTTTTTGAACACAGACTTCGATGCAGCGTTTCAGCAAACGCCATTGACTAAAAAAGTAAAACTTGTTTATATGCTGATCATTGATGTAAAAAACGGCGAATCAATAGACCAGGCACTGCGCCGCTACAAGCGCAAATTCCAGCGTACACAGATCATCAAGGAGTTGCGCCGGCGCAAGGAATTCACCAAGCCAAGTGTTCAGCGCAGGAACCAGATTCTGAAAGCTGTTTACAAGCAGAAGAAACAGCGCCTCGAAAACCTCTGACAAGCGCGTTGCAACTCAGAGCACCCCTGGTGCCCGGGAGTTGGTGCCGGCACAGATGAGGGGCAGCATGGTGTTGCATGGCCTTTAACACAGAAAGGGCTTCGTCAATTGGCGAAGCCCTTTCTGTGTTATCCGGAGCGGCAAACGGGACTCGAACCCGCGACCCTCAGCTTGGGAAACTGATGCTCTACCAACTGAGCTATTGCCGCTTGTTTGGTCTGAGCGGGGTCAAATTTAAGACACCGGGCAGATACACACCCCCAGGCCTGAAAAAAAATCATTATCTCTGCCTTCGGAAAACAACTTTTCACAAATCCAAAACCGCAAAGCGATGGACCACCCTGTTATTGCCACCATTGGCAAAGAACATTACGAGACCAGAATGCGCTTCGGAAAACACGAACTCATCGCCGACGAGCCCGAACACATTGGCGGCACCGACAAAGGGCCTTCTGCCGGCACTTACCTGAAGATGTCATTGGCAGCGTGCACCGCCATCACCCTGCGCATGTACGCTGACCGCAAAGGCTGGGAGGTGGATGAATTCATTGTGAAAGTGGATTATCAACGACAGGAAGGCACCACCCGCTTTCACCGAACGGTGGAAGTGAAAGGCAACCTGGACGAAAAGCAGCGCAAACGCATCTTGCAGATCGCCAACCTGTGCCCCATCCACAAAACGCTATCGGGACCCATTGAAATTGAAACGGAATTGGTGCCCTGACCCTGCCTTTTTATCTTCATGCCAGATTTACCCCTCAGAATTCAGAAAACGGAAAGCTATTCAGGATGTCACTCAGAAAATCTTTTCATGGAGCTGATCCCCGTATCTGCCGCGGTATTGCTGCCGCTGATGCTCAACAAGCCGTAGGGAAACCGGAAAGATGTCCGGTTCTTGAACAAGTTCAGCAACGCCATTGCCGAAGAAAAAAAAGAGCGGAAAAAGAAGCCATATTCGCTTTGCTGATACAAATAAGCAATCTTGTGAACAGTGAACATCGTCTGCCGGACGTGCACAAAAACTACCTTTCCTAAACCCACCAATGACAAGCTGCCGGAAACGCTCATTGCACCCTCCTACCCTCTCAAACCATGATTAGAAATAAAAAAGTACTCATCCTCGGTGCCGGCCCCGGCGGCTGCGCGGCTGCGCTGAAACTCGCCGCCACGGGCATACCCTGTACCCTGGTTGACAAGGCCACATTTCCCCGCGACAAGATCTGCGGGGATGCCATCAGCGGAAAAGCCTTGACCATTCTGCGCCGTATTGACCCCGGCATTGCGAAGCGACTGGAAGAAAGAACGGAACTGCACACCCGCATCTGGGGCATCCGTTTTGTAGCGCCAAACGGCCTGGCCACCGATGTGCCGTTCCGGAAAAATTACGACCCCGACGCCGATCCTGTGCAGGGCCTCGTTTCCCGAAGGATGGACTTTGACAACTTCCTGGTGGAGGAAGTGAAAAAGCAAAAAGCGGTTGAGTTTGTGGAAGGCTGCCACATTGATGAAATAGAAAAAACTGCCACCGGCTTCGGCCTGTCGGCCAACGGGGGTGCCTGGCGCAGAGAAACTCCCTTGCTCATTGTTGCGGACGGCGCAAATTCAAAGTTCTCGAGGCGCCATGCCGGATTGGCCAAAGACCCCGGCCACTATGCGGCGGCGGTGAGGGCGTATTACAAAAACGTGAAAGGCCTCCATCCGGATGGCTTCATCGAACTGCACTTTCTCAAATCCATCACGCCGGGTTATTTCTGGATATTCCCATTGCCCGACGGGCATGCCAACGCGGGCCTGGGTATGCGCAGTGATTTTGTGAGCAAAAAGCGCTACAACCTGAAAAAGGAAATGACCCGCCTGTTGGCCACCCACCCCGACCTGAAGCTCCGTTTTGCCGAAGCGGAACAACTGACGGCCATCCGTGGCTTCCCGCTACCACTGGGCTCCAGGCGGCTGCCGCTCTCCGGCGATCACTACATGCTGGTTGGCGATGCCGGCCACCTGATAGACCCACTGAGCGGTGAAGGCATCGGCAATGCCATTTACAGCGGCTTCATTGCTGCCGAACAGGCAGCGAAGTGCCTTTCTGAAAACAACTTTGGCGCAGACTTTCTGAAACCTTATGACGAGCGGATAGCAAGGGTGCTGGGAGCCGAAATGAGGATCAGCTACCAGTTGCAGAAGCTGATGTCCAAAATGTGGCTGGTGAATTTCAGCGCCAGGCTGGTGGCCAGAAACCCCAACCTGATCTACACCATATCAGACATGTACGCCGATCTGTCCATGCGCCAAAAGGCACTGAATCCACTTTTCTGGTTGAAGATGATGTTGGGGAAGAAATAAAAAATGGTGTTGGGCCATCGGTGGGTTTTTCAAAAGTTGTGGAAGAAATATTGATATACGCCCAACACCAGCGAGGAGGATATTGATTGGATGCTGAAACCCTCCCCAAAGGGAAATTACACGTCAAAAATAATCATTTTAATCTTCATCGGCAAACACATCGGGTTCTTCTGAACCGGCAGCTTCCTCCAATTCTTCTTCCGTGCTGCTGATTTCCACTTCTTCATCAACAGGAAGCACCTCATCCTCGATTACCAGGTCTTCGTCTTCCTCATCCAGTTCAACCGGTTTGCCTGAAGATTTAGCCGGTTTCCTGACAACCTTAGTAATAACTTTTGGTTCGGATTTCACCTTTTTGAGCTTCTTTTTCCGCTCTTGCTTTTCCTCGTCATCGTCTTCCTTCACCTTTCTGGGGGGTATCACTTTGCCTTCCACGCTCTTTGTGGCGGTAGGCACAGCCAGCAGGCGGCGTTTGTCTATGAGCTTGCCGGTCACCACACATATCCCGTAGGTTTTGTTGCGAATTCGGACGAGTGCATTCTCCAGGTCCTGGAGGTACTTGCGCTGGCGGATGGCCATGTTATTGAGGAACTCGATGTCGTTGTTGGTATTGCTGTCGTCCATCCAGTCGCCACCATGCTCGTCACTGGTGTTCTCACTGATCTCGAGGATTTGCTCCTGGAGGTACTCCAACTCCTCTTTGGCTTTCTCCAGCTTCTTCTCGAGGATGGCCTTGAACTCAGCCAATTCAGCATCGGAATAGCGAACCACTTCATTTGCTTTTTCCTTCATCACAAAGGTTTTTTAATTGGAAGTGCGGCAAATAAAAAGTAAAAATGGAATTGTGTCAAGAAAATTTTGGCCCGGCATCACAGCCTTGCAAACATTTTGCAATTGTCACAAATCACAGACATAGATACACTAAAAATGCAAGAATTGCCAAATAATCTACCAGGTTGCCAAAGTATGGCAGAAACATGAAAGAAACAACCATATAAATAAAGCATTCTCACCACATCAGCCAGTGCCACCTGACTTGCCCCATGGTGTTGTACTCCAGGCCCGGAGCGGGGATTTTGATCCAGTTGAGAACGCCAAGTGCCAGCTTCACCCACCGTTTCCGTGTGGGTATTCGCCGAAGGTCAATGTCAGGCGAGAGGTAGAACTGCGTGTAGCGGGGATATGTTCGCTGGTCCAGCGAAAAAGTTGTGCCTTCTTCGGTGGTCCATTGATTTCCGAAACCGCCATAGAGATTTCCGGCCCCGTAGCCTACGGCAATGTTGAGCCAGAGCGGAATGCCGCAACTGCGGGCCTTTGAAGAGAAGGAGCACACATTGGCCGAAGCCCAGATGGTCATGGCGTTGTAGTCTTTTACGAAGGCCTCGATGGGGGAAGTTCCGTACAACTGCCGGGCCCTTTCCAGGAGGCTGGACATCTGGCTGCGGCTCACATCCCAGATGGGGTCGGCAGGGTAGTCGGGTCTGGTTCCGGAAACCTTCAACAGGATTCGCTGCTCTGCCCAGGCCAGGTCCTGGGCCAGAAAAGCACCCGCCCCCAGACCGTTGAAGGCCATGTCGCTCCAGGAAAAGCCCCAGTTGGCAGAGTATCCGTCCATGACCTCGATGGTGGTTTGAATGCCCAGGCCAATGCCAACGGCTGTCCAGCGTGCTGCGCTGGTGCTCATGCCCGTCCATCTGGCGCCCTGGTGGGCGTAGTTGCATTCCATGTAGGCAGAGAAAAGGTGCCCGGCTTTGTCAACGAATCGCCACTCCCCCCAGTCGTTGAAGGTGTGAAACCCCATCAGTTCATAATCCTCGTACCAGGCTTTCCAAAGCCCCAAAGAGGCCACGCCATAAATGGTGGCACCCGTTGATGCGGCAATCAGAAAGCGGGATTTGTGAAAAGTATCCGCAGGTTCGAGAGACAACACCGGTGGGAGCTCCGGAGGGTGGGCATTTGCCGAAGGAAGCTGCGCAAAAGCTGAATGCTTGCACAACAAAATCAAGATCACTCCGGCAATGAGAGGTAAACGCCAGGACATTTTTAGGGAATTAGAGGTAAAGAAAACAGCGACAGGCCATTTGTCACATCAAAATTTTCTTCAATACAAATAAAGGGCCTGTTTTTGGATTTTCCTGTCAGCTTAAAGATAAACAGGAGAATATTATAGGTCCGGCGGTCTTGAATTTTTATTCGTTAATCAGATTTTCCCTTCGGTAACAGCAGCTTTTGAGTTAGTTTGGCAACATCCCCCCGAGCCGGGTGGGTGATTTCTCAAACCGTCATTAAAATCTATTGCGATATGATCAACAAACCTGCCGAACAAGGGCGCAGATGGATGCCCACGCTCATCTTTGTATTCATCGGATTCGTACTTCTTATCATCCTGACCAGTTCCACCTTCCTCACCATTGAGGCGGGCGAACGGGGGGTGATCTTCCGTCCGTTCTCATCCGGTCTGGACAAGGAAAATATCTTCCAGCCGGGATTCCACGTCGTGGCCCCCTGGAACTCCATGTATATTTACGACGTGAGGGAAAAACAACTGGAAGAGGAAATGGAAGTGCTCTCCAAAAACGGTCTGAACATCAGGGTTGATGTAACCGTGCGTTTCAACCCTACCTACGACAAGATCGGCGACCTGCACGAAAAATTCGGCAAAGATTACGTCAACACCCTGGTGCGGCCGGAAGTCCGCTCAGCAGTCAGGCAAGTCATCGGTCGTTTTGAGCCGGAAGAATTGTATTCCACCAGGCGCGAGGAGGTGCAAGGCATGATCACCACTGACATAGAAACAAGCCTCAAACGCAACTATGTTGACCTCAAGGCAACGCTCATCCGTGACATTGCCCTGCCCGACAAAGTGAAAAACGCCATCGAAGAAAAAATTGAAGCGGAGCAGTTGGCCCTTAAATACGAGTACATCCTGGCCCAGGAACGCAAGGAGGCCGAACGGAAAATCATCGAGGCCCAGGCCAAATCCGACGCCAACCGGATTCTCAACGCCAGCCTGACTGACAAGATCCTAAGGGACAAAGGCATCGAAGCCACCATCAAACTGGCTGAATCTCCCAACAGTAAAATTGTGATCGTGGGCAGTGGCTCCGACGGCTTGCCCCTGATTCTGGGAGGGAATTAAAGAAGGGTCGAGAGGGGTTGATCCCGACTTTCGTCGGGAGGTTGAGAGGGGTTGAGAGGGGTTCCTAATCAATCCTATCCATTACCCACAATTCCCCATCACACTGGGAAATACCTCTGCAACCCGACTTCATTGATTGTGAAAAAAAACATTTTATACCCTGTTGCCTAAGCTGGGGCAAAAAGCTGTGATGACATCAGCCATCTTGTAACCCGCTGTTTCCTGCCTTGTCGACAGACGGGACTTACAGAACAAGTAACGGTGGAAATCATTATCGAAAGAGGCCTTTGGCTAAAACTTAAGTCGGACGGAGTCCGACAAGATGGGGCACCGGACAGAGTCCGGCGCCAGCAGTAACGCTGGTGCCGGACTCTGTCCGGTACCCCCTCCAGCCGGACTTTGTCCGGCAGATATTATCATGCATAACCCACTTATAATGAAGAATTTGACTATTGCAGGGAACTCAGCTATAAAGCCGGCAATTTCAAAAATATATTTCGCTTGCAGAGCCCTCATATCCAGAATGGTGGATTTGTGGGTAATGGATAGGGTTTATAATCCTCATAATCCTTCATAATCCTCATAATCCTCATAATCCTCCATCCCCGATGAATATCGGGGCCATAATCCTCACAATCCCTGCTCCAGAAGCTTCACCAACAACTCACGGCCGGCCTTCGGGTCGGCCTTTCCTTTTGAGGCCTTCATCAACTCACCCATAAAAAAGCCGATCAGTCCTTTTTTTCCCTTCCGGTAAATTTCGGCCTCTTCCGGGTTTGCCCCGATCACCTGTCGGGCCAGTTGTTCCAGGTAGTTTTCGTCAGAAACCTGCAAGAGGTTCAGTTTTTCCGCCAGCGCCAAAGGTTGCAGATCGGGGTTTTCAATCATGCCCATAAAGAGCTGCTGATTGGCAGCGCTGGCACTGACCTTATTGGCATCCACAAGGCCAATCAACTCCGCCAGGGCATTTACCGGAACGGGGAAATCCTCCACGCCTGCCCTGTGTTCGTTCAGCCAGGGATTGACCTTGTTGATGATGAGATTGGCCGCGGCCTTGTAGTTCTTCGTGCTGTCGCACAATTTCAAATACAACCCGGCCACATCCGGCTCCTGGGTCAGCAATCCGGCATCGTAATCAGAAAGTCCGAATTCAGAAGTGAACTGCGCATAAAGCTGCCAGGGCAGGGCCGGCAAACGGCTTTTCTCTCCGGCAATAAATTTCTTCGTCAAAACCACCGGTGGCAGATCGGGGTCGGGAAAATAGCGATAGTCGTGGGCATCTTCTTTGCCCCTCAGGGGGTGCGTTTTTCCGGAAGCAGGGTCAAATTTGAGGGTCTGTTTACGGATGGGTTTCCCGCTGTCCAGCAGTTCGGCCTGGCGCTTCGCTTCAAACCCGATGGCCTGCCGGGCAAAGCGCATGGAATTGAGGTTTTTGATCTCGCACCTTTCCCCCAGTTCCCTGCTGCCCTTTTTCCGAAGGGAGATATTTACATCACAGCGCATGGAGCCCTCCTGCATGTTGCCATCTGAGATGCCCAGGTACCGGGCCAGTTGGCGCATTCCGGTCATAAAGGCATCCACCTCCCCGGCTGAATACAGGTCCGGTTCCGTAACGATTTCGAGCAGGGGCACGCCGGCCCGGTTCAGGTCAACCAGGGAGTTGTCCGGATCAACATCGTGGATGGACTTTCCCGCATCCTCCTCCATGTGGATGTGGTGGATGCGCACCTCCCGCCACCTTTCTCCAACCCTGATGGGCATTGCCCCTCCCACACAAACCGGCATGGCGTCCTGGGTTATCTGATACCCTTTCGGCAAATCGGTGTAGAAATAATTCTTCCGGTCGAAACGGTTCTCCAGGTTGATTTTGCAGCCCAGGGCCAGCCCCAGGCGCACGGCGTACCTCACCTGTGCTTCGTTCAATCGGGGCAAAGTGCCCGGATGAGCCAGCGAAACCACACCCACATGGCTGTTGGGCGCAGCGCCAAAACCCGCATCATCACCACAAAATGCCTTGCTCCGGGTGCTCAGCTGCAAGTGGACTTCCAGGCCTATGACTGTTTCGTAATTGCTCATTTTGTTGAACGATCGGCTTTTAGGGGGTGTAGGGTGTAGGGTGTAGAGTTTAGGGTGTAGAGTTTAGGGTGTAGGGTGTAGGGTTGGAAGAGCTAGCTCTCCTCATCCCTCCCCCGATGGCTATCGGGGCATCCCTCATCCCTCATCCCTCATCCCTCCCCGATGCCGAAAGCCTTCGGCATCGGCACGGGGCATCCCTCATCCCTATGATATCAGTGCCGGAAGTGCCTTGTTCCGGTCATCACCATGGCCATACCGTGCTCATCGCAGAAGCTGATGCTGTCCTGGTCTTTGATGGAACCACCGGGTTGTATCACTGCCTGAATGCCGGCTTCATGGGCAATTTCCACACTGTCGGAAAATGGAAAGAAGGCATCGCTGGCCATCACGGCGCCGGTGGTATCAAAACCGAAGAGGCGGGCCTTGGAAATGGCCTGTCGCAGGGCATCCACCCGGTTGGGCTGGCCACATCCCATGCCGATGAGCTGGCGGTTTTTCGTCAGGGCGATGGTGTTTGACTTGAGGTGCTTGGCGCAGATATTGGCGAAGAGCAATTCCTGTATCTGCTCTTTGGTAGGGGCCACTTTGGTGACCACCCTCAAATCCTCCGGGGTTTCATTTTTCAGGTCGGTGTCCTGCTCCACCACACCGTTCAGCAGGCTTCGGAAAGAGCGCTTATGCACGTGGTAGTTTTTCAGTCTCAGCAAGATCCTTTTCTTTTTCTTCGCAAGGTGTGCAAAAGCATCTTCTTCAAAATCCGGCGCAATCAACACTTCGTAAAACAACTGGTCAATCGCTTCGGCAGTTTCCAAATTGACCGGCCGGTTGCAGATGAAAATGCCCCCGAAGGCGGAGACATTGTCGCAGGCCAGGGCGGCGTCCCAGGCGTCTTTCAGGGTTGAGCGGATGGCCACCCCACAGGCGTTGGTGTGTTTCAGAATGGCGAAAGTGGGGTCCTCGTCTTTGAATTCCCGCATGATCTGAACAGCCGCATCAATGTCAACGAGGTTGTTGTAAGAAATGGCCTTGCCGTTGAGTTGCTCCAGCATGTCTTCCAGATGGCCGTAAAAAAAACCTTGCTGGTGCGGGTTCTCGCCATAGCGCAGTGGCGCAACCTCGTGGATGCTGTGTTTGAAAACCGGCTCGTCGTTGCCCCGGTTGAAATAATTGAAAATGGCCGTATCGTAATCAGAGGAGACCATGAATGCCCGGCGGGCCAGCTCTCTGCGCTGCCCGAGCGTCAAGCCACCATTGCCCTCATGGTACAGTTGCAGAAACAGGTTGTACTCCGCCTGGGAAGGTACGATGGCCACGTCTTTGTAATTTTTGGCTGCGGCGCGGATCAGCGAAATCCCCCCGATGTCAATTTTTTCAATAATGGCCGGTTCATCGTCGGTATTGGCCACCGTTTGCTGAAAGGGGTACAAGTCCACAATGACCAGGTCAATTTCAGGAATATCGTACTTGCCGAGTTCCTGCAGGTGGGCATCCTCTCTTCGTGCCAGAATTCCCCCGAACACTTTCGGGTGCAGGGTTTTCACCCGCCCGTCCAGAATTGAAGGGTAGCTGGTCAGGTCTTCCACGGCCGCTACCGGCACACCGAGTTTTTCGATGTAAGCCTGAGTGCCTCCGGTGGAGTAAATAGTGACGCCATTGCCGTGCAGCGCTTTGATGATGTCTTCCAGTCCTTCTTTGTGGAAGACAGAGATGAGGGCGGTGCGGATTTTTTTCATTGCGGAAAGCGATTGATTATTGGTGAAGCCTCCAATTTTCAGTTGCCGGAAAGTCGGCCGGGGCCGGGTTTGTTTTTGAAGGCGCAAAGGTAAGCTTACTTCCAAAAACCGCCGATGACAAATGCCAAATGCCGACGCCTGAAATCTGACTTATCAACAAAGCGTCTTTGCCTCGCTTCGCAATGGGGGCTTACTTGGCGGTCGGAACGAGGTTCAACAACAAGCAGTTTTTCCGCATCCAATAATTTCATACAGGTTCTGATAGCCGGACTGCCCCAGGCAGCCGGTTTTTTTTTGCCTCCCTCTCGTGGTCCTTTTTCTTCGCAAAACCACATTAAACAAAATTTCAGCGACCATGTTCTTCCAATGTCTGCCGGGTTCGTTACTTTCGGCGCTGCCGGAGGGCCCGCAAGTCTGATACTCGCCAAAAGGCCTGATCCGTACCCGGTTCCTGATTACTCAAAGTCTTTAAACCCATCAAAATTCAAATCATTATGGCATTTAAACTTCCAGATCTTCCCTACGCTTATGACGCCTTGGAGCCCTACATTGACGCCAGAACGATGGAAATCCACCACACCAAACACCACGCAGGATATACCAACAAATTGAACAACGCCATAGAAGGCACCGAACTGGCAGGGAAAAGCATCGAAGACATCCTGGGCAACGTATCCAAATACAGCACCGCTGTCCGCAACAACGGTGGTGGCTATTACAACCACTGCCTGTACTGGGAGATCATGTCGCCAAACGGAGGTGGAGAACCCACCACTCAGATGAACATCGCCAAAGCGATCGAAAGAGATTTCGGCTCATTTGAGAACTTCAAAAACGAATTCATCAACGCCGCCCTCACCCGCTTCGGCTCCGGGTGGGCCTGGCTCTGCACCGATGACAATGACCGCCTCTTCGTCAGTTCAACTCCCAACCAGGACAACCCCCTGATGGACGTGGTGGACCAGCGTGGCGTGCCCGTACTCGGCATCGATGTTTGGGAACACGCCTACTACCTGAATTACCAGAACCGCCGTGCGGAATATGTGAATGCCTTCATGAACCTCATCAACTGGCAGGAAGTGACCAAACGCTTCAACGAAGCCAACGAAGGAGCCATGAAAGCCTGAGAACCATCTTCTTGCTTGTACAGCAAAAGGTTGTTGCCGAGAGGCAGCAACCTTTTTTTGAGGGGTTTTGGAGGGTTTTGGAGGTTTTTGAATGGTTATGAAAGTTTTTGAATGGTTATGGAGGTTTTTGTGGGTTTTTGAAGGTTTTTGTAGAGGGTGCATCCGGCACCAACTGCCAACTGCCAACTGAATACTGCCAACTGATCACTGCCAACTGTTCACTGCCAACTGTTCACTGCCAACTGATTACTGACCACCGCGCAACAACAAAGCCCTGTAAACACTATCTTTGCGGCGCAAAAAACAGCCGGGCACCCCACCCGGCTCTCAACCAATCACAAAATATATTCAATGCAAACCGTTGCCAACAACCTGAAGTACAAAGTCAAAGACATCTCACTGGCCGAATGGGGCCGCAAAGAAATAGAACTGGCCGAGGCAGAAATGCCCGGACTCATGGCCCTGCGTGAGGAATACGGAGCCAGCAAACCTCTGAAAGGGGCGCGCATTGCAGGCTGCCTGCACATGACCATCCAGACTGCCGTGCTCATTGAAACACTGGTGGAACTGGGCGCAGAGGTTAGCTGGTCTTCCTGCAACATCTTCTCAACACAAGACCACGCCGCCGCTGCCATTGCCGCCGCCGGTGTGCCCGTGTTTGCCTGGAAAGGCCAGACCGAAGAAGAGTTCTGGTGGTGCATCGAACAGACACTCTTTGCTTTTAAAGACGGCCAGCCCCTCAACATGATCCTCGACGACGGAGGCGACCTCACCAACGTGGTACTGGACAAACACCCCGAACTGGTTGGAAACATCCGCGGTATTTCCGAAGAAACAACCACCGGTGTGCATCGCCTCTACGACCGTGAGCGCGAGGGCACCCTGCCCCTGCCGGCCATCAACGTCAACGACTCGGTGACCAAGTCAAAATTTGACAACAAATACGGTTGCAAAGAAAGCCTGGTGGACGCCATCCGCCGTGCCACCGACCTGATGCTGGCCGGAAAAGTGGCCGTCGTTGCCGGTTACGGCGATGTGGGTAAAGGTTCTGCAGCTTCTCTCAGGGGCGCCGGCTGCCGGGTCATCGTCACTGAAATTGACCCCATCTGCGCCCTCCAGGCCGCCATAGACGGCTTCCAGGTGCTGAAAATGGAAAATGCCATTCCCCTGGCCAACATCGTGGTGACCGCCACCGGCAACTGCGACATTGTGACGGAAAAACACTTCAAACTGATGAAAGACAAAACCGTGGTGTGCAACATCGGCCACTTCGACAACGAGATTGACGTTGCCTGGCTGAAAGAAAACTACGGAAACACCCACGTCAACATCAAACCCCAGGTGGACAAGTACACCGTGGATGGAAAAGACATCATCCTGTTGGCCGAAGGCCGACTGGTAAACCTCGGATGCGCCACCGGCCACCCGTCCTTCGTAATGTCCAACTCCTTCACCAACCAGGTGCTCGCTCAAATCGAATTGTGGAACAACCACAAAAACTACGAAAACAAGGTGTACGTGCTGCCAAAACACCTCGATGAAAAAGTGGCCCGCCTCCACCTGAACCGCATCGGCGTGGAACTGGAAGAACTGAACGACAAGCAAGCCCAATACATCGGCGTGAAAAAAGAAGGCCCTTTCAAACCTGACTATTACAGGTATTGATACCCGGGTGTCAAGACAAAAAAAAGAGGCCGTGGTTCCATGGCCTCTTTTTTTTGTCTTGAAGTTTTTGATCCCGAGGCAAGCTCGGGATTGAATGTTTTTTTGGCAACCAATTTCAGGACAAGTCACCCTGTCACGCGTCACGTGTCACCCGTCACGTGTCACGCGTCACGTGTCACGCGTCACGTGTCACGCGTCACGCCTCACCTCAAATCGCAATTCGCCACACCAGTTTCACGCCGGAGGAGGTTTCCCTGAGGCGTTTGAATCGGAGCTGCTCATCGTAGCCCTGGTTGAAGACGAGGTAAAAATCACTGCCGATTCTGGGAATCCAGTGCATGCGGAAATTGTAGCCGATAAAATCCTCTTCGGAATTCCACTGTGCAAAGATGGAAGCGTTCAGCCTGGGGGTAAAGGCATAGACCGCCCGGCCGGACAGCTCGTGGCTGAAGATATCTCCTTCGGGTAAGGCCACGTGGTTGTACTGCCATTCTGAAGAAAGGTTCAGGTGTTTGTTTACATTGAGGGTGAGTTCTGTACCCAGGCTCTGAATATTGCCGGTGTAAAAGGTGCCGACACTGAACTCCATCTGCCCTGCCAGTCTCCTGCCGGAGAAGGTCTGCACCTCTGCGGAGAAATTGCGCATGTTGTACTCACCGGCAGGGATTACCAGCCCGTCGCCCAATTCAAAATCTCTGTCGGGGTGGTCGTATTCAAAGTTGAAGTTGAGCTGGAAACTTTCCCCGCTTTGCAGTTCAAAGCCCAGGGGTCTGACGCCGTACTCCCAGCTTTCCACCGTGCCTGTGGCGGCGTCCTGGTAGAGGAACAGGCGCCAGGGCATAAAATTCATTTTGCGAACACCCAGGCTGGTGAACCACCTTGGTGTAAAGCGGAAAAAGGACACGTAGTTCCGGTAATCCTTGCGGAAAGTGAAGCCCATGCCCGGGATGAAATTCTCCGGCACATAAGTGGTGCTCGTATAGATGTCCACCAGGTCGTTCGGGTAGTCGGCGTAGAAGCGGTATCCGATGTTTCTTTCGTCGTCAACATTGCTGTCGTGGCTGCCGAAGAACATGCCCCCGATGGTCAGGTTTTTATTCTTCATAAATTCGGAAGTTTCGTAAACGGCATCGGCACCGAAGACCAGATTGGAATAGCCGTCCCGCTGCACGGAGGTCATGATGACGCCAACGTTGGACTGCCGCCCCACGTCTTGCCGAAGGCGAAGCATGGAGTAGTTGGTGGAGGGCGTTTCGCCTTTTTCACGGGTCTGAATGCTCAGGAAACCGATGTTGGTTTTTCCGGCCTTGCCGAAGACCCTGGCGCCGCCAAGGATGGGCACCTGCTCGTTGGCGTCGTTGATGCCGATGCGGCGGCTGTAAAAAAGGTTGTTGGGGCCACCCAGGCTGAATGAGTAATTGTTGGCCCCTTCGAGAAAGAACTCCCGTTTTTCAGGATAAAAAAGTGAAAACCGGGACAGGTTGGTCTGTATCCGGTCGGACTCCACCTGGGCGAAATCGGTGTTGACGGTGAGGTTGAGTTTGAGGGTACTCAACAGGTTTTTGTTGATGTCAATGCCGAGCTTGTGTGTGCCGTCGGCTTTGATGTCTTTCTCTTTTGTGACACCGAGCAGGGCGTAGGGCTTCAGCTCCAGCCGGAGTTTTCCCCTGATGTTTTCGAGGCCCACCAGGGTGCCCGCCTGCGACATGTTTTCAAAGTTGTAGTTGCGGTTCCAGCCCTGCCAGCGCACTATTTCGTTGTTGTGCAAAATTTGGCGCTGAAACTGAATGCCCCAGCCGTTTGCTCCGGACTGGCGGTACTGGAGGGTGGAAAAAGGGATGTAAATCTCTGCAAACCAGCCTTCTGTGTTGCGTTTCACCATGGCATCCCAGACGCCGTTCCAGTCCAGGCTGATGTCTTCGATGCCTTCTATGAGGCCGTCGGCCCGGGCGCCGTTGGCGTTGACGGCAAAGGCGTAGCCGGTTCTTTTGTCGTTAAACGGGGAAATGCCGATGGCCACAATGTCGTCAGCTTCCACGTCAAAATCCCGCTCCAGGAATTTTGCGACGATGGTTTCGGGGTCTTTGTAATAGCACCAGATGCCGATGTACAGGGCCGTTTCGGTATATACCACCGCCACTTCCGTTCGCTCTGTTGCGGGCTGGTCCTGGTTGGGTTCCACCTGGGTGAAGTTACTGATGTGCATGGCCTGTTGCCAGGCAGGTTCGTCCAGGACGCCATCGAAGCGGATGGCTTTGTCAATCCGGTAGGCCACCAAACTGTCGGGCATGCTTCGCTGCGCAATATTTTGGGAAGAAAAAAGGAAGAATAACGCAAGTGTCAAACCTGCAACCAGCCGGGAAGATTTCATGATTTTCAGCACGGTATTATTGGTTGTTCTCTTTCAGCTATGGCCGTGCAAGGTAAAAATCTTTGCGAAACCGCATCTTGCTACCCGAGATGATAATTGGCAATAGGTTCAGGACCTCAGCTCCAAATAATCGCCTGACATTTTAACGGATATCGTGACCTCAGCATCCAATACTTTGAAAATCTTCAGAATCGTATTGATACTTGCATTGCTGGCACTTCGCTCAATTTTCGATACCCACGCTTTCCGGACACCCAACAACTGACCAAGTTGTTCCTGTGTCATCCCTCTTCTTTTTCTTGCTTCCCGAACGAGATTCCCTATAATTTCCATTTTGAGCTCGTACTCATATTGAGCTCTTTGCGGACTTCCTTCCGGGCCGATGAACTCATCTTTTATCTTGTCCAGTGAATATATATCCAAGTCGAAGTAGTTTGGGAAGATTTCAGCTTTGTACTTCATGAGGGGTTGGGAGTTTGGGCGGCTCCGCCGCCCAAACCACTTCGTTTTGAGTATAGTTTTGCCTTTTCCGTTGCCATGATTCGGGTGTTATTTATACTGCTCGAAATAAACTTCTCTCAACCGGATTGCCTTTTCAATTTCTTTTTTGGGGGTTTCTGCTGGTCTTTGATGAATCCATGCCTGGCAATAACCAGGGTTTGCTTTTTGTTCCTTTTGTCCCAAAAGGCCAGCACCCTGATTTGAGATCTTCCAAAACGAATCCTGAATTCCCAGATATCGCTTTGCAATTTTTTGAAAACAGATGGGTCACGTGTGTAGGTTGCCAGGTCAATTTTGGAAATGACCTTCCGCCGGATCTTATCTTCCAACTGAAATAAAAACTGCCTGGCATCTTCCATAAAAACTACTTTAAAAAGCCGCTTCATTATCACTTGGTTGCGAATCCAAAGCTAAGATTTGTTTCCATAAATAGAAACAAATCGCCTTCACTCCTGCGATTTTTCAGGTCAGCAATCATCAAGCAATGAACAAACCAAAACTGCCCTGTTTTTCCCCGGTATTAGGCCTTGGCCAATGCTCCCGGGTAAAATAATCTTTACTAAACCGCATCTTTGCACCGTGAATGACATTTTCCTCCCTGGCCTGAACCAAAACCAATCGAGATGCCACACCGCCCAAACCTTTTTGACGAATTTCCGCCGGTCAGCAAAGCCGAATGGCTCGAGAAGATCAAACAGGACCTCAAGGGGAAGGCCGTTGAAGACCTCAACTGGCAGGTGGGCACCTTGAAGGTCTCCCCGTTTCACCACCTGGACGAGCGCAAAGACCACAGCCCCTCATTGACCGAAGGCCAGGGTTGGTTGATTGGCGAAGACCTGCCCGCCCACGACCTGACCGCCGCCAACAAGCTGGCCCACAAAGCGCTTTTGGCAGGGGTGGAGTCGCTTCAGTTTTACATTGATGAACCCCTGGGCGATCACCGGCTGGAGGGCCTGCTGGAGGGAGTGGACCTCTCTGCTGTCCGCATCCAGTTTTACGAAGAAAACAAAAACGCCAATCCGGGCGGGCTGCTGCACCACTTGTTCCACATTGTGAAAAACAGAAAGCTTGACCCGGCCACTCTTACGGGAGCTGTCAACTGGACACCCCACGCCACCCTCGTTCAGGATGACCTGGAAGAATTGCTTCGCTTCGCAACGGCGCATTTTCCGAAGGTGAGGGTACTGCCGGTGAATGTGGAGCAAAGCAAGGACCCGGCAACGGAACTGGCCGCCATGCTGCGCCAACTGGACCACTGGCTGGTCACCATGACGCAGGCCGGATTCAGCAGCCGGGATGTACTGAACCACACCCAGGTTTACCTGAGGGTCAATGCCAATTATTTCGTTTCGCTGTGCAAATTCCGGGCTGCCAGGATGTTGTTCCACCACCTTGCCGGGGCGTGGGAGGCCCCTGCAGGAACGCCTTTCATGGATGCCTCATTTGCAGCCTGGGAAAGTGCCGAATCTCCGTACAACAACCTGATTCAGGCCACGACCCAGGCCATGTCGGCCATTGCAGGCGGGGCTGACCGGCTGACCGTGCTGCCGGCCGACGTTCAGGATCCGGCAAGGGAGGAGAGCAGCCCCACTTTTCGGCGACTGGCCCGGAACCTGCACCACATATTGCGCAGCGAAAGCTACCTGGATGCTGTAACCGATCCGGCAGCAGGGAGTTATTTTTTCGAAGATCTCACGGAAAAGCTGGCGGCTGAAGCGTGGCGGCGTTTTGCCGAAGGGGAATAAAAAAAACGAAACCCCGGTGCCGCAAACGATCATTTGAAACACCGGGGTTGAGGGCTGAACCTGAGTTCGGCTATTTGGCATTTCTGCCCATGCAATTCAAATCTTCAAACGCCACTTTGAGGCGCTTCACAAAGCTCTCCTCGCCTTTGCGCAGCCAGGCCCTGGGGTCGTAGAATTTCTTGTTCGGCTTGTCATCACCTTCCGGGTTGCCGATCTGGGCTTGCAGGTAGTCTTTCTTTTCTTCGTAATAATTGCGCACACCATCCCAAAACGCCCATTGCATATCGGTGTCAATGTTCATCTTGATGGCACCGTAGCCGATGGCTTCACGGATTTCCTCGCGGGAGGAGCCCGAACCGCCGTGGAAGACGAAGTTGATAGGATTGGGCCGCCCGGTCTTGAATTTTTCGTGAACGTACTCCTGAGAATTTTTCAGAATGACGGGTTGCAATTGAACATTGCCGGGTTTGTACACACCGTGCACATTGCCAAAGGCAGCGGCCACCGTGAAGCGGTTGCTCACCTGGATGAGCTGTTCGTAGGCGTAGCCCACTTCTTCGGGCTGGGTGTAGAGGCGTGAGCTGTCCACATCGGTGTTGTCAACGCCGTCTTCTTCACCTCCGGTAACACCGAGTTCGATTTCGAGGGTCATGCCGATGGCCGACATGCGCTCCAGGTATTTTTTGCTGATGGCAATGTTCTCCTCGATGGGCTCTTCGGAAAGGTCGAGCATGTGGCTGCTGTAGAGCGGGTAGCCGCGTTGCTCATAGAAGCGCTCGCCGGCCTCCAGCAGGCCATCCACCCAGGGCAGCAGTTTTTTGGCGCAGTGATCGGTGTGCAGGATCACAGTCACGCCGTAAGCCTGGGCAAGGGTATGTATGTGCATGGCGCCGGAGATGCCTCCCAGCACCGCGGCTTTCTGGTTTTCGTTGGAAAGGCCTTTGCCGGCAAAGAAATGCGCTCCGCCGTTGGAGAACTGGATGATCACGGGCGAGTTCACCTCACGGGCAGTCTCGAGCACTGCGTTGACGGAGTTGGTGCCCACTACGTTGACAGCCGGCAATGCAAAGTCGTTGTCGTTGGCGTAATTGAAAAGTTCGGTTACTTCGTCGCCATGTAGTACCCCGGGACGAAAACGGGTGTTGCTGGTTAAATTCATCGTTCCAAAGGATTTTGTTTTGAGCTGCGAAGGTAGGAATTCTGAAGCTGGAACGATGAACGCCGAAAATGATCCTCGCCAGCAAATTCAAAAGGCCACATCCTCCACCGGTTCTTCTTCCAGGGGCGATGGTATCCACTCCTGAATGTCCTTTTTGAAATTGGCTTCGAGAAACTGTGCGAGGTCATCGAGGCTGAGCGAGGTTTTGATGCTGAAGAAGGCCATTTCGCCTTCTTCCTCGCTGTTGTAAATCACGACGAGGTTTTTCACCAGGCCGCCCGATTCCCTGATCAGGAATTCGAAGTGGATTCCCTCGCTTCGCACCCTGATCAGGTCTTCGAAGCTTTCCCGGTGAAGGTCTTGTCTGAGTTGTTCAATGCGCGCGCCGGGGATGGTATGGTCTTCATTGTAGAGGAAGCGCATTTTGCCGATGCTCTTGATGAGTTCCTTGCTCAATTCCCGGTTTTCAATTTCCGTGTTTTTGTCAATGGCGATCTTGCCGGCAATGCGCAGCAACCAGCCGGGCAGCTTGCCGCGAACCTCGGCGTTTCGCTTGTTCTCGCGATAAAACCGGTTAAGCGCCGGCGTCTGGCTGTATGCTTCTCCGGCAACGAAAAACAGGGCAATGAAAAGGAACAGGAATCTCATGGTTGGGTGTTTATCGGGTGATTGAAGCGGTCAGGGACGGTGGTTGTCATTTTCTTCTGCTTTTCCATCTTCCTCATAGGCCTTGGTCAGTTGGCCCACTTTTTCAAGGTCAATGTTTCCGGTGAAAGATATCAGGACAAACTCCTCTTCACTGCCCACCAGGAGGAGCAATTCACTCAGGTTGTCGCCATTTTCTTTCACGAGGAACTGGACGTTTTCGTTCTCCGTGCTTCTGACGGTCATCATGGGTTCGTATTCCCTGGTGTCAATGGCTTTGAGGGCTTCTTCGTAAAACAGCAGGCCGTTCTCTTCGGCAACAAGAATACGGATTCCCTTCAGGTCCTGGACGACCTCCTTGATGGCTTCGGCTTTTTCGTCGTCGAGCTCCAGCTCCATTTTGTTGACCATGTCGAACATTTTGCCGCTCACATATATGACGGTGAAACGCTCGTCGTCAACGTACTTTTGGAAATACTTGCTGATGGCGTCGTTTTGTGCTCCGGCCAGTGTGGCCAGAAACATTGCAAAAAAGAAAGTGATAGCTTTCATAATTGATTCGATTTGTACGGTGAAATATACTCAAAACGAAGTGGTTTGGGCGGCGTACGCCGCCCAAACTCCCCATCCACACTTGACAAGAGTGATGGGTTATTCTCAAACCACTTCGAGTCGAGTATAATCGGGTGCATTCAGTTCAGGTATTTGGCCACCTTGCGGGTTTCGGCCATGCTTCGGGTGGTTGTTTTGGCTCCTTTGCCGAGCTTGTCGGCCAGCAGTTCCAAAGCTTTCATTGTCTCTTCATAGGCCTGTTGTTCATCGGTCACCTCGTACTTGCTCCAGTCAATAGCCTGTTGCCGGTGTTGCTGTACGGGCAAGAGCAGGTAGGCTCCGGTCAGCACAGCGGCAAGGGCGGCAACCCTGAGCAATTGCCTGCGCCGGGAATTGATGCGAACCAGTTTGGCAGGCCTGTCCATTTCTGCCAGCAGCTTGCCTTCGAAATCACTGCTCAGGCTGTTTTCTTTTTCTTCTTCGAAAAACTGAAACAGTGGCCGGTATTGCCGGAGGTCTTCCCCGAGTTCTTCACTGAGCATGTAGGCCCTCAACGCAGTTTCTTCCTCCAATGAAGTTTCAGCCCTGAAATACTTTTCCAACAATTCTCGGTAATTCATCATTCAATAATTTTGATCCGTCTGGTTTTACCGGCTGCGGTCCGTGAAGGCTTCCACATCCTGTTTGAGCAGTTGCTCCCGCACAGCTTTCCGGGCACGGAAGAGGTAAACCTTTACCTGTTCGAGGCTGATATCCAGCGCCTCCGCAATTTCCTGATAGGTGTATTGTTCGATGTCTCTCAGGTGCATGATCTGCTGCTGTTTTTGCGGCAGTTGCGCCATGAACTTCCTAACCTGCTCCACCAGGTCCTTGTTGGCCGCTGAGTGGTAAGGGTTCGGGGCATTGTCTTCGCGGTCCAGCCCGGGGTGCAATGGCTGAACCCTTTGGCGTTTCGATCGCAATTTGTCAATGGACAGGTTTCGGGTAGCAGTCATACACCAGGCGTCAAGGTTATTGATCTCGTGGAGGTAGTCTTTGTTCTTCCACAATTTGATGAACACCTCCTGCACCACGTCCTCGGCTTCTTCCACATTGCTCAGCATTCTGTAGGCAAAGCGGAAGAGCTTGTTTTTCAGCGGTTGGATGTTCGTCAGAAAGGTTTGTGGATTCATGACATTGCAACGACGACCGGCGGTTTTGATTTGTTACAAGCAGTTTGTTTTTATTGAGGAACTGATTTGATGAGGAATTGAGCCTGTCCGGCTGGCGCCCTGTCTAGCCGACAGGCAGGCAGGCCAGACGGGGAACTGATTTGATGAGGAATTGAGGAACTGAACGCCAGTAGCAAAGACCCAAAGTCAATTCCTGAGTCCACTGCAAAAAGTGGTATTTGCGTCAAAAGAGGTTATTCCTTCTGGAAAAATGTCGGACAGAGTCCGACAAGATATGGTCCCGGACGGAGTCCGGAACCAGCGTCACTGCTGGCGCCTCCCGAGATGGACTCGGGATGTCCGGTGCCTCTTCCAGCCGGACTCCGTCCGGCATGTGAGCATTCAAATTTCCGTCGGAATTAATGAATTGAGGGTTTTTGCAGTGCACTCATTCCTCAATTCTTCAATTCCTCATTTCTTCTCCCATCCCGAAGGCTTTCGGGATCGGGATCAATTCCTCAATTCCTCATTTCCTCATTTCCTCATTTCCTCATTTCCTCATTTCCTCATTTCCTATCATTTGGTAAAACCGCTGGCAGATGCGCCGCAATTGCCGTTTTTTTGTGGCGATGAGAATTCGGATAAAGATATTTGATCGTTTGCTGGTAAAGAGTTTTGTGCCGCCGTTTGCGGTCACGTTTTTTATTGCCCTGTTCGTCTTTGTGATGCAGACCCTTTGGCTGTACATTGACGAAATAGCCGGCAAGGGGGTGGGGTTTTTCCTGATGGTGGAGTTGGTGGCTTACCTTTCCGTTTCGATGATACCGATGGCATTGCCGGTGGCGGTACTCATTTCTTCGGTAATGGTATTGGGGAACATGGCCGAAAGGTACGAGTTGTCCAGCATGAAGTCGGCAGGGATCAGCCTCTGGCGGGTCATGCGGCCCTTGATGATCCTGACGATGGGGATTTCTGTTTTTTCCTTTTTCTGTTCCAATTATTTCATTCCGGTTTCCAATCTCAAGTTCAAGTCCCGTCTGTATGATATCCGCCGGCAAAAGCCTACGCTCAGCCTGGAGGAAAGTATTTTCAACGACGATTTTCAGGGGTATTCTATCAGGATTGGTGACAAATTGCCCGACAACCAGACGATCAAAAACGTCCTGCTTTACGACAACCAAAGTGCCGGCCAGGGGCGCCTGTTGGCGGTAATGGCTGACAGCGGGCAGATGTACGGCTCTGCCGACGGCAAGTACTTTGTGATGCACTTCTTCAACGGCCACCAGTACCTGGAGCCCAAACCCGTGATGAAAGAAGGAAAGCGCAACAAGCCTTTCATGCGGGCCCGCTTTGAAGAATGGACCAAAGTCTTCGACCTGGATGAATTTGAACTGGACCGCACCGATGAAGCCCTGTTCAAATCCCACTACTCCATGCTCAGCAACCGGCAACTGGCCCAGGCCATTGATTCCATTGACCAGGACATTGCGAAGCGAATAGAAAAAAATGCCGGGCAGGTGAAACGCCAATACTACCTGCTGGAGAAACAGTTGAATGACCGGATGAGGCGGCAGCGTTTCGAAGAAAACAAGAAGCGGGACCTGGTGAATACGCTCACCAAAATCCCGGATTCAGTTCCGGCAGAAAGTGAGCAGGCAGGAAAAGGCAAACAATTGCTTTCCCAATCGAAAAAGGGTCTGCCACCCAAACCAGTCATCGAGCCAGATTCGGAGAAAGTGAAAAAACGGGTGTTCGACCTGAGCGACAAAGACTTCAATCCGGCTGAGTACAGCAGCTTTATCGAGTCGCTGCCCAAAACCCTGCGAACGGAATACATGGGAAAAGCAAAGCTGTCCATCAAAAGTGTTTTGGACCAGAGCCTCAACCTGCAATCCAACCTGAAGCGAATCCGTGAGAACCGGGTGAAATACGTATTCGAGTTCCATACGAAATTCAGCTTTGCCCTGGCTTGTTTCATCTTTCTGTTTGTTGGTGCGCCCATGGGGGCCATCGTCCGCAAAGGGGGCTTTGGCTGGCCGCTGCTCATTTCCATCGTCTTCTTTATGCTGTTCATCATCATCAGCATCTTCAGCAAAAACATTGCGGAGCGATTCGTCATAGAGGCCACTCCGGCTGCCTGGATGAACTGCCTGATCATTTTCCCGATGGGCCTTTTGCTGACCTTCTGGGCCATGCGGGACCAGAGCCTCCAGCAAATTGCCGATGCGCTGCTGCCAGGCAATTGGAAGTGGTTCAGAAGGAGTAAAAAATGATCTTCACCGCAGCATTCCATTTTTTATTCCACCTTGCCCGGTGGCAGCCACATTTATCACTTTTCCATTCCGGGATTACGGCAAAAAGTTTTTTATAAATACCTTTCGGCCTCGTTGAAAAATCCTGTTGGCCCGTTTTCTCACATTCTGCGGATGACTACAACGGGACTCTCCACTTGATCACAAAAACTAAACTGACTTTAGAATGAGTACAAACAACGAAGCATGGGGCTCGCGGGTCGGGCTTGTTCTGGCCATGGCGGGCAACGCTGTAGGTCTTGGTAATTTTCTCCGCTTTCCGGTACAGGCCATCAACAATGGGGGTGGCACTTTTATTATTCCCTACCTGGTGTGCTTCCTTCTGATGGGTTTGCCACTGTTGTTCGTGGAATGGAGTATGGGCCGCTTTGGCGGTGCCCGCGGGCACCACAGCACGCCTTTCATCCTGGATGCAATGGACAAAAAGCGCCATTTCTGGAAGTACCTGGGGGTGTTTGGTCTTTTCACCAACATTGCTGTTGCAGCTTACTATTGCTACATAGAATCCTGGGCACTGGCGTATGCATTTGACAGTGTGATGAACGTTTTCGGGGGCATGACGCAGGAAGAAGTTGCCGCGCATTTTCAAAGTTATGTCGGTTTGGGAAGCACCGAACCCATCGTATTCTGGATACTGTGCCTGGCATTGAACACCTGGGTATTGTCGCGGGGCCTCAGTGGTGGTATTGAAATGGTGGCCAAGATCGCCATGCCCTTGCTGATTATGTTTGGCGTGTTGCTCGCCATTCAGGGCCTCACGCTGGAAGCCGGTGAAAAAGGCGCCGTTTACGACGGTGTGTTTGGCCTCAACTGGCTTTGGGAACCCGACTTCAGCACCATCTGGAAAGCCGATGTGTGGCTGGCTGCAGCCGGACAGATATTCTTTACCCTCTCGGTGGGCATGGGTACCATCCAATGCTATGCTTCCTATCTGCGCAGCCGCGACGACATCGCACTGAATGCCATGAGTGCAGGCTGGATGAACGAGTTTGTCGAAGTGGTACTCGGAGCGGCCGTTGTAATCCCCATTTCCGTGGGTTATTTCGGCATTGACAAAGTGGTAGAGATCGTACAAAGCGGCGGAGGCTTCGGGCTCGCCTTCCAGACCCTGCCCTTCCTGTTCCACAAATGGGGTGAGGTACTCTCCATCGTTGCCGGCTTCAGCTGGTTTGGACTGCTGTTTTTTGCCGGTATCACTTCTTCCCTCGCAATGGGCACTCCGTTCATGGGCTTCCTGCAGGACGAGTTCGGCTTCAACCGCAAGAAGGCAGCCTGGACCTTTGGCCTGATCATCCTTCTGCTCGGCTTGCCTACGGTTGTATTCTACAACGAAGGGGTATTTGCCGAGTACGACTACTGGGCCGGCACCGTCTCGCTGGTGGTTTTTGCCGTGGCGGAGATCATCGTATTCTCCTGGGTCTTTGGCATGGAAAAAGGCTGGGAAGAGATCAACCGTGGCGCCGATATCAAAGTGCCCGTCATTTTCAAGTTCATCATCAAATGGATCACACCGCTCATCCTGCTGGCCGTATTCATCGGCTCCCTGCCAGGCATCTGGGACGCCATCACCTTCAACGCTAACTCGGGCTACCTGGCCGTTGAAGAAAACAAGCCCTACATCATCTTTGCCAGGCTCTTGCTGATGGGCGTTTACGTGGCCATTTGCTACCTGGTCTGGATCGCCTACAAGCGCAGAATGAAGGAAGGCAGGGAAACCTGATCACCCTAAGTTCTCAGCCTCTTTACAACACCGGAGGAAGGCACTCCAATGTCTTCCTTCGGTAAACTTAAACCGAAAAAACACCATTCAGATATGAGTAAATCCGCTTTGATCATGTGGCTGACGTCCAACCTGATCGTCACCGCATTCACCATTTACTTCTTCATCAAAGTGCTCAGAACCCCTGACAAAGGGGAAGAAGATTTTCCGCCGGGTCCGTGATGGGGGGATAGTTATCTATTCTCAAAAAGAATGAGTGGTGGTGCAACATTTTAATATTGGCACTGTTTTAACTTAACTTAAAAGTGAATACCTTTGTCCTCGAGATTTGGGAAGACAGCTTTGAACAGGTAACTTTTTACACTGTTAGATGGGAATCTTCTCAAGAAAGTGAGACTGACAAGTTTTTTTCGAGGTTTCTTCAAGGTAAGGAAGAATTCAGGGAAGATTTCCATGAACTTGTCGCCCTGATCGAAGACATTGGAAATCGCAAAAGTGCCAAGCCTCACTATTTTTCAAGGCAAGTAGCAACCATTAGCGAACTGCCTCCAAAGATGAAGGTCAAAATTGAAGAGTTGACTTTGAACCTCACGAGCAATCGTCTGAGGTTGTTTTGTCTCAGGGTGAGTGATCATATAGTCATTCTTTTCAATGGAGGGGTCAAGACCAGTCAAAAAACACAAGACAGCCCTGACCTGGCTTCAAAGCTTAGAGATGCATGGGATTTTGCCAAAGTCATTCTTGAAGAGCTTCAGGATTCATACGGATCAATCAATTTGGACAATTTCTCCCGGCGAATCATCGATGACAAGGGCAATGACGACCAGATAATTTTTGAAAGATGAAAAACAAGCTGTTTGAAAAAGCACTCGCTGAAGTTCCTGCAGAGACCAAAGTCTTTGTCAGAAAATACACCGACATCGTTGACAGGATCAACTATTTGTTGAAACAGAAAAAGCTCACCCAAAAGCAGCTTGCTGAGCGTATGGGCAAGCGGGAATCAGAAATCAGCAAGTGGCTGAAAAGCGGTCAAAACCTGACGCTGAAATCCATTGCAAAGCTGGAAGTCGCATTGGAAGAAGAGATCATTTCTGTTCCCAAGCCTGAAATTACATATCCTACATGGCAACGGATGCCTTCGGAAAGTTTCAAAATAACGCTTAAAACCTCCAAAGAAAATCAATTTGTTACCGAAAGATTTGAAACTATCACAACTAAAGATTTGCAATCATTGGATCCTTCATTAGCATAATAACCCATGAAGACTAAATTTTCGCCTGAAAAGATTGCTTTACTAGACTACAGAGTGATGAACATCTCTTTGAAAGACACCTTTGAATCTCTAAATCTGGAAAATCCTGAAATTGCTGTTGAGTATGGGTATGAAATGTCATTTAATTTAGAGGAAAAGCTAATGCGTTCAGACCTGAAAATTACTCTGACCATTAAAAATGAGCAATTAACTGAATTATCAGAGGCATTTTTTCAAATCTTATTTTTGTACAAGGTTGAAAACATCGAACAGCTAATCTGGAAAGAAGATAAAAATTATATTACAGACGACTTATTATCATCATCTATCGCCGCAATATCCTACTCAACTGCAAGAGGTGTTATCCGAAATTACCTTACTGATACATCATTTCAGGAGTTTGTACTACCAATAATAAGTCCCTCAATTCTTCTTGAACCATCTAAGAAAAAATAAAAACCAAAGATCTTCAGTCATCCACAACGACTCCATCTTAGCGGCCTATCGCTTTTGGAGTCCATCCTACAACATTCATTTCGGGTACTGGCAATGGGGCATCAACCCTTTTGACAGAGAGGCAATGTTGGAGGCCCTGAACGAAGAAGTGCTGAAAAGCCTGCAATTGTTGCCTTCGGCCCGGGCAAGGTTGCTCGATGCAGGCTGTGGTACCGGGGCCACCTTGCGTTATCTGTCAGCGCACTTGCCGCATGTTGAACTGCACGGCATCGGACTGGCCCCCGGGCTGATTGAAATGGGCCGGCAGTTGAACGGGCAAAACGGGGTTGCCAAACGCATTCAACTCCGTTGCGGCGATTTCCAACGGCTGCCGTTCCCTCGGAATTTTTTTGATGCCATCGTCGCAATAGAAAGTGTGTGCTACGCCACCGGAAAGGACAAAGCTGACTTGGCGAGGGAATTTTCCAGGGTGCTGACCGGCGGTGGGACCCTGGTGGTGGTGGATGTTTTCATGAAGTCCGGTAAAATGCCCCCCCGGCCATTCAGGTGGATATTGAGAAAGGTGACAGAAAGCTGGGCCATCGGGCAAGTGGGGGTTTTGCCACAATTCATCAAACAACTTGAATTACACGGCCTCGAGGTACACGCTGTCCGGAACTTGTCAATGAATAGCATTCCCTCGGCGCTGCACATTCCTTTGGTGGTAGCAAGATTATTGGCTTCGGCCATATTGCGCAGCGAAGAAAACAGAAAGGGAAAACTACAGTACGCAAAGGCGCTCTTCTCAACACTACTCACCGGTATTTTGACACCCTACCTGGCTTATACGCTCCTGGTAGCTGAAAAATCTTCCGGGCAAGGTGACAAATGACACCTGCACCGGATGACCCCGCTCAGTGACTATTGCCCGGCTGGCGTATAAAATTTGCAATGAACAAAATCAATCGGCGATGAAAACATCTATGAAAAGTCCTGCTCTATTCATTGCGCTTGTTTTCACTGGAATTCTTCTCAGTTCAACGGGTTGCGAAGAGCAAAAAGCCAGAAAAGCGGCGATAAGGGAAGGGGAAGTGTATTTCAAATCTTACTGTGCCCTCTGCCACGGCGAAAACGCCGACGGCAAAGGCGATATGGCTTCCATGTTAGACACCCCTCCGATGGACCTCACCACCATTGCGAAGCGAAGAGGAGGAGAATTTCCCGAAGATGAAATCGCAAGGATCATTGCAACGGCCGAGAGGACGCCAGGCCACAGCCTCGGAGAAATGCCGGCGTGGTGGGAAACCCTCAAAAGGGCTGAAAACATTGATGACCCCGAAGTGGTCAGGCAAAAAATTGAAAACATAGTTGCCTACCTGAAAACCCTCCAAAAAGAATAAATCCCTCAGTACCAGTTGCTAAAAAGGGGCCTTGCAACTGCAAAGCCCCTTTCCTTTTGCCGGAGAAAATCGCCGGTCTTTATGCCTTGGCCGTATGGCGCTTGATCGTCTTGCGGTCTTTGGCCTTCGATTTCCTGGAGATCTTAATGTCGCCTTTGGTAAGGTCTGACATGATGGGCGATGCAATGAAGATGGAGGAGTAGGTACCCACTACCACACCCAACACCAGGGCAAAGGCGAATCCTTTGATGCTTCCGCTACCAAACAGCCAGAGTACGAAGACGGTGAACAAGGTGGTAAGACCCGTGATCAGCGTACGGCTCATGGTGCTGTTGATGGCTGCATTGATGATGTCATTTTTCTCCTTGTCCGGAAAGAGTCCGGAGTATTCCCGGATACGGTCGTAAACGATAACGGTATCATTCACGGAGTAACCGATGATGGTCAGAATGGCGGCGATGAATGCCTGGTCCACTTCCATCGGGAAGGGCAAGATGCCATGGAGCAATGAGAACACAGACACCACCACGAGGGCGTCGTGGGCGGTAGCGGCCACAGCCCCCAGGGAGTATTGCCACTTGTTGAAACGCACCAGGATGTAGAGGAAGATAACCAGCAAACCGAAGAAAACGGCCTCACCGGCACTGTTCCGGAGGTCGTCAGCCACAGTTGGTCCCACCTTGCTGAAAGAGGTCACGTGGGTTTTGCCCACAATGTCGGGATTCTTGAAATCCTCCAGCGATTCGCCGGCGTTGAATGAGGCCAGGCCTTCGTGCAATTTGGCAATGACCTTTTCGGGCGCATCATCGGCAGGGTCGTCAACCAGGTAATCAGTGACGATATTGTAAGTATTTTCAGTGTTTACCGCTTTTACAATGGGCGCTTCACCCAGGACTGTTTCCAGGGTGGTACGGATGGATTCGGCATCCACCTGCTCACCTGCAAACTCAACGTTGACCGAGTAGCCGCCCCTGAAGTCCACCCCAAGGTCGAAACCACGGGTAAAGACAGAAACAATCCCCATGATGATGATGGAAGCAGAAATGATGTAAAATACTTTTCTGCGCTTCATCCAATCTACGTCAAGGTTGGCAAGAACATTTTTGGTTGCATTGGTCCAGACGGTGAAATTGCGCCCTTTGGCCAGCCACCACTCGATGATCAGCCGGCTCACCAACACCGCTGTGAACAGCGTGGTCATGATACCGATGGCCAGGATCACACCGAATCCTTTGATGGGCCCGAGACCAAAGACGATCAGAACAAAAGAAGTCAACAGGGTGGTCACGTTACCGTCAATGATGGCTGAATAGGAGTTCTGGTATCCGTCTCGCACGGCAGCGGCTATGGTTTTACCGGCCCTCAGTTCCTCCCTCACGCGCTCGTAAATGATCACGTTGGCATCAACGGCCATACCGATGGTCAGTACGATACCGGCAATACCCGGCAGGGTCAGTACGGTACCGGCAGAGGCTACGGCAGCCAGCAGGAAAACCACGTTGAGGAACAACACTGCAATGGAAACAAAGCCCGCCGTTCCGTAATAAAATACCATGAAAACCAGCACCAGCAGAAATCCGATCAGAAGGGCATTCAAACTCTTGCTGATATTTTTGGCACCCAGCGATGGGCCCACCACCGATTCCTGAATGATCTGCGTACGGGCAGGCAACTTGCCGATCTGAAGAATGTTGGCGAGGTCTTGTGCCTCCTGAACGGTAAACTGACCCGTGATTTGCGAATCACCCGAAGTGATGGGGTTGATCACACGGGGAGCCGAAACAACCTGGCTGTCGAGTACGATGGCAATTTCACGGTTGTTGTCATTGGCGGCCTTGGTGGTCATGCGGCCCCAGATACGGGCGCCCTCAGAGTCCATTTTCAGGCTGATGGCCAACTGGCCGGAAGTAGGATCGGTAGTGACAAATGCGTCGGTGACGTGATCGCCTTCCAGCGGAGCCTTTTCTTTGCCCGGCTCTTTTTTGATCATGTAGAGCTCATACAGTTCTTTATCTGATGGGGTCGTTTCGTTATCGAGGTTTTTTACCGGAGAGCGGGACCACAACAGCATGGCATCCCTGGGGAACAACTCTTTGATGCCGGGTTTATTGAGCATCTCCATCACGGCCTTCTGCTTGTTCTTTTCGGCGGTGCCGATCGGAGCCAGACCAAGCGCACCGGAGTTGTTCAACGTAAAAATGTCAAACAATGGCCCCTGGGTACTGGACAGGTTGTTGAGGCTGTCGGCAGCACTCGTTTCAGCAACTTGGGTGGAATCGGTCTCCACGGCAGTTGAATCAGTTGCAGTTTCTTCAGAAGCGGTGATCTTTTCCTGCTCCTGCATTTTGCGAAGCTGCTCATTGGCTTTGATAAAAGGCTCTATCACCCCCGGATCGGTGATTCTGTAAACGTTCCAGAATTCCAGTTTGGCGGCAGCCTGAAGGTATGAGCGGGCACGCTGAGGGTTGTCAACACCCGGCAATTCAACCAGGATGAGGTCACGGCCGGCATCCAAAGATACGTTCGGACCGATGACGCCCAGCTTGTCAATACGCTCTTTGAGCAGCTTGTAGGTGAGATCAACGGTTTCGTTGGCTTTTTCCCGAAGTATCCTGATCACCTCACCATCAGGCGTGTTGATGTTGATCTTGTCGGAAAGCGTTTCGTTGCGCTTGAAAAGTGAATTCAGGGGTTTGCCGTTGGTGGTTTCACGCCAGGCCTGCGCAAACAGGGTGATAAAATCTTCCTGTGAATTCTTCTGGGCCTCTTTGGCTTTTGCCAGTGCGGCTTCCAGCTCAGGGTTCTGCACATTACCGGCCAGGGTTCTGATGAAATCACTCAAATCAACCTGGAGCAATACACTCATACCGCCTTTCAGGTCAAGACCAAAGTTGAGCTGAGAACCTTTGAGGTCCTGATAAGTGTAAGACTTGAGAAGGGGAATTTTAAAAATAACCTCTGAAGACATGGAGTCCAGGTAGGCAGCATAGGCTTTTTTGTAGGCCTGGTTTTGCTCGTCTTCCGAAACCTGTGCAGCAACGCTATTCGCATACTTGTCGGCTGCATTCTCCACACTTCGTGTCGGCAGGATGAGCAAAAACTGGTAAACCGACACGATCGCCAGCGCAATGAGGAAGAACTTGATGATTCCTTTTCCTTGCATGACAGCAACAATTTTTTGAGGAAAATCGGGGGATGGCCCGGCAGCTTAGTCAGTTCGTTTTCCTGAAGTGCCGGAGAACCTATCGCTTTGCCCTGTTTTCCATTTGAGATACATTCAGGAGAAATCCTGAGGGTTAACGAGTTAAAGTTGGTACAATACTTTCTTTTTCAGCTACTTAGGGATAGTTTTTTCTACCCTGCAGAGAGCCTTCCGAAAAAACTGCGCAAATATAAGCCTTTTACCGTTTCTCCTATTTTTTGTTTCGCCTCCGGCAATGGCAGAACAAAGCAATTGTTTCTGCTTTGGGTGTTACTTTTTCCCCTGGCTCCGTCAGAAAACCGGTTCGTGGGAAAATACTGTGAAACACTGCGCAATTCAGACGCAAAAACCGTTACCTCCCCCGAACCATCTTTTTAACTTTCGGCATTCATTTTCCGACGCCACTTGCTCCAAAGTGGCAGGAGCTAATCAAAATCATCAAAACAACAATGGGACTATTTTCTTTCCTCAAAAATGCAGGCGCTGCCCTCGTAGGTGGAGGCGGCAAAAGCAAGCCTGAAAAACCAGCCGCCGATGTGCCCGCAGCCGACGATGCCATGAAAAGACTGGCCGACCAGCAGTTGGCCATGCGACTCACCAACCACGTGGTTGCCCTGGAACTGAAGGTTGACGACCTGAAAATTGACGTTGACGATGACAAAGCAACGGTGAGCGGAACGGTGCCCTCACAATCTGAGCGTGAAAAGGTCATCCTCGCCATCGGCAATGTGGCCGGTATCGCTTCAGTGGAAGACAACCTCAACGTAGAAAAGCCGGAACCTGAAGCCACTTTTTACGAAGTGAAATCAGGCGACACACTCTCCAAAATTTCCAAAATGCACTACGGTTCTTACAACAAGTACATGATCATCTTTGAGGCCAACAAGCCCATGTTGAAAGATCCTGACAAAATTTACCCGGGGCAGGTACTTCGCATCCCGCCCCTCGAAGGCTAATTTGCTTGCGAAAGGGTTTTGCAGCCGGTCCCGTTCAGTGGCCGGCTGTTTTCGTAACGGCGATCTCCAGATCGCCAACCCATGTAACGG
>JALWSS010000113.1 GCA_026993525.1 Saprospiraceae bacterium
AACCTTCTAAAAAACCGATCACAGATTTAACGGATTAATGGATTTCACTGAATATAAAAACCTTCATAATCCTCATAATCCTCATAATCCTCATAATCCTCATAATCCTCATAATCCTCATAATCCTCATAATCCCTCATAACCCTCCATAACCCTCCATAACCCTCAACGGCAATGAAAACCAAAAACAGGAGCCTCGCTTAATTAGTTATACTGGCGGGAAACTACCTTCCAGGGTAACTTTCCAGAAGTCTTGTTCCGACCAGCACTGCAATTGAAAACCAGGGTAAGCCTCCGTGAATTTTTTGTACCTGGATGGTTTGAAGTTGACAGCATCCCACTTGATTTCGATGGCTTTGCCTTCGTTGAACTGTTCCTCAACAATGAAGTCGATTTCATTTCCATCGGCTGTCCGCCAGAATTTTAGCTGGTCTGTAGGGTACATGAGCCTCAGGTGGTTGAAATAGTATTGCTCGAGCAGGGCACCCTTGTCGCTCCTTTGATCCACCGGTCCAAATCTGTTGAGCAGGGCATTGCGGAGTCCGGAGTCGTTGAAAAACACCTTGGGCATTTTGGTTAGCTCTTTTCTGACATTCCGGTAAAAAGGCCTTACCAGAAATATGTGGAAGCATTTTTCCAGCACGTAGAGGTAGTTATCAATGGTTTTGTTATCCACCTGCACTGTTTTTGCCAGTTCGTGTTTGTTGAGAAGATTGCCCAGTTGATCTGCCAGGAGCTGGAACAACAGGTAAAACTTGCTTTCCATAGACACACCTGATTCCATTATATCCCGCTTGACATAAGCATTTTTCAGCTCGTTCAGCAAAAACTGTTTTCCAGTTTCGTCCTCTTCCAGCACCACTGCCGGATACCCACCGTAAACCAGGTATTCGTAAAAGTATCTCTTCAGATCAGGCAGGTAAAGAGACTGGTAACCATCCTGTGCATTCATGAGCTTCAATTCTCCGGGCAGTTGATCCGCTTCACGGAAATAAAGCATTTCCTGAAAAGACAAAGGTGTCAGCGTGAAAACCCTTTTGCGTCCTGCCAGCGAGTCTTTAAAATCACGATCGATGTAAAAAGCGCTGCTTCCGGTGCAAACTACTTTCAGGTTTTCCTCATAAGTGTCGTACAGGTATTTAAGGAAATTGGTAGGGTTCTTTGCGTATTGAACCTCGTCGATCAAGAGAAACACCCGTTTGACATCCAACTTTTCAAGAATAGGTGAAGGTTTTGATGCGGTAAAATCGAATACCTTTTCCGGGTGCTGGTTGATGGCTTCCAGTATCCGCAAATCCTCAAAAGAGAGGTAGTAAACTGATTCTCTCCGGTCTTTCAGCTCGTTGTAAAGTATCCGCAGAAGGGAAGTTTTGCCAACCTGTCTGGCACCTGAAATGATGGTGTATGCTTTCTCTTTGAGGTGCTTCCGGACGGCGGAAAGTAAGGTTCTGGATTTGAGCATTTTGGATAATTTTGGATTGCAACCCCAAAAATATCGGATAATTTTGGAATCTCACTCCAAAAATATCGGTTTTGCTCCTTGGATAAGCACAGTTCATAGGACCGGGCAAATCCCAAAGCTACCTTTTTGGCGCTGCTTGAGGGTCAATTGGAAGCGCTTCTCCAAACGCTTAAAGCACTACATTTGCCAATCCCGAAACAAACTGCCAGAGCCTCCACCCAATTCTTCATTCATGCCCCTTAATCCTGAATTTGCCGAAGAAATAGCACAGCAGCTTTACGGCCTGCGGGCTATCGCCAAACCGCTTCCAGGTGAATTGGATGACAATTTCAAACTGGAGGATTCCGACGGCAACCATTTCATCCTCAAAATTGCCCACCCCGATGCCGATGTGAAATACCTGGCTTTTCAGAATGACCTTTTGCTGCACCTGGAAGGCAAAAGCCTGCTCATTCAGGTACAGGGCGTGGTGCCCACCCTCGAGGGTGTTTTCATTGGTTCCGTAAACGACCCGGACGGCCGGCAGCGACTGGTGCGGATGCTCACCTGGGTTTCAGGCAGCTTGTGGGCTGATGTGAAGTACAGGTCTGGAGAATTGCTGGTCAGCCTGGGGGCAGCCTGCGGCAGCCTTTGCGCAGCGATGGAGGATTTTGACCACCCGGGTGCCCACCGCCAACTGAAATGGGACCTTGTGCAGGCCGGATGGACGGAAGACCACCTCGGCGCTATTGACGAAGAGGCTGTCAAAGAGCAGCTCGGTTACTTCCTGAATAAATTCAAAAAGGAAGTGCTTCCGGCGCTCCCTTCGCTTCGCAAAAGCGTGGTGCACAATGACGCCAACGATTACAATGTCCTGGTAAAAGGCCGGGCGGATGAGGCGCTGGTTTCCGGCATCATTGATTTTGGCGATGCCGTGTACACGGCCACAGTTTGCGACCTGGCCATTGCCATCACCTATGGCGTCATGGGTTGCCGGGAGCCTTTGGAGGCGGCGGTGCACATCGTCCGGGGTTTTCACGAGGCTTTTCCCCTTCGGGAAAATGAGCTGGAACTATTGCACACCCTGGTGGGAACCCGGCTGCTGATCTCTCTCACATCCTCTGCTATCAACAGGAATTTGTATCCCGAAAACGAATACCTGCTCATCAGCGAAGCGCCGGGGCGAAACCTGTTGGCAAAATGGGTTGCCATAGCTCCGGCTCTGGCCCATTGTCGCTTCCGGGAAGCCTGCGGCCTGGAGCCTTGCCCTCAGCGCCCGGCTTTTGATGAGTGGCTGAAAAAGCACCACGGGGCCTTGCATCCCGTCATTCGTTTGCCGAAGGAAAAAACTGCCACGCTGGATTTGAGTGTGGGCAGCACCGCACTCGGCCACAACCGGAATTTTGAGGAGGTCACTCGCTTCGCAAAAACCATCCGGCAAATGCTGGAGGAGGCCGGGGCAGCAGCCGGCATTGGCGGGTACGGCGAAGTGAGGCCCTTTTACTCCACCGATGCCTATACCGTGACGGGAGACCACGGCCCGTGCTGGCGCACCGTGCACCTGGGTACGGATGTGTGGATGGAGGCCGGCACGCCTGTCTTTGCGCCCCTGGCCGGTAAGGTGCATAGTTTGCAGGACAACGCCGGCGACTGCAACTACGGCCCCACCATCATTCTGGAACACCGGCCGCAGCCGGGATTTGTTTTCTATACCCTTTACGGTCACCTGAGCCATGACTCGCTGCGCAATCTGAAGCCAGGGCAAAAGGTTGAGGCCGGGCAGGTCATTGCTGCCATTGGTAGCCCTCCGGGCAATGGCAATTGGCCTCCGCACCTCCATTTTCAGGTGATCCTGGACTTACTCGGGAACGAAGGTGATTTTCCCGGTGTGGCATTTCCCGAAGGAAAGGAAAGCTGGCTGAGCCTGTGCCCCGACGGTGCCCCGTTTTTCGGGCTGCCATTGCCCGACGGCAGGAGGGCGAAGGAAATGCCGGAGGAAGCGCTGTACGAAAAACGCCGGAAAATTTTGGGCTACAACCTCAGCCTTTCTTACCGCAGGCCCCTCCACATGGTGCGGGGCTATTTGCAGTATTTGTACGACAACAGCGGCCGCCGCTACCTGGACACCGTGAACAATGTGCCGCACCTGGGACACCAGCACCCGGCCGTGGCGGAGGCCATCAGCCGGCAGGCCGCCGTGCTGAACACCAACACCCGCTACCTGCACGAAAACATACTGGCACTGGCGGAAGAACTGTTGGACACACTGCCAAAGCCACTGGAAGTGGTCTATTTCGTCAATTCGGGCAGCGAGGCCAACGAACTGGCCCTGCGCCTGGCCCGTACCTGGTCGGGCCAACGGGACGTGGTGGTGCTGCAGTGGGGCTACCACGGAAACACCACCGGCTGCATCGGCATCAGCAGCTACAAGTTCGACCGGAAAGGCGGGCAGGGCGCTCCGAAACACACCCACGTGGTGCCCATGCCGGACAGGTTCCGGGGGCTGTACACCGGTAAGAATGCGGCGGGGAAATACGCAGCCCACGTCGGGAAGGCCATCAAAGCGGTGCAGGCTGAGGGTAGGAACATCGCTGGCTTTATTGGTGAGAGCATCCTCTCTTGCGGCGGACAAATACCATTGCCGCAAGGCTATCTGAAAGAAGTTTACAACAAGGTGCGCAAGGCCGGTGGGCTTTGCATCGCCGATGAGGTGCAGGTGGGCCTCGGCAGGGTAGGGGATGCCTTCTGGGGTTTTGAGTTGCAGGGCGTTGTGCCAGATGTGGTTACCATCGGCAAGCCCTTCGGCAACGGCCACCCGCTGGCAGCCGTGGTGACCACCAGGGCGGTGGCAGCGCGCTTTCACAACGGTATGGAATATTTCAATACCTTCGGCGGAAATCCGGTAAGCTGTGCCGCCGGGCTGGCCGTACTGCGAACCATCAAATCAGAAGGGCTGCAGGCACAAGCCCGGCAAACCGGTGATTACCTTCGGAAAATGCTGACCGAACTGCAGGCAGTGCATCCGGAGATCGGCGATGTCCGTGGTCATGGCCTTTTTCTCGGTATTGAGTTGGTGCGGCCCGGAACTAAAAAGCCCAACAGGGAACTGGCAACAGCCATTGCCAACCGCATGCGCCAATGCGGCATCCTGATGAGCACCGATGGCCCGGACGACAATGTGCTGAAGATCAAGCCGCCACTCTGCTTCACTTCTGAGAATGCGGAGTGGCTGGTGGAAATGGTGGATGAAAGGATTGAGGAAGTGAGTCCCGACATTCGTCGGGAGAGGAATTGAGGAATTGAAGAACTGAGGAATGAGTCCACTGCAAAAACCCCTATTTCATTATGACAAGCAAACAAAATTTGGTATTTTTCGCGAGCAAAACAGAAGATTCATGTATAGACGAAGTACACCCTATAGTGAGCCGACTTTGTTTAACAG
>JALWSS010000114.1 GCA_026993525.1 Saprospiraceae bacterium
AGTACAAGACTCATCAATGCAATACTGGGAAAAATACCCGGGATGAACAAGTGGCGCAAAGATTTTATTTGCCATGTTCTTCACCTTTTTCTCTCCATTCGAGGGAGGCACAACTTTGAAAACATGGAGCGTTATGGCACTTACAATGAATGCAGTTACCGACAAAATTTTGAGAAGCACTTCGACTTTGCACGTTTCAATCAGGAACTCATCGATCAGGTCTGTGGACCAGTTCGCATAGCTGCTTTTGATCCATGTTATTTGTCCAAGAGTGGCAAACACACACCAGGGGTAGGCTTCCGATAGCTATCGGAATGGTCCGGCAGTGCCGGCAAGGCCAAATGGGGACTGGAAATTGGTGGACTTGCTGTTGTGGATGTAGTCAACAATACTGCCATGCCATTAAAGCCCAGTATTTCAATGAGTTACTGCTGGAAAGATTTTTTTGCGTGTTTGGATCAGCCGCAGACCCGCTAAAAGATCATCCAGCTATTTACCATATCAAAAATTTCGGCGTCAAAGCTGTTACTTATACGCCTGAACTTTCACGGACCATTGATGTTTGAACATAAGAAAAACACCATTGTTACTCACAAAAAAAATTCTCTTGTGGCGGTACAGGAGCCATTCCGCTTTTAATCAATTTTTGCCTGGTAACAAAAAAAGAATCGCGGAACTGGTGGATACTGAAATATAACAAGTGATCATATGTCTTTGCTTTAAGGATTTTATGCTTTATTCGTCCTTTCTGGAAATTATTTCTATTGGTATTGGTGGAATACTTGAAAAAGTGTACATAAAGGTTAGGAATATTCATCGGTAGATTATGCAATATACTATCGCAAAAATAATTATTAATGAAGTCATCCGCCTCCTGCTCCTTGCTCTTGTTATATCCATGTAGTAAATAAGCAATTCCAATCATTGTTGTGTCCTCAACCTTGCCTTCCTGACGAGTAAAAGCATGAGAATCCAGAAATTCAAACCGCTCAACTTTAATCGTTTTGTCTTCCTGCTTGCATGAAACAAAATATAACAAACCGATAAATAAGCACAAAATAAAACCAATATTAAAAATTGATCGCATGACTTTGATGATTCAAATTTCAATTGTTGATGTTTCCTTTCAAGGTGGTTTCGAACCCTTTCACACCCCACAAAAGCCAAAATAATAAAGAAAATTGGTGTGTGTGCTGACGGGGAGGCTGGATTGAGAGGGGTGTTTCAAACCTTATGAGGTTTGGGAGACCTCATAAGGATTTGGAAGAGGGGTATCAAAAATGTTGGAAAGAAACAGCAATAGATTAAGCTTAGATCTGAGATAAGAATTAAAATCCAATAGGATCAAACCCCAAAAGCGACATCCATTCCTGGATGTCGTTTTTGTTCTGAAAATCTGGTTGGTTCTGTAGGCGGCTGTGGTGTTTGTCTTCTCGTGGCTGCCGCCGGCGTTGTTCCCGGAAGCCGGATTTGCTCTTCGGAAGTTGTGTGAGTTGAGACCGGTTCTTGTCTTTCGACGGGGACAAGGGTGGGGAATGCGGCTGGTCAGCCCGTTTCGGAACCAGGCATAATTGTGACGTTAAATAGCGTTAACCGGCGGTTAAAATGTTCAAAGGAGCCGGGTGCTGAGCGAGTGGAGCGCTATTTTGCTGCCGTTTTTGAAGCTCAGCAATTCTGAAGAAATCACCAAACCAAATTCAAGGATGAAGACGATCAACAAATTTCTGTTCAGTGCTTTTGCACTGTTTTTCCTCGCCTCCTGCTCCAACCAGCTCTCCTACTTTACCAAAGACGTTTACGACGACTTCCGCTGGGAAGAGGACGACCTCAAAAAGATCCAGTTCTACCTGAGCCGGGACATCCGGCTGCGCCGGAATTTCGAAGGCGGTTCTGCCGAAGTGGTGGACGGAAAGATCATCGTAGAGAACGGACGGCAAGTAGAGGAGGTCATCATTCCGAAGGGTACGCCGGGGGTTTTCATTTTCAGCCCGAAAAAAGACCGCTTTGCGGTGTCATTTGAGGATTCCAACGACCGCTACCTGGTTTTTGGTCCCAACCCCAAATTCAGCAATCGCTATGTTTTGCTGGCTTCAGAATGGAACCGCAACAACGGCGTTGTGACCTATGCCGGCAAAAAGTGGCGGGTCAGCACCGAGGAGGCCTATGCCGCCCTGCTGGTTGACCTCAGAAAACTCGACAAGATCACCGTGAACAAACACGTGGCCAAAGGCCGCCGCGTGGACTGAAACACACATACTCATTTACCCGCTTTGGAGGGTCTGGTGCTTTTCGCCAGGCCCTTTTTTCATGGGCCATGTACCTGAACCGAATCTTGCTTATTCAAACGCCTTGCAGCTTTCTTTCAATGGTAAACTTCCAAACTTTTGTACTTTTAGCCGCACTCAAAACTTAACTTACAACCACCATGGCAGAAGAAAGACCCTGGCTCAAAAATTATCCGAAGGGAATACCCGCCAACATAGACCCCGATGCTTATCCTACCGTTTGTGATTTGCTGGACAAAACCTTTCAAAAGTTTAAAAAGCTGAAAGCATTTTCCTGCATGGGCAAGGAAATGTCATTTGGTGAGGTGGACAAACACTCCAGGAACTTTGCGGCTTACCTGCACTCACGAGGTCTGGAACCGGGCGACAAGATCGCCCTCATGATGCCCAACCTGCTGCAATACCCCATTGCCCTGTTCGGTTGCCTGCGGGCAGGGCTGGTCATTGTGAACACCAACCCGCTTTACACCCCCCGTGAAATGCGGCACCAGTTTACCGATGCCGGCGTCAAAGCCATTCTGATCTGTGAAAATTTTGCGAAGAACCTGCAGGAAATCCTGCCCGACACCCAGATCAAAACCATCCTGGTGACGAGTATTGGCGAGATGCTGGGTTTTCCGAAGAAAATGCTGGTCAACTTTGCCGTCAGAACCATCAAGCGCATGGTTCCGAAGTACGACCTGCCCAATGTGGTGACCTTCTCTGATGCTTTGAAGCAGGGCAAAAAGTTCTCGGTCAAGGAGTTCAAACAAGCTCCTGACGATACCATCATTATTCAGTACACCGGTGGCACCACGGGCGTGTCCAAGGGGGCCATGCTGACCAACCGCAACCTGGTGGCCAACATGAGTCAGATCCAGGCCTGGGGCACAGTGTCATTCTGCGAAGGTGAGGAGGTCGCACTTTCTCCCCTGCCCTTGTACCACATTTTTGCCTTTACGGTAAACTGCCTGGCGCTGTTCAGTCTGGGTGCACTCAATGTACTGGTGGTGAACGCCCGCGACATTCCCTCCGTTCTGAAAGAATTCAAACGTTACAAAATCACCCTGATGACCGGGGTGAACACCCTGTTCAACGCCATGCTCCACCACAAGGACTTCGCCGCCTGCGATTTCAGCCAGCTCAAATTCGCCCTCGGCGGCGGCATGGCCGTGCAAAGGGTGGTGGCCGAAAAGTGGCGCAAGGTGACCGGCGCACCGCTGGTAGAGGGTTATGGCATGACGGAGTCTTCGCCGGTGGCCAGCGTGAACCCGCTCGATGGCTCGGGCAAGCTCGGCTCCATCGGCCTGCCGGTGCCCTCCACCGATATGCGGGTGGTGGATGACAAGGGTGCTCCGCAACCTGTGGATGGCGTTGGAGAAATCCAGATCAGCGGCCCTCAGGTGATGAAGGGCTACTACAACCGCCCCGACGAAACCGCCAAAACCATCAAAGACGGATGGCTCAGCACCGGCGACATTGGCAAGATGGACGCCGACGGCTACTTCTACATTGTGGACCGCAAAAAGGACATGATCCTGGTGTCCGGTTTCAACGTCTTCCCCAATGAAATAGAGGACGTGGTGGCCGCCCACCCCAAAGTGCTGGAGTGCGCAGCCGTGGGCAAACCCGACCCCAAATCCGGCGAGGTCGTCAAGCTCTTCATTGTGAAGAAAGACAAATCACTGACCGAAAAGGAGATCATTGACCATTGCCGGAAGAACCTAACGGGCTACAAAGTGCCAAAGGAAGTGGAGTTCAGGGAGGAGTTGCCAAAATCCAACGTCGGAAAAATACTACGCCGCGAACTCCGCGACGACATTGTTGGTTAATAGGCTGCCCGGAACCAATTTCTTCAATCCGGTTCCGGTAAAACCACCTGGACTGATGAAAAGACCATTCATTCTCATTGCAGCATTTTTGATTTCCTTCGGGCTGTTCGCCCAACAGGAAGAAACCATCTTCGGCAACGGTGGCTTGCAGCTCACCGGTGCATGGGGCTCCTTCCATCCAGGATTCTCCAGCTTCAACGGCGAAGATGTAACCATGGGAGGCGGCTTCGTTGCCCTGGAGTTCAACAAGGCCCTTCTACTGGGCCTGGGTGGCAGCCATTCCAATGAGCGATTTTCAGAGGGGTTGCGATACGATCTTTCAGGTGCTTATCTGGGCTACGTCATGAACGGACACCAGGCCATCCACCCGAAGTTCAGCTTAATGATAGGCGGTGGAGAGGTCAAACCCCGCAACGGCGAAGTGGACAAGGTCTTCACCATGATGCCCGGTGCCGGTGTGGAGGTTAACCTGTTCCGATGGTTCAAACTGAGCCTGCACGGCAGCTACCGCTTCGTGTCCAACGTCAGCTACCCCGGCCTGGATGAGAGCGACCTGTCAGGCTTCCTGCTCGATTTGCAACTGCGCTTCGGCTGGTCCTGGGGCAACTGAAACCGGCGCCCTTAACAAACCTTAACCGCCGTCCGGACAACAGCAACACACAAGGGGCGTTTCTTGCTCAAACAACCAACGATTCCAATGATGCTCAGAATTTTCCTTTTTTCTTTTGCCTTCCTCTTCGCCCTTCGGGCAATGGCGCAACAGTACACCACGGATGCAGAATCCGATCCCAAAGCCAAAGCTGCCCTCGACAAACTCCGCAAGAAGTACGAGGCCTACAAAACCCTGGAAGCCGATTTTACCCTCGAAATTGAAGTTCCCGAGCAGCCGGTGGAAGTGCAAAAAGGCCACCTCATACAGCAGGGCGACAAGTACCGCCTGAAGCTGCAAGACCGCACCATGGTCAGCGATGGAGAAAGCGTCTGGCTCTACCTTGCCAAACACCAGGAGGTGCAGATCAACAATGTGGAAGAAGACCCCGAAGCAGGCGTTTTCAACTCACCCAAAGACCTGCTGGCCGCCTACCAGTGGAAAAACCACGTGTACGTGCTCACCGCTGAATTCACCGAAAACGGCCGCCTCATCCAGCAAATCGAATTCAAACCCACCTCCCGCGACGCCGACTACTCCAAAGTCCGCCTCACCATCGACAAAAAGACCAATGAAATACTCCGCATCAAAACCTTCAACAAAGACGGCTCCCGCTTCACCCTGAAAGTGGACAAGATCAGCGGCAACAAATCCTACCCCGCCGGCACCTTTACCTTCTCCAAATCCGAATGCCCCGACTGCCACTGGGAGGATTTGAGGATTTGAATGCATGAGCGCACTTTTAAAAGCATTAATCACACTCAGAATTATTTTTTCCTTTTCTTTATACCCGCGACTAAATGTCGAATTAGCTCATACTTTATTCAAAGCAGGCGCCGGACTCCTTCCGGTACTCCAATGCTCGATTCCGTCGGAGACTTTCCGCCAATCTGTATTGAACAGTTCATTCCTCTCAACTAACGAGCTTTAATTATTCATCCATGACACCCAAACAAGAAGAACGGATCCGGAAGAAGATCAAGAGAATAAAGGCTGACCTTGCAGCTGATAAAAGGCACTGGGGAGGCCAGTACCATGACGGCGGGGGGTTGAGATACCTGCCCCCCGCCCTATACATTAAATTGGGTGATTACACCGGTGGCTTGCGTTATTTGAATTGGTTTACCAAAAACTTTAGTGACGATGCCGGTTTTCCTGATTTTTTATTTGAATGTACCATCATCCTTTTCAAATCGAAGAGACTTGAAAAAGCCGAAAAAATGGCTTTCAGGACATTCTGCAGTAACACTTATCTCTTCGATAAATTCCTGGGGAAGCCGGTATTTCCTATTGACAAAGAAGAATATTCAAACCTGGATAAACCTCAGTATGTGAATGAATTCTTCGAGTACAGCCACGCGGACGAGGCCCTCTTTGATTTTGCACACTGGCTGAATGGGGTAATCAAAACTGAAAAATTCAAAGCCGCCGCCTCTGCATTCATCGAAGTTCAAAAAAAATTAAAACGGGAGCACAACCCGAAAAAAAGAAAGGAGCTTTACGACTTAGCCAGAAAAATTGAATTGGAATATTGATGTAAATCGCTTACTCTTTCGATAGGCTTTTAAACCTGCAATGTACTGTAAATTGTATCGCAAAAAAACAAAGGCTTTTAGAAAAAAAATGAAAAATAAGCCACTCCTCCTGTTCACTTTCGGGGTTATAGCATTCCTCTGCCTCTATAATCTCGGTCAACACCCCCTGTCGCAATGGGATGAAGCCCGCCGGGCCATCAATGCGATGGAGATGATCCGCACTGGAGATTTGGTAAATGTGTATTACCGCGGCCTCCCTGAGGTGTCCAATTTCAAGCCCCCATTCGTAGTTTGGTGCGAAGCCCTGACATTCAAAATATTTGGGGTAAGTGAATTCACCTTGCGCTTGCCTTCTGCGGTGGCCATGATTGCTGCATTCTTTGTGATTTTCAAAATCATCACGTTGTATCGCTCACCCCGTTTTGCAGCCTGGACCTGTTTAATGCTGGCCAGTGTCAAAGGATTGATTGGCTGGCATGTCGGGCGCACAGGAGATACAGATTCCGTGCTGGTTTTATTCCTGTTGTTAAGCGTATTTTTTTCACTCCAGGTAATTGATTTCGGGAGAAGGAAGTCGGCATATTGGGTAGGTTTGTTCATTGGCCTGGCATTCTTGACAAAAGGGCCTGCGGCATGGGTGCTCCTGCCCGGGTTGACATTGTATGCGTTATTGAGTGGGAAAATTCGACTTCTTATTAAATTAAAAGAAACATGGGCAGCGACTGGGCTCGTTGTTGCCTTTCCTGTGTTGTGGTTGATTGTGAATTCAAAATTTGGGGTGGCGGTTGATATTGGGCATTCCAAAACGTTTTCGTTTTACCGCCTTTTCACAAAAGACATTTGGGAACGTTTTTCCCAAACCACGGGACAAGAAAAAATGCTGTTGGACCCACAGTTTTTCTTTTACAGCCTGGACAAAATGTTCAATGTTTGGAATTATGTCTTTTTCATGGCGCTGGCTGCCGGGCTTTGGTTCCTGCTTTCATCACGGTCCAGGTTCGTCTCGTATCTGATAGAAGATGAGCGACATAGCTTACTGTTGCTTTCCCTGTGTTTGTATTTACCATTGGCAACTTTTCTTTCTCTGGCTGCTGATTCACACAGTTGGTACATGGCTCCGGTAATTCCATTTGCCGGAATTGTCACCTTTTGGTTCATCAGACATTCCTGGCGCAGGTACCGCTTCGTAAAATATACATTTTGGGGATTGCTGGCTTTTGCCCTGAGCCGGCAGGTGGTTTTGTTTTCTGATGTGAGTTCAAGACCACAGTTCATCGCTGAGAACACGACGATAATTCAGAAAGCCAACACAATAGCTGTGGCAGGAGAAGTGGAATTGGATGTGCTTGCATATTTGTATTCTTTTGAAAAGGAAATGCTGTTTGATGAAATTCCTTGCCCCCTTGAGCCGGGAACAATACTCGTGCAAGGTGAATCACCCGTTCCGGAAAAAAGATGTTCTGAGAGTACTTTAATTTACGAAGGTGAAAAATACAGGCTGTGGGTACCAACCCAGCTTACCCCTCCTCCAAATCCATATTCACAATAACGGCCATCGAGAGGAAGAAGAAAGAGCCGACCTTGTCAGTTTCCACCAGGTCGTTCATGATGAGCAGGCTGTCGATGATGACGGTGGTGAGGGCCACCATGAGCACCGCCCGTTTGCGTTCGGGTGAGGAGCACTTGTGGTAAACCGATTCGGCTTTCAGGAGAACCACCACCACCAGCAGGATGAACAGCAAAGCACCCGGAAAGCCCTGGTCCACAAGGGTTTGGAGGTAGTAGCAGTGGATGCCGGAGCCTTCTTTGTTTTCACTGACATAGGTGCGAAAACCGGCCACGGTGTACGACTTGTAAAACATGGTGAAAGTGCCGGGGCCAAACCCCGTCAGGGGCTTTTCGGCTACCATGTGGCCACCGGCCACCCAGCGGTACACCCGCTCCATGGTGGACACGTCCTGGCCTTTGGTGGTGGCGGAGAGCAGGTCGTCGAAGCGCTCGTGGGTGATGGCTTTTTCGTATTCGGGTTTTTCGTCGAGCCAATGCCGGTCCTGCAATTGCGAAGCGATGAAAAGAACAACGCCAACAGCTGCGATGCCGATGGCCGGTTTCATGAGCCGCCATTTGATGACGTAATAGGCACCTGCCGCCAGCACCAGCGAAATGTACGCTGCACGGGTATAGCTGAACTGCACGCCGATCAGCATAAGCACCAGGGCAAATGCCAGAAAAAACCAGGCAAAGCTGTAGCGCCGGTACCACCGCATCCCGTACCAGACGAATGGGATGAACACCACCAGCATGCAGGCGTACATCACCTTGTTGCGGTAGAAGGGGCTCATCACCTTGTAAACATGGGCAAAGCTGAAGCCGTAGGCCGCATGCCGCACGGTGACGTACACCACCGTCAGCAACAAGGGTATCAACACCACCCACAGCACTTTTTTCAGGTCTTTTTCGCTTCGCAAAATGCTGCCGGCCAGGAAGTAGAAGGTGGTCACGTACCAGCACTTGGCCAAAAACCACTTCAGACTGACCACAAAGGCCTGGGAAGTGAGCACCGTGAAAAACATCCAGCCCATGTGCAGCAGCAGCAGCACGGTGATGGGGTGCCGCAGGAAGCCCGCCTTCATGGTGGCTCCATTGCGCAGCACATACAACAGGTAAATCCCCATCAGCGACACCATCATCGGCTCGGTGGGGATGTCGGTGACGGTGCCGTTGGGTAGCCACACCTCCACGGTGATGGGCAGAAAGGCCATGAGGAGGAAAAACAACTGTTTGAAATCCACCACGGCCAGGTAGGCGTAGAGCGCCAGCGCGGGAACGCCCAGCAGGAAATACCAGTTGCCGGCCATGCCGGCTACCACACTGATGAGCGTAATCACCGAAAAGGCGATGATCAGATTTCTGGTATTTCTGTCGGCAATGGTCATGTACGGATGGCAGTTGGGTCAGGACTTGTCCATGATCTGTTGCCAGTCAATGTTTTTGTAGGTCTCAAATACCACCACGCCCAGCACCGAAAACACCAGCGCTGCAATGGTGGATACAGCCACGATGATCATGCGCTTTGGCCGCTCCTTGATGACGGGAACGGTGGCCGGCTCCATGAGCAGCACGGCCGGGAAATCGGAATAGTAGGCGGCCCTGAGCTGTTTGTAGTGTTCTTTGTCTTCGGCCAGTTTTTCACTGGCTTCCGTTTGGGCGGACTTGAGGGTCTCCACGGTGGTCATGCCCTGGTTGAAGGTTTTGAGGCGTTTGTTCAGTTGTTCCAGCTCTTTCTGGTAACCCTCGATGCTGGCCTGCAACACAGTCACGGAATCCCGGAAGCGAGAGTTGCCCTTGAGGGATTCGAGTTTAGCCTGTTTGTTGTAAAGCCTGGCTTCGGCTTTGGAGATCATCTCCGTCAGCACCTCACTCTGGGCCAGGTGGTTGTACACGCCATAGGTTTCACGGGCTTTCTGAAGGCTGTCGTTGATGGTCCGCAGGCCCTGTTCCTTGTTGCGGATGTTGTCTTCAAAAGTGCTGAGTATCTGGGCCTGCCCCTCTTTGATCAGTTGTTGCCCCAGCTTGTTGATGAACTCCCGGGCTGCATTGGCCATCCGGGCGGCCAGCTCTTTGTCCCGGTCCTCGATTGACAGCTCGATGGCGTCGTATTTGGTCTTCAGCGCCTCGAAGTGTTTGGCGAACTTCAGCCTGATGGCATAGGGCCCTTTCGGGCTCTCCGGATCGATGTCGTAATGCTGGTACAGGTTGAAGGAATCAATCATGAAAGTGGCCAGCTCGTTGGAGTTGGCGATGCTCATCAGGCGGTTCATGTCGTTTTCCGTTCCGTAATATTTCGGTGCCTGGGAGGAGTTGCCGAAGATGGCCTCCGGCACGGCCAGGTCGGGGCTGGCGGCATAAAACACCGTGGTGGCTTTGTAATACACCGGCAGCAGCAAGGACACAATGGCCGAAATCACCGCCGTGGCCACACAGGTCACCAGGATGAGTTTCTTCCACTTGAACAGGGTCGCCAGTACATCGAGCAAGTTATCTCTGTTTTCCATTTTGCATTGTTGATTTTAGTGCACAACGCCAGCTGCGGCGCTTTGCGCCTGCAAAAGTAAGCTTTCGTTAATGAGGGAGAGCGGTAAAGGAAGGAACGAGTTTTTGAGACAATCACTCAAAAAGCTGGGAAAGAGCCTGAATCAGTATAAAGGTGTCCAAACATTCTTAATCCAAAAACCTCTTAGCAAAGGTCTGTATAATAATTCGGGTTTGTGTCGAGAAAAATCCTTTCAGCGGAAGAGTGATGGAGGGCTATTGAGCCATCACCTAAGTAGTCATTTTATCTTTATTATCTTGCCCGATTGCAGTATATTCCCTTCACTCGTAACATTCCAATAGTAGCTTCCGATCGGCAGTTCACCAATCCCAAGCTTGTGCGAATTGTCCCGGCCATTGATTTCTAATTTCTTCATTTCTTCTCCGAGTACATTAAAAAGTCGGAACTCGCCAATAAGGAACAAATCATCTTCCTGTCCAATTTTCAACCACTCAGAGGCAGGGTTCGGATAGACCTTGACTAAACCTTCTCTTCCTGTAATTTCATTAATCGCTGAAACTCCGATGTACAATGTTTTACAGAAGGTGTTTTCCCCATTGGCGTTGCTCACCGTAAGGCACACTTCGTAAACCCCATCTGCTGAAAACGTATGGACAGGACTGGTATCCTGGCTGGTCGAATTATCGCCGAAATCCCAACTCCAGTTGGCTGGCTCATAGTAGCTCAGGTCTGTGAAAGTTACCGAATGGTAATCCATGGTATCCTGCTGGCAGCGGAACTTTGCCTTCGGTACATTGTCTATTTCTAGCGTGTCGCAGGGGCTGCCGTCCAGCGGCCCGAGGCGGTAGTTAGGGTTGTTGGGAAGTCCTGTGCCATTGTAGCTCCCAAGGTGGACTGCATGTTGCCGGAAATCGCAGGCAGACCCTTTTTCGTTGGGCTTTTCGATGACATGGAGGGATGCTACACCATTGGGAGAGCTAATGTAGATTTTACCATCTGGCGCAAGCTGGCATAAATAAAAATTTGTCCAAAATGGGTCAATGAACCCATCATAAATCCCTATTACTACTTTGGATGCTTCAATGTCTCCCGCCCAAAGGTCATATTGGAAAAGGGTATCAGTAGCGGAGAAATACATAAACCGGGAATTGGGGGATATGGCAAGACCAGGAGAGAACAAGTACCCATCGTGGAAAATAATAACTTCGTTTGATAACTCCCCAGAGCAACGGTCGAAATCGAATATCTGAATATAGGTACTATCTGTTTTATAGCCATTTACGACCGCATATTTGCTCCCATCCGGCGAAAAGACAGCTTGAGCCAAGCCCTCTGGCACTGCCGTACCCACAACCATCGTATCTACAACTTCGACACCTTCCGGGGATACCAATATTTTATAGTAAGTATTCGTCAACCACTTCCTTTCCAATATCCACCAGTCCCTTCCGTTACCATGCTTGACAGCAGTAAGTTTAAGCGTCCATAGCGAGTCTGATATTACATCTTGATTCTTTGCCAAAACCTTTCCCAACCCATTGTTCTCGGCCATGTCAATCATTGTATACATAAAAGCGTAGGTAAAAGCATCAAGAGGGTCATACACCACTTTGAAAGGGGCATGAAATAAGTAGTATTTATCTATATGACCCGGCCAAGGCAATGCCATAGCGCCTTGGGGTGGCGTAACAAAATCATCTCCGACTTCTGATGCGTAATCCCCCGGGCTTAACCCAGTTCCATTTTGCATTGCCTGATGGTTGTGCGAGGCTATCCACTTGCCATTGGTATAGAACAACAGATTGCCATCCACGTCCGACATAACCGAACAAGTGCCATAGAAATCCATCGGCTTCGGGTCATCTGTTATCAATGGCGGGTCGCTGCCAAAGTCAATCCGGTAATCTGACAAAGGCGGCACTCCGTCGTTCGAAATGCCACCCAACCAGATATAATCATGGTTCTGGGCGAAAATGGACTGGCCGGCCAAATAGAAAAATATGGACAGTAAAACAGGTTGAATTCTCATGATGATAGGTGGTTTCAAATAAGGGGTGGGCAGCACCCCCACGCTGCTGCCCGCCCCAAAAATCAGGCCCTTTCAAGGGACGTTATTTCAGCACGACCAGTTTTTGCGCTAAGGTGCGGTCGCCGCACATGACGGTCACATGATAGATGCCAGACGGGATGCCCTCCAAAGAGAGCAATTCACTGGTCTGACCTTCCCCAACCACAACGGAACGCATCAGAGTGCCATGTTGGTTGAACACTTGGAGCACCCTGTCCCTTTCCGTTGCTTGGAACTTTATCTCTGCCTGCCCCTTTGCCGGGTTAGGGAAAATTGCCAGTTCTTCAAAGGCGGGCTGGTTGCTAACCTCCCCAGACCGGACCAGTTGCTGTGGCGGCGTGCAAAGAAGGTCGTCGTCGTACTCAGAGTTGTTACCCGCCAATTTGAGCAGTTCCCTTGCGCTCAGCACCGCATCCCCACCTTCATGGAAACAGGTGTTGGCGATGGGTTCAAGCACCGATATTTGTGCACCAGTCAACTCAAGTACACCTTTACCGATCGTGTTCAGGTAAACATCGTTCACCGATTTCAGGTACTGCTGCGGGAGCGATGAAGTGGAAATGAACGAATTGAGCGAAACTAACTGGTCGGCCATCGTATCCCTGACAGCCTCAACGATAGAGTCCAGTTTAATCACTTCTTCGTGAAGGTCAAAAATCTCCGTAGAAACTGTGCGCCTTTGAGCCACCAGCCCGTCGTAAACCGAGCCGTTGGCTGTTAGAAGTTGGGCATCGATGTTGGCAAGCTCGCCCATTTTGGCAGAAACTTGCGACTCCAGGCTGGCGTATTGCTGGGCAGTTTGTGCGTCGGGAACGCCCAGACCGCTGATGCCCTCCGCTACCGTTTGGAAGGCGCCAATTGCCCCGTTCGTGGCACTGTTGTAAAATGCGTCCACATCATTGTCCTGTCCGAGCAGTGCCGGGTTTTCCTTCAGCCTGCGGTAGAGCGTGGTCTGCGCCCGCCAGTGCTGCGCCGTGACGTAGTCTATGAACGGCAACGTTCCGAGGGCGGTGGCCTGTTCGAACTGGCCCAGCTCGTCTTCTGGCTCAAATTCAACCGGGCAGTTCAGGGACAACCCGCCCCCATTTGAGAAAAACCATCCCGAAGCATTGATGCTCGGGGGCATCTGCGGCTGGGAGGCGTTCCTGACATGGAAACGTGAAAGTCCAATGAAAAATGGGTCTGCATTTGTATTCTCCGCCCCCCATTCCGAATAAGAGCTGTTCCATTGGTTGTCCCTTGCCTTGTTGTTGGGGGCTTGTACGCCCATAAAAGACCCCGTACCGGACCCTCCTTCCCCACCGACAAACAAACCAACTTCGCAGTCTGATATCGTATTGTTGGAAAAGTTGGTACACTGGTTCTGCCCGTTGAACTTGAAGCCCACGCTTGGCCCACCACCTACCGAGTTCCCGCAAACAAGGACATTTTCGGAGTTGTTCAGCTCGATGGTGTGGATTTCCTGAGAACCAGTGGTTGATACTACTACCGAAGAATTGCCAACAATTCTGCTGATGCCGCAGGCATTGATTCGGATGCCGTGCTCCATGCTTGGCGACAGCCCCGTGGCATGGGTGATTTCGACCGTGTTCCCTTCGATGTCCGTGTTCCTGTTCATCAATACGTTGATGCCATTGGCAGCGCCATACATATCAATGTCATTGTTCCTGATTTTCAGGTTGCCCTGTGTCACAGATGAGCCTGAATATAATTCCACGGCACTGATTGGCGATAAGCCAGGAGGGGCAAAGTCCATTTCGATTTCATTGTCTTCCACCAAAAAAACGGTTGAAAACCCCGTTGTTGTGCGCCCTTACACCGAAGAACCGGGTGTTGGTCATCACATTGTCCGTTATCGTGACGTTTCTGCCCGAGCTGTTGAGAATGTCAAAACAGGTCCATACCGCCGAAAAATTGTTTTCCTCGGCAGTCAGGTTGCAGGCAGAGGAGATCACCCCGTTGAAACAATTGTTGAAGGTGGAAAGGCTCACGTTCAAAGAGCCTCCTGTTGCATTGATTCCAATCATAGATTCGTTGTCGATGGAGGCGAGCGACTGGAAAAGGGCGTTCTTCACGACCACCCTTGAGTTCTCGGACATGACACCGTTGGCGATGTTGAGGAACTGGTTCTGTGGGTAGCCCATCTCGCCGATGTGGACAGGTGCCACATTCAGCGCCTTGATGCCCGCATGGCCCCCATCTGGTTGGTGTATGGAGGCTTGAGGTTGCCAACGGTCTGAAAAATGTTATTGCTCAAAGGCATGGTAAAGGTAATCCCTGTGGGCGGTGAGGTGGAGAACTTGTTACGCAGGTAAATGCCAATATAGTTGTTGGTGAAGTTGCAGCTTTGCACATCCATCTCCGAGCCTCCACGGGCATCGAAGCCGTCAATGCCATCCATCACGTCACAGTTGTCGGCGACCAGCTTGCCGCCCGAGTTGACCAGTATCCTCGACCACATGGCATTGAATCCCTGAATTGTGCAGTCGTTCAGCGTAAGTGTCGCCCCTGCCTGTACCCTGATTGGGCGTCAGGCCCAAGGTAAATGAACGAAGAAGTGATGGTCACATTTATGTCCACGTCGTAAATGCCGTTGATGGCAAGGCAGGGATGATAACCGCAAGATAAATTCTCATTTTTATATGTCCCTTATCCTATTATTTGTTCTAAACTCAAAGCGGAGTAATTTGGGACTTTGCTTGCCGAGGCGTCGCTCAAACATCTTAACCAGATAATTTTGGAAACCTGCATTTTCAATCAACTTCGTTCTATGTGTATTTTATTCACTCCTCATAGAAACAACCAACTGCGCAATCTTCATGCATGTTTTTTACATTTAATTGTGTATTTCTCTCAGAGATGTTCACCTGAGTTTAGGGGGCCCCTGAATAAATCATCTTGTTGAAAATTAATCTGTAAATTATTTTGGTTGATAGCGGGACCTTATCCAGTATGTGGAGCCCAGTCTATGGCCTTGTTTTAAAGGGGACTATATCAACCACCTCTAAGCAAATGAGAGTTTATTGTTCAGACCACTCAATTCATGATGCAGAGATTCAATCATTGCTTAGTAAAATAAATTACCTATTACTATTAAACAATCCTTCACCCCCTTCCACCATCTCCCACATCCTTTTCAGTTTCAGCATCCCAAAGGGAAATGCGAGCAGCAGGCCCGTTGCGCCAGCGAGGACAAAACGCCAAAGCCAGTGCAGGCCGTTCCATTGCTGGAAAGCATAACACACGGCTCCAACCGCCAGGCCGAACAACAGGGCATGGGGCACCTGCCAGCCACCCTCCGGTCGTGGCAAGTGGAGAATTTTTCGGGTCAGCCAGATATGTGCCCCAAAAACCAGGCTCTGGGTGAAGAGCGTAGCCACACCGGCCCCCACGGCTTTGTATTGCGGAATGAGCAGCACGTTCAGCAGAATATTGAGGGCGATGCCGATGGTGAACAGCCAGTTCATGCGTTTCAGGCTGTCGTTGGCGGTCAGCAGGGTGCTGACGATGAAGGTGCCGCTGAACGGAATGAGGCTGAGAATGACCGAGGCCAGTACGGTTCCGTAATAGGGTGTGGCCGTGCGGGGGTAGAGCCAAAGCATCAGTTCCTCCCGGAAGAAGAAGCAGGCCAGGGCCAGCGGAATGGTGCCCACCCAGATCAGTTGCAGGGCCAGTTTGACGAGGGAGGAGAGTTCGCTGGCGGCTTTGGCCGGAGATTGTTTCATTTCTTCTTTCTCTCGCTGGCGCAACAGCCGGGCATACATCGGCAGCAGCAGCCCGGCAAACAGTAGCCCGACGACGTTGAAGGCATCGAGCAGGCGGTAGGCAGCCGCATAGATACCCGTTTCGTGGCGGCCGTCCGGCAGCATCCATTCCAGAATGACCATGTCCAGCCGGGTGTAGGCCGTCATCAGGAAGATGGCCAGGGCGTAAGGTGCAGCGCTCTTCATCACCGACCAGCCGAAAAGCAGACGGGGCTTCAGCCGGATGGGGTTTTTCAGGATGCTTCTGATGATGAGCAGGGCCACCAGCGCCGTGATGAACCAACTGGCGTTTTGCGCATGCACAAACCACTCGATGCGGAACTCCGGCCGGCCTGGCAGCCCCCAAAGCAACACGCCGCAGATGATACTCAGCAACAGCTTGTCCAGGGCCGAGAGGGCCGAGTCGGTGCGGTAGCGGCCCACGCCGGAGATGTTGCTCCTCAAAAAAGCCACCAGCGAAATGAGCAGGTGATTCAGGGCGATGAAAAACAGCAGGTAATAAACCCCACTGTCGAAACCCCGCAGCCAGGCGGCGCCAAAGACCACCCCCAGGTACACGAATCCCAGCATCAGCTTGACGGCCAGCATCCGGGGAAAATATTTGTTCAACAGCGTCGGGTGCCGGGCTATCGTCCGGTTGTTGAATTGCTGAAGGCCGAAATCATTGATGATGAAAAAGAGGTAGGAAAAGCTGAACAGGGTGGCGTACAGGCCGTAGGTTTCTGCGCCCACCCGGTCCTGGATGCTGCGCTCGATGCCGAAAACGTAAAAGGGCTTGATCAGCAGATTGACCAGCACCAGAAAAATCACGTTGACGAGGAACTCCCTGTTCATAAGGGCGGCAAAGTTATCGCAACAGTGTCACATCGCCGAAGAGAACTTCGGTGCGGCCGTCGAGGTATTCCACTTCCGCCTTCCAGGCGAACACCGCTGCATTCATGGGCTGCCCGTTGAAAAGACCGTTCCAACCAAAAGCAGGGTCATTGGCCGGAAAGCCTTCGGCATGGAAAACGAGATCGCCCCAGCGGTCGAAAATGCGCCAGTACCGCACCCTGGCCACCTCAGGCCCGGCAAAAAAGATGAGCCGGTCGTTGGTGCCGTCGCCGTTGGGCGAGAAAGCGTTGGGCACATACACCGGCTGGCGGCTGTTCACCCACACGGTCACTTTGTCTTCTGCCATGCAGCCGTTTGCGTCCACCACATAGATGCGGTACACGGTGGTCTCCAGTGGAGCCACCGTCTGGCTGAGGCAGGTGGGGCATTCCACGCTGTCGGGCAGGTTGAGCCACCAGAGGGTGTCCACTTCGCTGATCGCAATGCTGAGTTGCGCTTCCAGGTCCACCTCATCACCCAGGTCAATGAAATGGTCGGGGCCCAGTTCCACCACTACCTCTTGCGGGTAGGGCAGGTAGATGGTCGTATCCAGGCTGCAACCATTCAGGTCTTCGATGGTGAGCAGGTGGTTGCCGGGGTCCAGGTACAGGAATTCGGGAATGTTCGTCGCAATGCCGCCGTCAATGGAATAGAAGAAAGGATCTGCACCACCAACCACCTCCGTGACGTTCAGGCTGCCTTCGAGAATGATGCAGTCGGGTGGCGTCATTTCAATGTTGGCACCCACGATGGGGTCGGCCAGGCTGATGACTTCCACGGAGTCGGTCGCGGTGCACCCGTTGTCCAGAAACTGCACCGTCAGGCTGTACCAGCCGGGGGCATTCACCAGGGTGTTGATGGCGTTGGGTGTGCCGATGCCGCCGCCGGAGGTGGTGGCCCACTGGTAGGACACGTTGCCGGTGCTGGAACCGGTGCCACTCAGCAGTACCTCCTCATTGTCGCAATCGAGTGCTCCGGTTGCACTGGCCACGGCATCGGGCTCGGCAAAATTTTCCGTTATGAGAATGCTTCCCGTCGCTTCGCAACCATTGGCCATGTTGGTCACCGTCACGAAGTAGAGCCCCGGCTCCGATACCGTTGGGGTATTGCTGTTGGGGTTCTGGATGGGTTGGGGGCCGTTCCAGGCATAGCCGTAAATGGGCTCAGCCGTGGGCGGCAGCACTTCCGGTTGCACTTCGGGGTTGAAGCAGTTGAGTATGGGTGCCGTGGCAAATTCCACCAGCGGCACTTCGGTGTCTTCGGCAACGTTCACCATCAGCTGGTCGGTGCAGCCATTGCGGATATTGGTCACGGTGAGCAGATAAGTGCCTCCTTCGGTAACGCTGGCGCTGCTCTCATCCACTGCACCGGCAATGTTGCCCGACAGGGCGACCCACAAAAAGCTGAGCGAATCAGCTGGGAGGGAACTTCCCGCATCCAGCGTCACAGCCGGCTGGGCGCAGGTCACGGTGTCCGGCACCTGGCTCAATTGCGCCGAAGGCGCTACGGTATCCAGCCCAACCTGTACGGTATCGGTGAGCACGCACAGGCTAATGGTGTCATTGAGGGTGAGGATGTAGGTGCCCGGTTCATTGATGACGGGGGCATTGGTGTTGGCACCCGCCACGATGTTGCCCGGCAGGGCGACCCAACTGTACAACACACCGGGGCCAGATGACGAAGCGCTGCCATCCAGGGCCATGCTGGTGCGGGTGCAGGTGAGGGTGGTGTCAGGTCCGGCGTTCACCTCCGGAATGTCACCGGCCAGACTGACCACGGCGCTGTCGCTAGCCGTGCACTGGTTGGTCTGATTGGTCACGGTGAGCAGGTAGGTGCCCACCGAATCGGCCTCTATCACGGGCTGGTCGAGCGGGCTGAGAATGTGCCCGTCGGTGGTACTCCATTCAAACGACAGTGCGCCAGCCGGCTGGGAGTTGCCACCGTCAAGTTGCACCACCAGTTGCTGGCAGGTGATGAACTGGTCGTCGCCGGCATCGGCCAGGGGCGGCAGGGTGTCGGCGATGACCTCCATGACCGAACTGGCCGTGCAGCCGTTCACCACATCGGTCACCACCAGGGTGTAGGTGCCCGGACAGGCCACGGTGATCTGCAGGATGTCGTCGGGGCCGCTGATACAACCGCCGTTGGTGGCCGTCCACTGATAATCGAGCAGGGCACCGCCGGAGGCTGTGGCGGCCAGCGTGAAAACGGTATCGGCACAGGTGTAGCTGAGGTCGGGGCCGGCGCTGACCACCGGAAAATCGTCGTCGGCAGTCACCACCACGGAGGCGGTATCGGCGCAGCCGTTGCCGATGAGGGTGGTGGTGAGCAGGTAGGTGCCGGCAGTGCAAACCACCGGGTTCGGACTGTTGGGCCCGCCGCAGATATCGCCGTCCTGGGTGGTCCATTGGTAGATGACGGTGGCCGGCACGGCGCTGCCAAAGAGGGTGGCGTTGCTGTTGCTGCAAGTGAGTTCGGCACCGGGGCCGGCGTCTGCAACCGGGTGCAGCGTGTCCAAACCGATGGTCACCACATCGCTTGCCGTGCAGCCGTTGGTGGTGTCGGTCACGGTCAGGGTATAGGTGCCGGTGGCATTTATCGTCGCAATGGGAGCGGCGGCACCGCTGAGAATGTTGCCGGGGTTGGCCGTCCACAGGTAGGTGAAATCAGGCCCGGCCGAGGAGTTGCTGCCATCGAGTGCCAGCACCGTGTCCTGGCAGGTCAGGTTGCGATCCGGGCCGGCATTTGCCGAAGGGGCGGCTATGTCCTGCAGCACCTGCACCTGACAGCTGGTGGTGAAGGGTACGCCGTTGAAAGTGTTGGTGACTGACAGGGTGTAGATGCCGGGGGCATTGGCGCAGGTGTTTATGCTGTCTGTCGCTGCGCAAAAACTGCCCGTGTTGCTGCTCCAGTTGTACGAGGTGATGGCGCTGAGGGTGGAGCCGGCCCCGCTGAGCGTGACGGTGGTGTCGGTGCAGGTAAGCGGCCCCGACACGGCAGCCTGGCACAGCGGGAAGCAGCCAGTGGGCGCAAAGACAATGACCGAGGCCGTGTCTGCACACTGGTTGATGCTGTTGTAAACTTCGAGGTAAAAGGTGTCTTGCGGATTGTTGGGAACCACCACCGGGCTGGTGCTGTTGGCACCGCTGACCACCGTGCCGCCCGGACTGAACCACTGGTACTGGAAGTTGCCACCGGCAGAAGAGCCACTGCCGTCCAGGGTGATGGTGGTATCGCCGCAGGACATCTGCAGGTCGGTGCCGGCGTCGGCAAAGGGGGCAAAATCCAGCAACTGCACAAAGACGGCATCTTCGTCAAAACAGCCGTTCAGGGTGTCGGTGACCCGGATGTTGTAAATGCCCACGCCCATCACCTCCACGTTCAGTTGGTCGGTGGGGGTACAGAAATTCCCATCGATGCTTTCCCATTGATAGGTGTATTGAGGCCCCTGGCTGGTGCCGCCGGCATCCAGCGGATAGCACCCGGCCAGCTCCGGGCAGGTGAGCGACAGGAAAGTGGCCGGATAGGCCGAGGCCACCGGGTGTACCGTGTCGGCCGCCACAATAACGGTATCCGTCGCAAACAGGCCCGTGGCCGTGTTGGAGACGGTAAAAACAAAAGTGCCGCTACTGACCAGGGGGGCAAAGGGGTCGCTCTGGTCTGCCACCGTGCCGCTGATGGCCGCCCAGTCGTAGTTCACGAAAGGCCCGGTTGTACCGTTGGCAGCCAGTGTATCGAAAACGTTGTAACAGTTCACCAGCCCGTCGGCGCCGGCATCGGCAAAAGGCATGCAGGCGGCGGTGTCCAGGCTGACCAGGGCGGTGTCCCTGGCCGTGCAGTTGTTGTCAATGTCCGTAATGGCCAGGATGTAGGTTCCCGGTTCCACAACGGTGGGGGTGTAGCTGTTGGTGCCGCCTTGTATTTGCCCGTCGGGGGTGCTCCACTGGATGAACAGGTTGCCCGTGCCGGTTGAGCCCGTGCCGTCCAGAATGGCCTGACCGGTGTCACAGTCCAGTTCCATGTCCGGCCCCGCATCGGCCACAGGCGGGATGGCGGTGGCCGTCACAACGACGGTGTCGCTGTCTTCGCAAAAAGCAAAGCTGACGGAAAGCACAAAAGTGTCCGGATAGTTGACCGGCACCTGTGGTGTGGTGCCCACCAGGTCGCCGTTGCTGTTGTGCCACTGCACGATGGTGAAAGGCACGATGGTGGAGTTGCTGCCGTCGAGGGTCACCGTGGGGTTGTCGCAATCTATGACGAGGTCCGGTCCGGCATTGGCCACGGGCGGGTTGGCGTTGTCGGCAATGACGGTGCTGTCAATGGCCGTGCAGCCGTTGGCGTCGTTGGTCACCGTCAGGTAATAGGTGGCGGCGGCCTCCACCGTGGCAAAGGCTTCGTCCACCGGCCCCACAAAAGCTCCGCCGGGGCTGCTGCTCCACAGGTAGCTGAAGCCGGGTCCCGTGGAAGTGGCATTGCCACCGACGGTTACCGACAGCACCGTACAGCTCACCGAGCCGGGTGGGCCGGCATCGGCCACGGGCGGCAGGGTGTCTATTGCGATGCTGAAGCTGGTATCGGCTGTGCAACCGTTGAACTGGTCGGTCAGTTCCAACGAATAGTTTCCAGGTTCCGCAATGAGGGCGATGGGGCTGCCCTGCCCACCAGCTATCGGGCCTCCCCATTGAAACTGAAGCTGGTTGCCTGTGGAGGCACCGGCATCAGCGTGCAAGGTGTCCAGGGTGCAGGTCAGGGTATTTCCTTCGGGAAATGCGAGGGCAGGCACAGGAGGCACCGTGTCAATGGCCACCACGACCAGGTCGGTGTCCTGGCAGCTGTTGACCAGGTCGGTGACGATGAGCTGGTAAGAGCCCGGCTCATCCACGGTGGGGTTGGGGATGTTGAGCGGTGGCAGCAAGTTGCCGCTGATGGCGCTCCAGGCGTACTGCACCCCCCCCGTTGCAGCGGAGCTGCTACCATCCAACTGAAGGCTGGCAAGGGCACAGGTCAGGGTATCGCCCGGGCCGGCATTGGCCGAAGGCTGAAGGATATTTTGAAACACCTCGATGGAAGCCGTGTCGGCACAACCGTTGAGGCTGTCCACCACGACGAGCTGGTACACATCGGGCTGCCCCACCGTTGGCAAGGGGCTGTTTGGATTGCTGATGGGGCTGCCGTTTTGCGAAGACCATTCAAAACCCAGCCCACCCTGCCCGCTGCTGCCGCTTCCGTTCAGTTGGACGCTGTCCACCATGCAGGTGAGGGTATCGGGGCCGGCTATCAGGGGCAGCGCTGTTGGCGGCAGGATGTTTTGGCCAACGGTGATGTCGGAGCTCAGGCTGCAACCGGTCACCTGCACGGATACGGTGTACATGCCGGGCGCATTGGCGGTGGTGGTGGGCGTGTTCAGCGGCCCGGTAATGTTGCCGCCGGTCGTGCTCCACAGGTAGGTGGGCGTACCGGTGGTGGCCACCACCGTGGCATCCAGGGAGACCTCCTGAATGGCACAGGTGAGTTCATCGCTGGGCTCTACATCGAGGATGATTTCAATGACGGTGAGGTCCAGCACCACCACGCTGTCGCAATCGAATGAGGAGGTCAGGGTAACAGAGTGAATGCCCGTCTGGTAAAACGGCATGGTGCCGATGTAAAGCGTATCGCCCCCGCAGATGGTGTCTGTCAGAAAGGTGGAGTCCGGCGGCACCACCAGCAGGTCGAGCAGCACCAGGCTGTCGCAGCCGAAGCTGTTTTGCAAGAGGACTTCGTGGGTGCCGGTAGTGCCAATGGTATCCGTTCCGACGATGACCGACTGCCCGCTGCAGATGGTGTCGGCCAGCATGAGGGTATCGGCCGGCAGCACCGTCAGACTGAGGTTGATGATGCTGTCACAGCCACCTGCGGATGCCAGCGTGTCAATGTAATTGCCGGAGGCGATGTAAGCCGATGTTCCGACGAAAACCGTGTCGCCGCCGCAGATGGTGTCCGTGAGGAATTGGGGCGGTATGGGAGCAGAGATGCTCACGAGAATGCAGTTGGTGTCAATGTCGCCGCAGAAGTCCGGGTTGGGACCGTGCAGGTTGTTGTAGATGCTGTCGGGGGTGAGGGGAGTGCCGGCCGCCGGCAGGTTGGTGCTGTCGGCCCAGAGGAAAGAGAGGCCGCAGACCTGGTACTGCCCCGGCAGGTAGCCGGTGAGGTCGGTGAGGCTGTCGTAAATCAGCAGGCTGTCGTTTGCGAAGATGGTATAGGTGTAGCCGTAGCTGCTGTCGGGCACGGCGGCGCCGTAGATGGGGTTTGGGCTGAGGTCCAGGGTGCTGTCGCCCTGGCAGGCCAGCACGTCGGGCTCAAAGGCGAGGTTGCCGGCGTCGGCTTCGCAACAGAAGATGCCGGACTGGTCGCAAAGCACGATTTGAAAATCGAAGATCTCTCCACCGTTGAACATGGCGTCGTTGCTCACTTCCAGGCACCACTGGCCGTTCACCGGGCCGCTGTTGAAGTCTTCCAGGCAGCCGCTGAAGGGGTGGTAAGAGCCGGTGTAGGTGGCGTTTTGCCAGGCGCAGTTGGGCGGGCAGCCTTCAAAGGTGCAGGGATAGGGGCAGTTGCCAATGGTGTCGGGCACGCAGGTGTCGCCGCAGGGTACGAACTGGATGTCCCACAGCGCTACGGGTGTCCAGGTGTTGCAGTTGCTGCTGGCATCCACCAGGGTTACCTGGGTGCCGTCGGGGCTGGTCAGGGTCAGGTTGAGGTTGCCAACACGGCCGTGCCGGAACTTTACATACACCCCGCAGACACCCTGGGCGGGGTCTGCCAGGTCGTTGTTGAAAGCGTCGGTGATGTCGTAACAAACGGTGGTGGTGGAATTGGGCGGGAAAGTTTGCGGGCAATTGCCCTGGTCTTCACATCCACAGTTCTGCCCCTGCGTTTGCGCAGCGAAGAAAACGCTCAAACCAATGCTCAGGAGTAATGGGATTATACGCATAGGCAGCAATCAGTCCGTGGGATGTTGAGAGTGTTGAGACGGTTGATTTGTTGAAGTGCTGAGACGGTTGAAGGGGTTAGGGGTGTGAATTTAAGGCACGTTACTGAACGGTTATTCCCTCCTAAACATTTCAACAAATCAACATTTCAACATTCCGTGCGGCCGCAGGTCTTCTGCAATCTGTTCTCAAAAGTAAGAGATAATTGCATGTGTTGCCAGCCAGCTCACACAGGGGCAATCACTCTCAGGGCATCCACCAGCTCTTTTTACGGGGAGCGGCGCTAATGGTTGCCGACCATTTTTCCAGTAATTGGCAGTATTCCCGGAGGCATTTGGCGCTGTAACTGTCCAGTTCCTCCGCGCTGGGGTTCTGTTTGAGCAGGCTGTGGGTTTCGTGCAGCAGTTTGGTCTGAAAGGCTTGTCTTTCTTCGTCAATGATGGATTTTCGGTTTTGGTAGTCAGTGCAGATTTCCCGGTGCAGCAATTCGGCCTGCCACCAAAGGCTGTCGTCGGGTGTGGCACCGGGCAGTTGCCAGTCGTCCAGCAGGGAGCTACCACCAAAGAAAAAAGGCAGGTACACCGAAAGGCAGGGCATGGAAGTGCCGGTGAGCCAAACCGTTATTGGTCCGTTCGGAGGTATTTCAGCGATCATGGAACCGGTGGTATTGCTGGGGTTCAGCAGTCCGGTGGCGTGCATGCAAACGGAGGCGGTATTGGCTCTGGAGGGTTTGAACCGGGGGTCGGGCAGGTTGTGGCTGCTCAGTATCCGGACCGCATCCTTGACGGATACACCAGCCGCACAGCTTTCAGCCTCGCCCCGTGTGGTGTTCATTCTGATGCGGGCCCTGCCAAAGGTGGTGTAGAGCCAGTCGGAAAATGCTGTTCTGAAGCTGAACCCCTCCTCCGGGCCCCGGTGCCAGCCTCTTTTTCTTGCGTAGGCAATGGCGTCAGAACTGATGAGGTCGTAGCGGTTTTCAATGCTCAGGCTGTTGGAAATGCTCCTCACCCCGTGCGTCACCTGTTGTGCCACCCAATGCCTGCCGGCAGTTTCCAGCACCCAGGCCTCTTTCGCATCGGCAATGAGGAAGCTGTTGTGGTAGTAAAATCCCCTGTTGCGATAGCCGCCGAAGGCATCCTGCCCGTACTCCCCGAGGTGCCCGATGATGCACTCCAGGGCCAGGCGGGCGGTGCGGCTGCGTTCCAGTGCCAGCCGCAACAGGTCCATGCCGGTCAGGCCGGTGTTTTTCTTCGCAATTCGCAGCCGGGTAAAAACCGCCTCGTTGCCGATGACCACCCCGTGCTCGTTGACACCCATCTCCGCACCCCACATCTGAAACGGTTTGGACAGCAGCACCTCACAGGTCCGTTCCACCTGAGGCACTTCGATGTAGGTGCAGCGCAAGCTGCGCCCGCCGTGCCGCATGGCCGGAATGCGCACAATGGCCTGCGCCTCATCCGGCTCCCGGTCGGAATTTTTGGCAAAAAGCACTGCCTGGTTCTTCGCCCTGTCGGGCAATGTGACGAAGGTGTCGCACATGGGTGGTTGTTTGGGTTAAAGGTAGGAATCCGGAAAGTCTATTGTTGAGTTCTACCTGATAAAAACAATTGAATGGTAACAAGCAGCATTTCTCACCGCTCACTCCCCCACCTCCCCGTCTGAAAGCAGGCACTTAAAATGCTGCCTCTTGCCAGGCTGTCTCCTCTCAGCAACTCTCCATTGCGGATAAAATAGGAATGGCCATCGCTGCCGAGGTCCCACAGTTGTCCCCGAAGGAAAACATTGCAGCCGTTGGAAGCACCGGAATGGTGCAGCCTGCCGGGCAGGGCGTAGCGCTCCCAGGCTTCGGCTTCGGTGAGGTGACCGGTGTCGGCTACTGCCACATCATCGGGGGCGGGGGCACCGTCGTAGCCATGCCAGCTTTGTTGCAGGTGCCCATTGCCGGCGATGAATGATGGGACAGCGATGAAATAAGCCGAATCGGCTTTGGCTTGCAGGTAGGCATTCGGTTGCCACGAATCAGCGCAGATGAAGACCTGGGTAAGCCCCACCGGGGTGACCACCGAACGCCGCCAGGGTGTTTGGCAAGCATTGAGGAAGTCGAGTTCATCGGCAGTGGGATAGGCTTTGAAGATTTTGGCCACCTCCAAACCCTGGGCGTTGAATACGTAAGACACATTGTAAAGGCCGGGTGCGTTCAGGCTGTCTGTGGGTTCGGTGTATTCCACGATGCTGCCGGCTATGACGTAAGACTTGGTGCTTTTGGCCACTTCTGAAAACACTTCCCGGTAAATGCGCTGCATTTCGGATGACTTGTACCGGAAGATGGCCACCGGCACTTTGGATTTTCCTTCGGGAATGTTGCTAAGCGAAAAACCGGGCATAAACAAATCGCTCAGAAGCATGGTGGTCATGGCTTTCTGAATGGTGGGTGCGTGGATTACCGAACGCTTTTCACCGGCCGCCACCAGCCAGGTGCCGATGTGTTCGGGGAAAACGATCAGTGAGCCTTCTGGAATGAGGCCCTGCTTTTGTCCCTCCTTGATGTATCCGAAAATCTTCTTCCTGAAATTTCGCTCACTGCTGTAGTCAATGGTCGTCATCCACGGCTGAATGAGTACCACGTGGGTGCCACAACTGTCGGCCGGGAAGTGTTTGACCTCGTCGAGGTTCAGTGGTGTTCCGGTCAGGGGGTAGTTGCGTCCGGCATTGCTCCAGTGTTTCATTCCGAAAAACAGAACAAGGCCGATTAGCGTAAGCAGGACTGCACCGATGAAGTTTGTCAGAACTTCTTTTGCCGAGTAATACTCCTCAGAAGAATCCGGCCGGGGCTTTTGATCCATGGCGTAATAAGGTTAATTATCGAAAAACTTTTTTCTCCTTTGTGCCGGGCTTATCCAAAAGTCATACACAAGGTAATGAAAATCGGATTTGATGCAAAAAGGCTCTACTGCAACTTCACCGGCCTGGGCAACCACAACCGCACCACGCTGGCTGGCCTGTTGCGGCAATTTCCGGAACACGAATACCACCTCTACACGCCCCGCATTGTTGAAAATGAAGAGACCCGTTTTTTTCTGGAACACGAAAAAGCGCATACCCACCGGCCGGGCCTGTTGCCCGGAGGGCTGTGGAGAAGCTTTGCAATACCCGGCCGGCTGAAAGCCGATGGCATTGAACTGTACCACGGCATGAGCAACGAACTGCCGGTGAACATCCGTTCTGCAGGGGTGAAATCGGTGGTGACGATCATGGACCTGATCTTCAAAGTTTATCCGCAGACCTACCATTGGATAGACCGACGGATCTACGACCTGAAATTCTCCCGGGCGGCCCGGCAGGCCGAGGCGGTGGTAGCCATCAGCGAGGCCACCAAAAGGGACCTGGTTAGATTCTACGGCATTGCCGAAGAAAAAACAGAAGTGATCTACCCGGTTTGCAACGAGGTGTTTTTGACCGAAGGAAAAGAAGAAAAACCCCTGCCTTTCGACCTGCCCGAATCTTATTTTTTGTACGTCGGAAGTGTGATAGAGCGAAAGAACCTCGCATTGCTGGTGCAGGCTTACCGACTGCTGCCACAGAGTTGCCGCCTGCCGGTGCTGGTGGTTGGCAATGGCCGCAAATACAAAGCCCATGTCATGGAACTGCTTGGGCGCCACGGCCTCAACGAGTACTTCCGGTGGTTCCACAACTTGCACGACAACCGCCAGCTCAAACAACTGTATCAAAATGCCACGGCACTGATCTATCCCTCTGTTTACGAGGGTTTTGGACTGCCGGTGGCTGAGGCCCATTTTTGCCGCACACCCGTGATCACCTCCAACGTTTCCAGCCTGCCGGAAGCCGCCGGCCCCCATGCCATGACCATTGACCCCGACGAGGCCGGCGCCCTGGCGGAGGCCATCAGGTTTTTGCTGGACAACGAGGCGGCCCGGAAGGAAATGGCAGAAAAATCCCATGCCTTCGCCTGGCGGCAATTCCATCCCCGAAAGCTCACCGACCAGTTGATGGCGCTCTATTCGAAAACATTGCGGGATTAGCCTTCCGCGAAGTGTGCATCTATTTTCGCACTTTTGCTCAGCCGGCTTTTATCCTCTGACAAACATTTTATCCAAAATGACATCCAAAATTGTTTACGAAGGAAATCTCAGAACCCGGGCCACACACCTGCGCTCCGGCCAGGAGATCATCACCGATGCACCGGTTGACAACCAGGGCAAGGGCGAAGCGTTTTCACCCACCGACCTGGTGGCCACTGCCCTCGGCTCATGTATGATCACCATCATGGGCATCAGGGCCCGCGACAATGGCATTGACATCAACGGCACCGCCTGCGAGGTGAATAAGATCATGGGCAGCAGCCCGCGCCGCATCAGCCGGGTGGAACTGAAAATCCAGCTTCCGGAAAAAAACTATTCGCCGGAGCAAAAAGCCCTCCTGGAAGACGCAGCCAGGGGCTGCCCCGTGTGCCAAAGCCTGAGTTCAGAGCTGGAGGTGGACCTTCAGTTTGAATGGCCTGTAAGTGAAGAATCGAGCCCCGATAGCCCGAAAGCCTTCGGGATCGGGGGAGGAACTGAGGAACTGAGGAATTGAGGAATTGAGGAACTGAGGAACTGAGGAACTGAGGAACTGAGGAATCGAGGAATTGATCCCGACTTTCGTCGGGAGAGGAATTGAAGAATCGAGGGCGACTGGTTCCATGCATCCCTAAACCTCCATAATCCCTATAATCCTCATAATCCCTATAATCCTCATAATCCTCCACACACCAACGACCTTTTGAATGAAAATATCCAACCGGACATTGGCGCTGATTGCCAGCTTTTTGCTGATAGGTGCACTGGTGTACTATTTCAGCGACATTGTGGCGTACACGCTCATAGCCTGGGTGCTGTCCATGGTCGGCAAGCCCTTGATGAACTTTTACCAGCAATACATCCGCATCTGGAAGTTCCGCATCGGCACCAACCTGGCGGCGGTGCTCACCCTGCTGACCTTCTTTCTGGTGGTGGGGCTGCTGATCCGGATTTTTCTGCCGCCCATCATCGAGCAGGTGAACAACCTGGCCGGTGTGGATTACCACGCGATAGCTCAAGTGCTGCAGGAACCGCTCCGCAACCTGGAAGATGAACTGCACGCGATTGGCATTATCAACCCCACCGACAGCCTGGCCAAAATGCTGGAAAGCACTTTTTCAAACTGGCTTGAGCCGGCCACCATCGGGGTGTTGTTCGGGAACCTCATAGCTGCTGCCGGCAGCATACTGGTAGGCACCGCTGCTGTGCTGTTCATCACTTTCTTTTTCCTTCGTGAACAGGGGCTCTTCGTCAACTTTGTGGTAGCGCTGATGCCCGAACAATACAGCGCCCAGGTCCGCAAAGCCATTGACGACAGCGCCACCATGCTGAGTCGCTATTTCAGGGGGCTGCTGCTGCAAATGCTGAGCATCACGGTTTTTGTGAGTTTTTTCCTCTCCATTCTGGGGGTGAAGAATGCGCTGCTCATCGGCTTTATCGCTGCCTTTCTGAACATCATCCCCTACATCGGTCCCATCATCGGGGCTGTATTTGGCGTCATTTTCACCATTTCCTCCGGTCTTCAACTCGATTTTTACACCGAACTGTTGCCTTTGATCATCAAGGTTGTTGCAGTGTTTGCCGGTGCACAAGCTTTCGACAATTATGTTTTGCAGCCGGTGATATTCTCAAAAAGCGTATTGGCGCACCCACTCGAGATATTCATCGTGGTGCTGATGGGTGCCAAGCTTAACGGCATCCTGGGAATGGTGCTGGCCATTCCGGCTTACACCGTACTGAGGGCCGTGGCCCGGGCCTTCCTGAGTGAGTTCAACATTGTGAAACACCTCACCGAGAGAATGGCCAAAGTGGGCGGCCGAAACGACGAACAAACCTGATTTACCCGAAGGGAAAATTATTTTGACTAAGCAAAAACAAGAATCATGGTCAGTATAATCATGGGAAGCGATTCGGACCTGCCGGTGATGAGGCAGGCCGCCGATGTGTTGAAAATTTTTGACGTGCCGTATGAGGTCACCATTGTATCAGCGCACCGCACACCGGAGCGGATGTTCGGGTTTGCGAAGCGAGCACATGAAAGAGGCGTAAAGGTGATCATTGCCGGTGCCGGCGGGGCCGCCCACCTGCCGGGCATGGTGGCCTCGCTGTCGCCCCTGCCGGTGATCGGGGTGCCTATCAAGTCGTCCAACTCTATAGACGGCTGGGATTCTGTCCTGTCCATTCTGCAAATGCCAAATGGGGTGCCGGTGGCCACCGTGGCGCTCAATGCCGCCAAAAATGCAGGCATCCTCGCTGCGCAAATCCTGGGCAGCGCCGACCCGGCATTGCTGAAAAGGGTGCTTGACTACAAAAAGGAACTTGCCGACGGCGTGGCCGGCAAATACGAGGCCCTGGAAGCCGAAGGCTACGAAGCCTACCTCAAAAGAACCGGTAAAGGGTAAACAATTGTCTTTATTATGAAAGCTGAAACCAAATGGGCCATCATCATTTCCATCCTGGCCTTTGTGCTGTTCAACATTGAAAACATGCTGGGGCTGCACACCCCTGAGAATTACAAGACCTGGACTCGCGTTGATATGACAATCGGCGTAGCCATCTTTGTGGTCGGGTACATCCTGATGCTTCGTGAAAAGCGGGAGCGCGACTTCGGCAGCCTGATGACCTGGAAACAGGGATTCTGGGCGGGTGCCATCACCACCTTGCTGCTCATTCCGTTGAGCACCTTGCTCGTTTACATTTTCATCGTTTACATCAGTCCAACCTTTCCCGTGGTATTTGCAGAAAAAAACGGTATGTACGATTACAATGTGGATGCCACGGGTATATTTCTGACCGTATATGTGATCACCACCATCCTGTTCGGGCTCGTTGGTTCACTGATCTATCCCATCTTCCTAAAAAAGTCAAAATGAATGTAAAGCACTTCAAAAATCTTTTTTTGCTTCTGGCAATACTGACCCTGCAAGCCCCCCTGGGCTGCAAATCCGATCATCCGCCCAGAACCGTTGAAGAAGAGCTGGAGCCGGTGGTCGTACCCCGCTTTGAGCGGGATTCTGCTTTTCAGTTCGTGGCAGCGCAGGTGGCTTTCGGGCCCAGGGTACCCAACACCATTGCCCATGCCCGGTGCCAAGACTGGCTGGTGGACAAATTCAAATCTTACGGGTTGGAAGTGATCGGGCAGCCATTCACCGCCAAAGCCTTTTTTGGCGAAGAGCTCAAAGGCTACAACATCATGGCCCGGTACCGGCCCGAACTGTCGAAGCGCATCCTGCTGGCTGCCCACTGGGACAGCCGCTTTCATGCCGACTCGCCCTTGAGCAAAGAACGAAGAAACGAACCCATCCCGGGAGCGGACGACGGGGGCAGCGGAGTGGCCGTCCTGTTGGAAATAGCCCGCGAGCTGCAAGCGCATCCGGCAGACATCGGCGTGGACCTCCTGCTATTCGATGCCGAAGACCAGGGCAGCGACGACGACAGCAACCCGCAACCCGAAAGCTGGTGCCTGGGCTCGCAATACTGGTCCCGAAACATCGTGCCTCCGGGCTATCGCCCGAAATACGGCATCCTGCTGGACATGGTAGGGGCGGCCAACGCCAGGTTCCCAAAAGAGGGCATCTCCATGCAATACGCCCCGCAGGTGGTCAACAAAGTGTGGAAGCTGGCCAAAGACATCGGCTATGGCAACTATTTCGTGAAAACCAAATCCGGCCCCATCACCGACGACCATTACTTCGTCAATACCATCGCCAAAATACCCATGATAGACATCATCAACAAAAGCGCTGCCACCAGCACCGGCTTCGGCGCCCACTGGCACACCCACGACGACGACCTGGAAGTGATCAACCCCCGCACCCTGAAGGCTGTGGGCCAAACCTTGCTGGAAGTCATTTACAGGGAGGCAGCAAATCGCTTTTACTGAACGCTCATGCCGGCACTTGTCCGGCACTCATCATCCGATGGATACCGGGCATGAGTTTGCGGCCTTGCTCAAAAGGGATAAAGCGGCTGAGAAAGTAAAATACGTACATGGTGCTCAGCCAGCCGGCAAAGGCTGATTTGGAGTGGAGGTGCTTTTTCAGGTGGATCATGATCCATGAGAAGTGTTCCCAGGTGTCAAAGCAGGAACTGCAGTCCCGGTCTATGCCCGTACAACAGCGGCGGGTGGTTTTGTAATCGGCATTGTAAGCCCTGAAGTGCTTGTTGTAGGGCTGGCCGTTGTCAAAGCGCTGAAAATTTCCCGGATGGTTTGTCGAAAGGTTGGTACAGACGCCGTAGCCCCATTTCATTCCGAATAAGTTGCCCGTGGTGACAACCTTGTTGAAATAGGAAGTTGTAAGAATGTGCTCCGGGTATTTTTCAATCATCCGGTTGATGGTATCATGAACTTCGTCAAAGCCCGCCCGGTAGTCCAGTTCCGGATCATCCATGCCGAGATCAGAATAGTAGTTGAAAAGAATGGGGTTGCCATTGGCGATGCACTGCTGAACAACTTCCTCTATTTCGTGTGCCAGGCCAGGTGCCACCGTGTAGTACCAAAATGCCCGGGGATCGTTTTTGTAGTTTTTGAGTGCTTTTTGAAACACATCCACTTTGCCGCTTCCCCTGAGGTATTTGTCGGTTGCTGAACTGCCCCAAACGGCGATGCCTATGGGCAGGTTCTCAAAGCCTTCAAAGGGTATTTTGCGAAGGCCATTGGTGGCCACACTGAGCTTGAAATTGTCGTAAACTTTTTTAAGCCGCTTCAAGGCCAGGCTGGGTTCTCCGCCCACGATTGTTACGAAATTGGTGCCGCGGGCTTTTTCATTCCCGATCCATTCATCCAATGCTTTTTCTGCCTCTTCGGTATAAAAGGCATCCATTCCTTCCTCAAAATAGTAACAGCCTTTGCAGCGCAGGTTGCAAACGTGGGTCAGGTCGAGCGAAACGGAGCGGACAGGGCCTGCACGCCGCACGGCATCCCAGAGTTTTTTCAGAAAAGGGTCTTGAAGATATTCTTTCAGTGATGCAGCCATGTTGGATTTTAAAAGTTAGGAGGTGACACCCGGCCACCTCCTAAATCTGACCCCGGCAGTCAGCAACTCCGGTCAGTTTCTGAATATGCACCCTTTTATACCCAAGTCGAAGTAGTTTGGGAAGATTTCAGCTTTGAACTTCATGAGGGGTTGGAAGTTTGGGTGGCGGAGCCGCCCAAACCACTTCGTTTTGAGTATATCATAGGGCTTCTTCCACCAGTTCAATGATGTCTTTCACTGCCAGCTTGTCTTCGTTGCCGGAGGTTTTCACAGCGTCGGAAAACATGGTGTAATCCTTGGGGCAAGCGACGACAAAGAGGTTGACGCCATCAATTTCCAGAGCTTCTTCTATGCGCTGCACACTGGGGCGTTTTTCCAGTTTTGAATCGTCCATCCAGATGCGGCCACCGCCGGCACCACAACAGAAGGAATTTTCCTTGCAGCGCCTCATTTCGTGGAAATCCACACCCAGGGCCTCCAACAAGCGACGCGGAGCTTCGGTCTGGCGGTTGTACCGCCCGAGGTAACAGGGGTCGTGGTAGGTAACTTTGTACTGGTTGAGTTTTTTGCTGATCTTCAGTTTCCCCTCGTCCATCAGGCGGCAAAGCAATTCTGTGTAGTGCAACACCTTGTAGTTGGCCCCAAACTCCGGATACTCGTATTTCAAAGTATTGAGGGTGTGCGGATCAGTGGTAATGATCTCTTTGAATTGGGCATCCTTGAGCGCCTCCGAATTGTCTTCCACCAGCATTTCAAAGAGGCCTTCTTCGCCAATGCGGCGCACATCGTTTCCTGCATTTTTCTCCGCCTCGTACAAGATGCCGAAATTCAGTCCGATACTGTGGAACAAGTTGGCCACTTTGCGGGTCATTTGCTGTACGTTGGTATCGAAAGAGGCATAGTCACCAACGAACCACAGGTATTGGACGGGTTCTTTTCTGGCATCCTTGATTTTAAAATCGAGGTCTTTGGTCCATTTGGCCCTCATGCGTTCAGATTGGCCAAAGGAGTTGCCATAGTCTCCAATGTTCATGAGGGCATCCTGAAGGCTGTCTTCCATTTCTCCTTCGTCAACGAGGGTACGGCGCAGGTTGACAATGGATGTCAGGTGTTCGATGCCCACCGGGCAGGCTTCCACACAGGCCATGCAGGTGGTGCATGACCACAGGGTTTCCTTTTTGATCACCCCACCTGCCAGGGCCTTATCCTTTTTGCCGTTGCCATTGAGGAAAACCTGCGAGAACCACTCTTTGGGGCCCAGCTTTTCATTGGCAAAGGTGCGAAGGTCCAGGATGAGATCCCGGGGTGACAGCGGCGCGCCGGAGGCGTTGGCGGGGCAAGCGGCATGGCATCGGCCACATTTGGTGCAGGCGTCAAAATCGAGGAGTTCCTTCCAGGTGAAATCCTCCAGTTTGAGGTAGCCCATGCCTTCCTTCATTTTTTCTTCCGTAACACGGGGCAGACGACGGGCAGCGAGATCATCCACAAACATGAGGTTGGCATAATCAACCAACATGTGCATGGCCTTGGAGAACGGGATGTAAGCGATGAATACCAAAACGATTACGGCATGAAACCACCAGGTGTACATGTGCAAAGTACTCACGGGCAGGTTTTCCACCCAGCCGGCAATGAGCCACCCCACCGGTGACCATTTTTCAAATGCAGGCATGCCCTCAGCTGCTATGCGCAAACCCTCGATCAGGAAACCTGTAAGACCGATGATGAGCAAGAGCCACAAAAAGGTTTTGTCGTCCTTTTTGTACGAAGCACGGCTGTATTTTTCCGGAGGAAGGTCCGGTCGCCGGTAATCGAGCTGGGGGGGGTGCATCACACCCCTCCTGAAAATCATCATCAGCAATCCAACAATGAAAAAGACACCGAAAACGTCGAGGAAAAGAGAAAACCACAGGTAAAAACTTCCTTTGAGGAGGCGGTATTCAAAGACCAGCTCCAAAAAGTCGTGGTCAACCGCAACGGTGACTGTTCCGAGAAACAAAACCACGAAGCCCCAGAAAATAAGCCAGTGGGCTACCCCTGCGTAGGTATCCCGTTTAAAAATGGTGGCATTGGTTGCCATCATACCCAGCGCTTTGAAAAAGCGTCCCACCAGGTTGTTGAACCGCCCGGCCTCCCGGCCACGCCTGTATTTTTTGATGCGCAACCAAAATCCGTAAATGAAAAAGGCTGATGTGGACAAGCCGATGACATAAAACACCACCTGCATCCACACCGGGAAGTTCATGAATATCTCTCTGGTAGCCTGTTCCATAATAAAGTGTCGTTTAGTGTGAAAATCAATTTGCCCCGGCACTGCTCCTGCGCCTCTGTTTACCGAAGGAAATAATCTTTTTCAAAAAACAGCCAAAAGCTTACGCATGTGTGCTCTGGCGGCGAGGCGGCCCATCAGAGTTTCTCTGTCAGTGCCGGCACCACGTCGAAGAGGTCTTCCGTTACTCCGTAATTGGCGTAATCGAAAATGGGAGCATTGGGGTCCGTGTTAATGGCGATAATGAGCTCGGAATCTTTCATCCCTTCGATATGCTCGGGTGCGCCGCTTATGCCCAGGGCTATGTAAACCTTTGGTTTTACTTTGAGACCGGATTTACCAACCTGCCTGGTTTTAGGCAGCCATTTGTTGTCAACAATGGGGCGTGAAGCAGAAACGGCTCCACCGAGTTTTGCGGCCAATTCTTCGGCAATGGACAAGTTTTCATCGCTCTGAATACCACGGCCAACGCTGACGAGCACTTCAGCCTGTGTGATATCCACATCGCCGCCTTCAGGCTCGATCAGGCGTTTGAATTTCACCTGGAGGTCGTCCAGCCCGTCAACACTTACCTGCTCCACTTCAGGGCTGCCGTCGGCCTTCCCTTCATCAGCGGAGAACACCCCGGCCAATACTGCCGCTATGCAACTGTCGCCGTCCACTTCTGATTCCACGTTGATCTTGCCACCGTACAACTGGCTGACCACGGTAATTTTTCCTCCCCCGGCATTGACATCCTGTGCATAGGCCAGTACGGGTACGTCAAGGCTTACCGAAAGCCCGGAAGCCAGGTCCATGCCCATTGAAGAATAAGGCACCAGTACGAGTCCGGGCATGCGATCTTTGAGCATTTGGGAATATGCCTTGCAATAACTTTGCGGGTTGAAATTTTCCAGGTTGGGATGATCGGCGTACAAAACTTTTGAGGCAGCGCCCAATTGCGAAGCGAGGCCCTCCGCCCCGTGGCCGGCCAGCAAAGCGGTAACACTGTCACCACCGGCCAATTGTTTTGCCTTGCCCAGCAGTTCAAAGGTGTGATCTGAAATACTGCCATTGAGGTGTTCAGTTATGACGTAAACATTCATTTTGAATTCTTTTTTGTGGTTTTGACGAAAAGAAAGAAAAGCATGAAAAGGACCAGGTTGTCAAACCTTGCTCCGGATGATCTCGGCAAGTTTGGCAGCAACCTCCTCGGCTGAGCCCTCGAGCATTTCAGCCCTGCCTCCTGCTTCGGGCTTGTACATGCGGGTAACCTGAGAGCCAACATTTACCGATACATCGCCTGCGTCCATTTCTTCGAGATCGGTAGATCGCATAGCCCTGCGAACTTTTGCTACCGGAACGTAACGGGGAGTTTGACGTGCTGCCTGAATGCCGAGCACAACCGGTGGTGCCACTTCAAATTCGGCTATGATACCTCCACCGTACTCTTTGTGGATTTCCAGGGTGCCGCCGTTATTGGACACCCCCGTTACCACACTGACATGAGGTACACCGAGGAAGTGAGCCAGCAGCACGCCAACCTGACCGTCTCTTTCATCAACTGCCTGAACGCCGGCAAAAACCATATTCCATTCAAGCTGGGCAATGACATTGGCCATTGCCTTGGCGGCAGTTCTGCTGGCTACCTGACCTTCAAAGTTTCCGGTGATCTTGATGACCCGGTCAGCTCCTTTGGCTGCTGCGGCATACAAGGCTTTGTCGGCGTCGTTGGCATCGAGTGCGATGGCAATGACCTGCCCGCCGTGGTCTTCTTTAAAGCAAAGCGCTTCTTCCAGGGCGTGGTCGTCAAATTCATTCACCTTGAATTTCAGCCATTCCCGGTCGAGGTCCTTACCTCCGGATTCGATTTCGAGTTCTTCCACCAAATCGGGGACTTGTCTCAGAGGAACAATGATGTTCATATTGCTTGTATTTTTGAATTATTGGTTCAGAGTTCATTGATCGTGTCAGCCGACCAGCTCTTCCAACATGAGCTCACGGCGGATGAGCTGGAGGTCGTCCATTTCAGGTTCAAAGGGAAAGTCTCTGTAGGATTCACTGGGGCGATAGCTGCCATAAGGTCTTGTACAACCGGGCTCGCCGTTTTCACCCGGGCATCCGTCGGTCATGAATGGCATGCCTTTGTCAAGGGTTCGCAACACGCGGTTGATGACGGAGGAAGGCGTGTTCAGCCTGGACAGGGCACCTTCTTCATCAAATTCCAGGGCGGAAGGCGGAAGATCGTAGTTTTCGACAAGGTGCTTGACCAGTTGTATTCTGCGCCAGCGCTTGATGGAAGATTTGGGGTGGTTACCCATCCGGGAGTCGGGCTCCGGGTTGAAGCAAAACAGATAAGCGAGTATCTGTCTTTCTTTCAATTGGTAAAACATATCACACAGGTCCCTGTCGGTTTCGCCCAGTCCCACCACACAATGTATGTTGACTTTCCAGGGGCCGTATATTTCCCTGGAGTAATTGATGATGTCCCAATAGTTCTGCCATTTCAAGCCGCCTTTGGGCACATTGGTACGCCGATCGAAAAAGACTTCCTCGGTGACGGCGTCCAGTCCTACTCCAATCATATCAGCGCCGAGGTCCTTCAGGTGTTGCAGGCGTTCACGGTTGAGGGTGGGAGGGGCAACGAGCAAGGACAAAGGGGTTTTGACCCGCTGGCAAATCTTTTCGGTAATCTCACAGGTATCTCTGTAGGCAGAGCCGTGCGTGACCATTGAGATACAGAGCCTCGTCATTTTGTCCTCGTAACGCACCAGTCGCTCAATGACTTCGTCGGTTTCGAACAAGGGCCAATCCACGCGGATAAATGACTTTTCTTCGTAATCGCCGGGGCGGGTACGGGCCAGGCCGCAATAGGCACAATCGGAGAGGCAGCCATCGTCATAGTTGAGCAGCAGGTTGATGCCGCCGAAGTCAAATTCCCGTGAAAACCGCCCTGATTGCATACGCAGCACCATCGCGCTGGCGGCACTAAGCCTTACATAGTCAGGGCTGATCTTTTTTTCCTCATTTGCTGACAAAGTCGGCAGTGGGTACTCCATATCGCAAATAGTTTTGTCGTTTTTCCGGTTAAGCGCTTATTGGGATTTTGGTTTTCAGGGCATTGGGTCAGTTACAATTGCAACACCGGGGCCTCGTCGTTTTGACAATGGTTGTTTCTTCAAAAAGTGCTCACACGCCCTGGCGCAATTCAGCAGGCTGGTAACAAGCGCCGCGATAATTGTAATGCACTTCTTTCATGGCCGCCAGCGATGCCCGCCAAACAAGCGCAGTGATGTCTTTCGGATCAATTCCGGCCGGGAGTTCCTTTCCTGAATGAAAAACCTTTTCCACGGTAGCGGCTATGGCTTCTTTCTCGGCCGGGCTCCATTTCAGTTGTGATTCGATTTCACTGAAGATGCCATTGTCAGCCAGGTAATCTCCTGTAATCAGCAGGCTCTTGATGGTTTGACCCTTGAGCGCCACATAGGCCCTGAGCAAACCGGCGGCTGTTTTTTTTACGCCCATTCCATTCATGTCGGGTTGGGGCGATTGACTGTAAAGCCAGTCCGGATGCCCATAAATGCTGTGGGCCAGGTGATCAATAGCCTTGTTTTCCGAAGGAGAAAAAGTCTGTGTAAAAAATGAGACCCCCAGTGTTGATTCAAAGGCCTTTTTCAACAAGTGCCTGAATTCCCGGGCATCCATCGGGGCTCCGGTTTCTTCTTTCACTGTGGTGATTCGCTGGCGAATACCCTTCATCATTTTATCCGACAGCTTTTGGAGGGGTATCTTCAAGACCTTTAACATGAGTTCCAGATCGAGGTCCAACAGCAAGCTCGTATGAAACTGAATAATTCCATGGGGGTTGCTGTAGATGCCCAGTCCTGCAATTTTCCTCCCCCTTACTTCCAGGTCATTTTTGCCCCTGAGGCTTGCCGTAATGCCGAGGGCTTTCAGGGCTTCAACAAGCGGTAAGGAAAGCTTGCGATACAATTGCCGTGTGGTAAGTTTATCAGGAGCGGGCATGGTAACACAAACGCCCAGCTGATGCCGGCCCATGATGATGGCCCCCCCACCGGTCAGTCTTCTGCTGACGCTGATATCTTGCTTCCGGCAATAAGAAAGATCCAACTCCGCATGAATGTTCTGGAACCTGCCTACCAGTGCGCAATGATCGCGATAGGTGTAAAGCCGCAAAACGCCCGGTGCAGGTTCCACACCGTCCTTCAGGTGATAATCCATCAACAACTCATCGGCGGCCAATCCCGTGGCTGCATTTGCTCCGTCGTCCTGGATATATCTCCACTGGTTCATTCAAGCATGCGGGTTAAGCTCCACAGGAGCAGGCATTTTCAACATAATTGATTTTCAGGCCTTTGAGGCCGGCATGTGCGGCAATGTTTTCCGCAGGAAAGGCAATGCCGTTGAAGCCGGCATCCACTGCGTACCGGTCCACTTTTCTTTTATAGTCGCCAAGCGGCCTTGCACATCCCAGCATGAGCCAGGTGTCGGGCATGGATTGGCGGGCTTGCAAAAAGAACCCTTCCACCTCTTCAACTTTTGGGGGTTCCACGCCCCACATATTGGTGCCGTGCATGGGAACGAGGATGACAACCACGAGGGAATGCACCGGATATTTGGCTATCATTTCTAGGGCATTGTATTCGCCGAGAAATTTTCCGAAGTGCAATCCAAGAATTACATGGGGCCTGAGGCTAAGACCATGATCGGTCAGAACCTTCAGGCTGAGGTCGTAATCGTCAGTGGTGGCGCTGAGGTGGTACACGTCGCGAATGGTGTCGTCACTACCGATAATATCAATGGCCACTCCGCTCACACCTGCATCTTTCAAGGCCCTGGCCATAGCCGGTTTTGTGATCAGCCCAGTGTGCATAATGATGCGCAAGCCCAGTTCCTCTCTGACCCTTTTTATGTCATCAATGTGCTTCATAAAAGGCACTTCTCCACTTTTGGTAGAGCCCCCGCTGATGAGCACCGTTTCGGTGCCTTTGGCTGCAAGGCGGCTGCACATGCTGAACAGGCCCTCCTTTTTATCGAGGGGTATCATGGGCTCCAGTATCTTTTTGTTGCAATGGTCACAATCCAATGCACAGGCAGCGCCCGTCAGGCTGACAGACATGAAAGCGTAAGGGTGGGAAGGCTGAAACTCCCTGGTTGAATAACTCTTCAGGCCGGTTGGCACAAAAAAAGTGATCTCATCGGGGAAGTTGGATTTCCTGATGTTGAAAGCCTCCTGGTAACGGTCTTGCAATTGAGTGGTCAAGGTTCTGCCAACCATCCTTTATCCTGGTATTTTTTGAGTTCGGCTTCAAACCAGTCAACAATGGAATCTCTGCCGTGAATCAGGTTCTTCTTTTCATCTTCAAAACCGGTCGGATGCAGCGCTATCAACCATCCGTCTCCGTAGGGGTCAAGGTTTGCCAGGCGAGGATTTTCCAGCACCCTTTTGTTGACAGCTGCAATTTCCCCGGAGACCGGCATCTTCAACTGCCCCACGTGTTTTTCAGCTTCCACACTTCCAAAAGCATCTCCTCTGTTCAGCAGGGTGCCTTCCGGCTCCATCATCAGGCTTACGAAGGCGCCGGTGCCTTCCTGCACCAGGGGGTTGTAACCAATGCGGATCACATCGCCTTCTTCTTTAATCCAAAAGCCCGATTCCGGATCGTAGTAGCGGTCGGTTTGTACCTGGTAATCTTTGATTTTTTCCATGCAAAAAGTTGTTTGATCAATTACCCCATTGCTTCACGGATCAACTCGGCAATATCCTTGACGAGGAGCTTGCCCTCGTTTCCGGTAGATTTCACGGCATCTTCAAAACGGGACACTTCGTACGGACAGCAAACAGCCAGTACATCTGCACCGGTTTCAATGGCCTCTTTGACCCGGTTTTCCGAAAGCCGCTCCTGGACGTGATCCGCCATGAAGCCATCCAGCCACATGCCGCCACCACCGCCACCACAACAATAGCTGTTTGCCTTGCACCGCCACATTTCAATCAGTTCTACACCCGGAAGGGCTTCTATGCACTGGCGGGGTGCTTCAAACTCACCGTTGTGACGCCCCAGATAACAGGGATCGTGGAAAGTGACTTTGTAATCGAGTTTGTTTTTGAATTCAAGCTTTTTCATCAGGGGCGCCAGGAAGGTGGTGTAGTGTACCACCTCGTATTCGCCGCCGTATTTTGGATACTCTTTGCGAAGCGCGTTGAGTGCATGAGGGTCGGTGACGAGGATTTTGTTGAACTTGTATTTTCCGAAGGTTTTTATGTTTTCTTCGGCAAATTCTTCAAAAAGTCCAGTTTCTCCGGCAAGCCGTTGAGAGTCACATGAACACTTTTCTTCGGTTCCCAAAATGCCGTAATCCACTCCCAGCGTGTTCATTATATGGGCCAGGGCAGCACTGGCTTCTTTGCCGCGGGCGTGGTAGGCGGGGTAGCATTCCACAAACCACAGCACATCCACCGGCTTTTTGATTTCTTTCAGGATGGGCACTTCCGCACCCGTTTCCTTCACCCAATCGGCCCGTTTGCGCTGAGACTCACCCAGGGGGTTGCCGTACTCAAAAGTATTTTCGAAAGCCTCCTGCAACTCTTCGGGCACACCTTCACCTTCCATCACTGCCTCTTCTCGTACAGCGGGCATGATTTCAATCATATTGACCGCTTTGGGGCATACGCGAAGGCAATTGGCACACGTGGTGCACTTCCAAAGGTCCGGGTCAGTGAGCAGGTCAATGCCTTGTTGCACTTTGCGGTACACTTTGCGGGGGCCGTATTCGCCTCCCACCGTGTCCACCGGGCAAACAGGTACACATTGGCCACATTGGTAACACCAACCCAGCGACTCTGCACCGGCAATGGAGGTGATGCGGTCCAAAACCGAATCATCGTAGTCTGCCACGACGCGCTGCTCAAACATTCGGTTCCATTCGGCCGTCAGTTCGATGCCGTCCACTACGACTTTTTCCTTTTCAACGATCTGGTTCTTGTCAACTGGCATATCGTAAAATTTCAATTGTGAGTCTCCTGCAAAAAGTCATTTTTCCGGGAATGCCCCTGCCTGGCAGGTAGCCGGCCCCCCAACTCTCAACCCCTCTCAACCCCTCTCAACCTCCCGAGCTTGACTCGGGATCAACCCCTCTCAACTGTCAAGGCTACTTTTTACAGCGTACTCAATTGTTAATCAATTTGATATTCTTCCATCCGGTGAATTCCGAGAATACGACGGGAGAACTCTTCAAGCCCCGGCACCACTTTGTTGAACTCCTGTGTCATTCGCATTCGCAGAACAGTGTAGGTATAAATGACGTACACTGCGCTCATAAAGACGACGGTTCCGAACAGGCTTTTTTCGCTGTCCTGGTAGCCGGCGGCCTCACCCATTTTGTAAACAAACAGGGTGGCTTTACCGACTTTCAAATAGCTCTCGGCTATGCTGTCTGCTTCCAGCTCAAAGTCGTCGGTGATGAGAAGCCGCAAGGCCCCCGTCTTGTTTTTTCTGTCCCACAGCCACCTGCTCCAAAGCCAATGCTGTGTCGGGAAGGTAAAATGAAGCAACTCCCCCGCCATGTCAATGCGCAACTGTTCGGGAATACCGTCCAATGCGTCGTAAAAGTGTTGAAAGCGATCGTGGACATGACCCTCTCCGTAGAGCAAGGCAGCCACTTCATCCCTTAGCTTTTCAATTGGCACCACTCCGAGCACTTTGTCGGAATGCCGGCGGGTGGAGAATATCCACTTCAGAAGTTTTTTGAACTGTTCTTCCCCGAGGGCGTCAACCCTGTCTGAAGCCAGCAGGCGGCCAAAAGCATCGCTTTTCCGTTGGAGATCAGCGGTCATTGCCTCCACGGTTTCAATGGAAATCTTGCTGAATATCTCCTTGGTGAATTCCTTGATGCTACCAGAATCTACCGGCTGGCTCATATCGTCAGAAGTTTGCGGTTCAAAATCAGGCTGAGACCGGAGCCAATTTGCGCATAGCTGAAATAGCCTTCATGGCAGCAAGGCCGGCCATTGACACGGTGTCTTCCAGGTCAGCCGGTCCTGTGCAGGCACCCACGGCAAATACACCTGGCACATTGGTCGAGACGGTGTCCAGTGGTCCCCCGGTTGTTTCGATGAAACCGTACTTATTCTGATTAAGGCCAAAAATCTTAGCCATCTCTTTGGTGCCACCACTTGGCTCCATACCCACTGACAGGATAACCATGTCCATGGGTACTTCCATTGGGCGCCGCAAGGTGGTATCTTCACCTTTGACCAACAGGCGATCACCTTTCTTCAGAATTTCAGTGGCAATGCCTTTAATGTAATTGACCTTGTATTTTTCCTGGGCCGGCCAGTAAATTTCATTTTCCCAATAGCCGTACATCCTCATGTCAATGTAGAAGATATAGACTTTGCAGTCGGGTACGTGCTGGCGGATTTCGATGGCCTGTTTGGAAGCAATACCACAACACACCTTAGAGCAATACTCGTTGCCGATCTGGCGGTCGCGGGAGCCTACGCACTGAATGAAGCAGACGCGCTTTGGTTTTTCACCGTTGGAAGGCCTGACGAAGTTGCCGGCCTTGAGCATTTTTTCACAATCCACCAGCGTGATGACGTCGTCGTGCTCGTAATACCCGTATTTCTGTGTTTCTCGTCCCGGGTCAAAGTGGGTGAATCCCGTGCAGACGATCACTGCCGCAGCTTCAATTTCCACCTCTTTGCCAAGTTGCAGGGCTTTCACCCGGAAGTTGCCCAACTCACCTTCCGCATCATGCACCAGGGTGTTGTACATGATTTCCACGTTGGGGTGGTTCACAACGGGTTCAATCATTTCGTTGAGGGCTTCTTCGGCAGGACGCAGGTCAGGGGTGAGTGCGGCATAGGAAGCTTCGTCGGGGGTTCCTCCCAGCCGGTCTCTTTTTTCAACGAGGACGGCCTCGTAACCGAGTTCGGCAATGCCCCTGGCCACTTCCAGACCGCCGGGCCCGCCACCAATGATGAGAATCTTTTGATTTGCCATTTTCAAGTTGTTGGTTTTATAAAATCACTCATCTGTTTACAAACAGCATGTTCAAGTTCAATTCAAGCCCACCTGGTTCATACCGGCACACTCTCTACATCATCCCAGGTGAGGTAGAGTTGCTCACCGTTTTTGAGTTTGTCCACTTGTTCTTCAAACTCTCTCCACTTTTCCTCTGGGTCAATTCCGATTTTTTCGAGGAAGGGCTTGTTGTCGGTGTTGTGCCAGTGCATTTGCAACACCAGATATGGATGCGCACCCAGGGCCAGTGCCGCCACCTGAGAATCTGACAATACGGGTAGCCCCACTTTCTTGTCGTGGGCCTTGCCGGCAAACTGGCTTTGATCGAGCGTGGTAACACAACCGGTGTCATGGGTAACTACCAAATCGGGATTGGCTTCTTCTTTCATCACCTCAATTTTCCGCTGAACGGCAAACGAACGGGAAAAATCGCGTGACACCAGAATATGCCTGAACCCAAATCCGCAGCAGTCAAACCAGGTGGAGTAATCCGCCACATTCACACCGATCTTTTGCAATACACCCGTAATGATAGCGGTGCGTTGCGCGCCATATATTTCAGGTGTGTAAATGGCATCTTCCTCGATGAGTTTGTGGTAGTGGCAAGCCGGATGAACCGTGGCCGTGATGGGGCTCATATCCATTACCTGATGCTCTGCTATGCGGTCTCTCATGGCATAGACCCACTCGCTGTAGTGAACTATTTCTTCCGGTATCACCAGCTTTTTTCCCAGTTTTTCCATGATTTTCCGGACCTGCGCCCGCAGTTCCGGATAGTGCATGAGGCTTTGTCTGACTTCTTTGTAGTGTCCGAAGCTGGTGCCACAGTGAATGATGGGGAAATAGCCCGTTTCGTATGCAGCGGCGAAGTTGCGTATGGCCACAGCAGCCTGGGCAGCAGGATTGGAGGTTGCCGAAGCATAATAGTTCCAGGCTGTACAGGAGGTCTGATCCTTGGGGTCAATGTAGTCCAGGCCCAGCTTTCTGTTCAGCCAGAATATGGAGGTGGAGTAGCCGGGAATGTGCCCGCACTGACCGCAGCTTTTGTGATGCCAGGTACGTTCCACGGGTATTTTCTTGGTCCGACCGTATTTGGTCTTGACTTCAATGTAAGGTTCCGGAACCCGCTGCACGATGATCTCCCCGTCTTTCTCCAGTTGATCGAGAATGTCGTGGTAATCCTCAGTTGGAGGTGTTTCGGGCAGCTCAAAATTGCGGTCCCTGGCTTGATTTACTACCGGCAAGTGTATCATGACTGAAATTTTAATTCGTGAATGAATTGGATGTTGGGTCTGTCAGGTGCTTCAGAAAGAGACATCATACCCTTCTTCTTCCAGTTTCTCTTCCATGACGTCAACCAGGATCATGTGGAGGCCGTCGTCTATTTCCTCTATCATGTCCATGACACCGGTCATGTGCCAGATGAGATATAGCTCGATGATGGTTTTGTCATCAACCGCCCATCCCGTTTCAGTGGTGTGGAGGGTTTCGGGTGGCAGGGCTTTGCGCCACCATTCCAGGTTGTCTGAAATGTCCTTCACATGAGGCCCCCAGTCGGGAAAGGCATTGGGCTGCAGCATGTCAGGAGACACCTGCGTGCCCGTGGACATGATCTTGTAGATGATCCGGCCGTAACCTTCAAGGGCTTCTTTGGCAGTTTGAAGGCCGTTGTTCACCGCTACCTCCCGCATAATGGTGATCAGCATGCCGGGAGAATTATGACGAGGACAACGATCGCAGGAAAAGCACTGTGAACAATCCCATATACTGTCGTTCATCAGGGTGTAAATGAGGTCCACATCTTCGCGGGCAGTAGCCTGGGCAATGACCCTCGGGCTGAAATCGTAAAACCTTGCCGAGGGGCAGGCAGCCACGCAAATACCACACTCGTAACAGCCATACAGCGCGTGGTGAAAGCGCAAGTCGGCTTTCACTTCGTTGAAAAGCCGTTCCTTTTCTTCGTAAGGAACATCGGCGTATTTGTTCATCGAAAGATCAAGTCCCATGATTCAATGATTTATTGGTGCGAAAACGTGCACCTGCCAATCCGGCCCGCAGGCGCGGTCAAGGTTGAAATGGCGGGGCAGTTTTTCGAACAATTGTTTAAGCTTCAGGCGTTTCAGTGCCTTCAATGTGGGTACAGGTTATGCCCTCTTTGTCAATCTTTGCCCTGTAAGCTTCTACCGCAGCTTCACCGGTGACGAGGTCCGCCAGGTCGGCTTCCAGGTTGTCCGGTTTCATTTTCACAATCCAGCCTTTGTAATAAGGGCTGCGGTTGAGCATCTGAGCATCAGACTCCAGCTCTTCGTTGACTTCAATTATTTCACCGCTTACAGGTGATTTTACCGGCCCCACCCATTTGCCGCTTTCCACTGTGCCAATGGGGCGGCCTTTTTTCCGGGCAGTACCCGGCTTTTTTGAACGCGCATGAAGGATAGGCCCGGCCAGTGACTGCGCCACGTCGGTCATACCAACCGTTACCGTGCCGTCGTCATTGACACGAACCCAGGTGTTGTCCTCCACAGAATAGTAGAGGTCTGTTACCAGAAAACATTCGTTGATTTTTTCGTAGGCCATTTGCTAACAGTTTAGAAATACATTACGTGATCGGACTCTAATGCCAGGCTGATGATACTGGTAGCACCCAGTATTTCAACGCCGTCTATGAGGTCTTCAGGTTGCATATCCCAAAGCGTCAGGCTTTGCTGGCACACGCGCAGTTTGACATCGTTGTCCAATGCCATTTGCAGCATGCTTTTTAGTGTTACGCCACTTTCGGGCACCAGCGAGACTTTCTCTGCTTCTCCTTTTTTGAGTTGGTTGGTTCCGTTCATGGTGAACCACAGCATCACATCCATTTCCATTGCGGCAGCAGCCACCGCATAATAAATGGGTGAGTAGGTGCGCGTAGGTGTATCTACGCCGTGGGTTTGAATGACCAGGATCTTTTTGCCTTCGAGATCTTCACTCATAGCTTTGTATCAAAATTTAGCGGGTTAATGGTTTCAGTTTTCGTTCGGGTTTATCCGCAGCCACGGACCCTTTTCGTGTGCCGGAGTCATACAAGGTCACATTCCTTGTCGGGGTCGGCATGAACGAAAATGTATTTTTTGTCCCAACTCCAGTTTTCATCCTCATCCATCATGAACTCATGCAGTTCCTGTTTGTCTTTGGAATATTTCAGGAGTTTGAATTTTTCCGGCCTTCCGTTGTCCGATTCTTTCAATACCTCCAGCAACAGCCAATACCCTGGAAGTTGCTGATAAAGCCGGGCAATTTCCCGGTCGGTATAAACTGTGTTCAGTTGCGGAGGCATTGCAATTCACAAAATGTCTTGTCAGTTTTCAAATGGAAAAAGGGGCAGCCGCTGTCAACGATTTCAACTTCACCAATGCATTGGCAAATTCTTCAGGTATCAGGTTTTCACTCCTGACCGAATGCAACTCAAAAAACACCTTTGTGGTTTCCTCGATTGCTTCCCTTTCAAATGGCGTATGTTTCAGCATTTTCTCGAATGCTTCCAACTTGTACGGCGGGTCCATTTCTACGCTTTCGCAAAAACGGATCGCATCAATTCGCTTACCTCGCAGGCGTACAACCGCCGTGAGTTCCCCACCGCTTTTCGATCGCCAGGTGCACTGTCCCACCCACACATCGGCATGCACTTTCACAAGCCGCCGGGCAGGCACTTCTGCAGTTTTTCCTTCGGGAAACACCCATTCATCAGCGGTGAATTTTTGTTCAATTCTTTGAATCCACTGTTCTTCCTCTTCGGTGAAATACCCTTTCCCGATGGGTCTCTGAAGTACGGCTTTGCAATGCTCCAGGTACGCATTTCTGATCTCCGCCGCAGGTGGTGCAGCACCCAGTTCCCTGCCCAGATTTGAAAAATACTTTTCAAGACTGTCGGCAAACATCCGGCGGAAGCATTCACCCGGTACGTTCAATACCCCGACCATCCGGTCAAAGTCGAAACCCAGGATGAAATTTCCGGTTACCACCTCCGCATTGCCAATGGCTGCTGCGCCGGTACCAACCAGCTTTCTGCCGTTGACGTGTACGTCATTGGGCGGGTGAAAAGCGGCTTTGATTCCGAATTGGCGATGCGTTTCTACAATGGGCTTAATGAAATACTGAAACCGCGTGCCGGCTCTTCGGGGCAAATGCTCCGGTGCGAAAATCCATTGCACAAACAGTTGCATATTGTCAATGAACACGGTTCCTCCACCTGTTTCTCGTCTGATGACAGGCAGCTGAAAAGACCTGCAATGGTTCAGGTCTAATTCTTTGCGTGCATCCTGGTGATATCCTATGCAGACATAAGGCTCAGCAGGACGAACAAAAACGATCGTATCGGGTGATTCTTCGTTTCTGGCGTAAGCCAGTGCGTGGTAAATAGCTTGAGACCGCAAAGCGGATACCTCACCTGCATCTATCCACCTTACTTTCTTCTTTGATTTCAAAATCAAACTCCTTTGACCTGGCTCCACCCCTGTGGTATTGACCACACTTAGGGATCTTTACCACTTATTTGAGAATATCAACGGGCTGGACACCAAAGCAGTAAAGTCAAATAAACAATTGCACATCGGCATCTCCTGCATAAGAAAGGAAAGCCGCTGCACCACCTATTTCGGTTTCATCAATGAAGTCCTCCTTTGTGAAGCCAAAAACGTCCATCGTCATCTGGCAGGCAATGAGTTTCACGTCCAGGTCCACGCACATTTCACGCAATTCACCGATGGAGGCCACGCCTTTCGACTTGAAGAGCTTCTTCATCAGTCCGGTGGCTACATTTTCAAAACCCGGCAAGTTGGCCATCAATATATTCGGGATGGGCCAATTGACCTTTTGGAAACCTTCGCCACCAAAAGGCATTTTCATCGGCATAGCAGGGTTACCCAGGGGCGACACCTTCGCATCCAAATCCTTTTTCAGCAAAGGCAACCCGTAAAATGTAAAGAAGATACCCACTTCCCAATCCATGGAAGCCGCTGCAGAAGCAAGAATGAATGGAGGGTAGGCCCAATCAAGCGTTCCTCTGCTTGCGATGAGCGCAAGGCGCTTGGTTCCGGTATTACCATTTTCACTTGACATGACTCAATGAGTTTTTTTGATGAAAAAAATGAACTTGTCCCCCTGATCCTTTGCTTCTACCAACTCATGCCCGGTTTGCTTTGCCCAGGCACTCATGTCTGGCATTGACCCCGGATCAGTGGAAACCATTTCCAATACTTGCCCAACTTCCAGGTCCTTCAATGCTTTTTTGGTCTTGACAACCGGCATTGGGCACAAAAGGCCTGTACAGTCCAGTACCTTGTCAGCTTTCATGTCTGCCATAAAATGAGTTTTTAATAGGTGAAAGAAACTGTTGATCCGGTTAATTCGGGGTTGCGGATATGGATAGAGCAATTACAGAATGTCATCCAAATCGCATTGCTCCATGCAGTCAAAAATCTTGGTTATTTGCGTGAATGACAGGCTGTAATAAATCTTCCGCCCCTCGCGGTACGATTGCAATATCCCCTTGTCTTTCATCTTGTTGATGTGATGCGACAACAGCGATAGCTCGATGTCCAGGTATTCCCTCAGCCTGCCCACTGAAACGGGCTCCCGCTCTTCAAGAAACTCGATGATCCTCAGCCTGACCGGATGTGAAATAACTTTTAAAATATCGGCAAGCCTCGCCATCTTGACAGCGTTCAAACCTTGCCTCTGAAATGTATGTGACTCAAGTTGCATATATCTGAATGAGAATAATATTTCGGAATCCCCGCCCAACAGAACCAAATTATTGGACACCGGGCTTCAATCCTGAATTTTAGAACGCATTTGCTCCGGACGGCCAAATGTAATACAAGAATTTATATCCGCAAGGAACTGCGAGAATTATTTTTGAAAACTTGTTCATCTTTTCAACTGTTTGTCCAGCCCCCTCCATTTCCACGGTGTTTGAAGCCGTAAAATTTCCCCCTGGTTTTTTTCCAATCAATCCATTGAGTAGGTGTAGAGTTTAGGGTGTAGGGTGTAGGGTGTAGAGTTTGGGAGCGCTACTCTGTTTGACTCTGTGTAGCAACTCTGTTCAACTCTGTGGTTTTAAAAGAGTAGGGAGTAGGGAGTAGAGAGTAGGGTGTAGAGTTTGGGAGCGCTACTCTGTTTGACTCTGTGTAGCAACTCTGTTCAACTCTGTGGTTTTGAAAGAATAGGGAGTAGGGAGTAGGGTTTGGGAGTACCTAGCCCTTTCATCCCTCATCCCTCATCCCCTCACCCCTGAGTAGGGTGTAGGGAGTAGGGAGTAGAGTTTGGGAGGGGCTAGCTCTTTCATCTCTCATCCCTCATCCCTCATCCCCTCACCCCTGAGTAGGGTGTAGGGTGTAGAGAGTAAAGTTTGGGAAGGGCTAGCCCTTTCATCCCTCATCCCTCATCCCTCATCCCTCATCCCTCATCCCTCATCCACCTCCCATTCTTCATTGGTCATTTCCGGATCAGTGCTTAATAACACACCAACCGCTCTGCGACGGCCTGCTCACCATTCGAAACCAGCAACTGGTAAACACCCGGTCTCAGTGAAAGGGAGAGGCTTTGGCGGTGCCGGCCGGCTGTTTTATTCATTTCCTTCGTCAAAACGAGGGTGCCGGTGATGTCGTAAATTCGGAGCTGCAATGTGCCTCGCCAGTCGTTTTCCAGGCTGAGGGTGAAACGGCCGCCTGGTGCGGGGTTGGGAGAAAGGCTGAGCGCGCCGTTGTTTTCCAGCAGGGTTTCACCGGCCTTCACCACGTTTTGGTTTTCGTAGGCCCCCATGTCCACTTCGTTGATGCGGGGGTTGCCCAGAAGGTCGAATTCGGGGGCACCGTCGTCAATGCCGGCATCTATGCCGGGGCTGTCGTCGGCAAGTTGGTAGTTGAAATCAGCCGGATCGGCGAAGTCGGGTTCCGTGCCGTTCAGGTCGGAGCTGTGGGTGAGGATGTCCGTCATGCTGTCGTCGTCCGACATGTTGCCGCCGTTGGAAACGGCCTGTGGCGTACCGGCCTCAATGACGTAATTGAGTGCGCCGCCCTGCCTGAAAATGTTGTTCTGAAGGGTCATTGTCGAAGAAGCAACCACGTCGCTGGTCCAGTTGGCGATGCCGCCTGACAGGAGGCCGAAGTTGTCGGCCAGGGTGTTGTTCATGAGCAGCACCTCCACGTGGTTGGAGTCGCTGGCGTTGTTGGAGATGGCGCCACCGGTGCCGGTGCCATCGGCCACGTTGTTCATGAACAGGCAACTGGTGATGTTGGCATCTACGTCGATCAGGTTGAGTGCGCCACCCTGGGTCATGGCGAAGTTGAAACCAAAGATGGAGTTGCTCACTTCGAGTGTGGCTTCGGGTGCTCCGCCTTCACCGGTGTGGATGGCGGCTCCGAAGTTGGCCTCGTTGGCCCAGAACTCGCAAGCGTCAACCACCACGAAGCTGGAACTGCTGCTGGCACCGGAAAAAATGGCACCCCCGCTGTTACCCGTTTTATTGGTGCTGAAGCTGGAGTTGGTGACCACCAGGGTGGTGGAATCGTTTTGCAGGGAAAGCGCCCCGCCGGAGCTGTTTTGAGACTCGTTGTCGTCAAAAGTGCAGTTGTCGAAGCTGACATGCGCCCCGAAACCGATGTTGGCGGCTCCGCCCAGGTTGGTGGCGGAGTTGCCGGTATAGGTGCAGTCGGTGACGGTGTAGTTGCCCAGGCCGTAGCAGGTGTGGGCACCGCCCCAGCCGCCGGAACTGCCGTCTTTGAAGGTGCAGTTTCGGTACACCACATTGTCGCCGTTGGTGTCGTTGCGGATGTGGCCGCCGGAGCCGGTGGAGGAGTTGTTTTCGAAGTAACAATCTTCGAGCGTATAGCTGCCCTGGAAATTGCGGAAGGCACCGCCCACACCGCCGGTGTTGTTGTTGTCAATGAACTCGCAGTTGTTGACGACGAAATTTTCCGAACTGACGAATTGAAGCTGGTTGGCGTCGTAATACAAGGCCCCGGAGTTCACCGCCACGTTGTTGGTGAACGAGGAGTTGCTGAGGGTGAGCCCCACCGAGTTGTAATTGTAAAAAGCGCCGCCGGCACCGCTGTTGTTCACGTTTCCGGAGAAGGAGCAGGAGTCCACCAGCACGTCAAAACAGAAGTAGGCGTAGCAGGCGCCACGGGTGGTCTGGTTGCCGGCAAAGGCACATCGCCTCACCACCGTTTCGGAGTTGTTGTCAATGAAAATGCCGGCGCTTTGCGAGCTGCCCGAATTCTGGGTGAAGGAGCAATCTGAAATTTCCGAGCCGGAGCATTTGTTGCTCAGGTAAATGCAGCCCCCCGTGCGGGCAAAGTTGCCCGTGAAGCTGCAATTGCGAACATGGACCTGGTGCTGGGCATGGATGGCACCGCCCTGCCAGAAATAGCCCGGCTGGCTGTTGTCAGTGCCCGTGTGTCCGCCTTTGAACTCAAACCCATCAATGGTCACGGTGCCGCTGAGCAGGCTGTCCACATACATGATGTGGATGGTGTTGTCGAAGCGGTTGGTGCTGAAGTCGTTGGGAATGTCGTCGCCGTTGATGTCGCCGTTCAGCGTGGTGGGGTTGGCGGCGGGGTCCCGCTCGTCGAGGCTGCTTTCCGTTCCGGAAAACCCACCGTAAATGGCAACGGCCTTTTTCACCCTGAACACAGAAGTGGGCATGGGATTGCTGCCGCCGGGGGTGTAGCTACCGCCGGCCACCCAGACCTGATCGCCGTCAACGGCGTTGTTCAGGGCATCGCTGAGGTCCGTGTAGGCATCGGCCCAGGAACTGCCGTTGTTGGCCCCTCCGGCATCCTGCTTTACGAAGATCTGCGCCCTGGCAGTTTGCTGAATGAAGAAAATTGAGCTGATGAGTAAAACGTAAAGGTGCTTCATAGACTGTATTTGTTGAGGAATTGAGGATTTGAGGAATCGAGGATTTGAGGAATTGAGGATTTGAGGAACCGAAATCAGGTTGCAACTTCCGGTTGCGGCCTGAATTAAAAGCGAAGGAACCCTGAATTCAGGTCGCAACGCTAAGTTGAAACCTGAAGCGAAAGGTAATTTCAAATTGCGAAAAGCTGCAATTTATGGGAAAAACTGTCAGGATTGTTTCGTTTTGGAGTTGAAGGTATAAAGGTTATTGAAAGAGGTACCCACCAACTACTGTCCCTTTTCCTCCTCGATGAACCACGCCTTGAATTCCTTCCAGCTTCTCGGAATTCGCTTCTCGGACAGGTCAATTTCCGCATCGAATTTGCCGATCAGGAAGGGAAGTGAAAGCTTCAGTTTGTATTTGATGTCGCCTTTCTTCCAGATGCCTTCCACTTTTTTCTTCTCTGTATCGGAAAGTTTAGACATCATCTTCTCGTAATACTTCCGTTGCTCTGCATTACTTGTAAACAGCTTGTCCCCCATACCCTCAATGCTGTTCTGAATGCCTTTAAGTACATCCCGCATCTGGTCGCTCATATCCTCAAGTATTTTGTTTCTGAGTTTATTGGATTCTAAAATGTTAGAAGTATTACCTGCGGTTTCGCCTGTGTTCCTTGCAATTTTTTTTAGCTCTTTAACTATTGCATTACCATTTTCTCCCAGATCGGCTCTTTTATGCTCCTGTTGTTGTGGCCTGTAACCATCGAGTACTTCCTTCACCGGGATTTCCTCTGCAAGTTCAGGATGGAAATACGGTTGGTTGTGCTGCTCATATTTCAAAAGGTGGTCGTAGTTGAGCCAGTAGTCTTTGTAGGGTATTTCCCGGGTTACCTTCAGTTTTTCATAAGGTTCATGAAGCTTGTCAAAACTGGTGACGATGGTATACAGAAAAGACCGCCTCAGATTTTCGGGGCCATCCACTTCTACTTCGATTTGGTTGAACCGGAAAGACTGACGTACCAAAGCTTTGCAGCCGTTGCCGTCTTTGATCACCACGCCACTCCGCCACACTTTGTCGTCCTCGATCTGCTGGTAGTGATCAACAATGAATTGGGTCATGAAAAGATCGGGCGGATATTGCTTGTAGTCGAGTCGGAAGCGCATTGGGTTTGCCACCTCCCATACTTTTTCCGGCTCGGCATCAGGGAAAAGCGTGGGTATCAGGTAGGTGTCCTCGCCGCCTCTGGCCGGATAACAAAGCCGAAAGGTTTCCATCAAGCGTACCAAAAAGTTGAAACGGGAACGAGGATATCTTTTGAGGTCAAAAATGCGCTCGAGATCGCCAAATGAAAAACAGCCTTTGTTGGCCTCTTTGATTTCCGGATGATTCAAAATGCCATACGCCCCGTCCATCAACCACCTTGGATTGATCACGTGGGTATCCATCAACCGGGGATCATCCACAAAACTGACCACTGTACCCAGCCAGGACATCTGTTTCAGGAAAGTATTGGCTTCATCCTCTTCCAGACCCCTGACCCCTTCCAGCTCTAAATACCTGTTGTAAGTAATGAAGTCATTTTCCAGTTTTTCCAAAGCCTCCTTGACATCAAACCATTCCGGACGCTGGAGTTGGAACACGCCAGGCATGAGTTCATTGTCGGAAACAGCCTTGTGAATCGCTGTTTGCAATTCATCAATCGTGTCCAAAGCAATGATCCCTTCTTTTTCATTGTCATAAACCGCCGTGCGCACAAAGCCCACGATGTTGGGATAGTCTCTTTGCAAGGCTGCGCGATCCAGGTCGTGGGTGTCCAGGTCCGTTTTGTTGATGGCGATGAGAACCGGCGCACCTCCACCGAGTTTTTGTACCAGTTCCAGCCAATAGTTGAGGTCTTGCCTTTCGGTACGGGCCACGGTGACCAACACATACATGGTGCGTTCGGTGAAGAAAAACTGGTGGGTGCTGCGCATGAAGTGCTGACCCCCAAGATCCCATACATTCAATCGGATATTGCCTTCGGGAGAGGGTGCCGGTTTGAGCCGGCCCAATTCGATGCCGTGGGTGGTGGTGATTTTCCGGGTGAGTTTCCGATGAATCAGCATCTCCACAAGGTGGGTCTTGCCCACTTCGCTGTCGCCGATGAACATCACCTTGGCTTCCAGAATGGGGCGCTTTCCCCGGGCCTGCAGCCAGCGTAGGATTTCTTCATTGCCGGCTTTGCGCACATCTGCCGGCACATCCTCCAGCCCATTCCCCGACACATCCAGCACCTCCAGGGCTTCCACATTGGGGGGCGGGGTGAGGCGGGTGAGGCGGTTTTCGAAGAGGTTGAGGGCCCGGAGGCGCACATTGTGACGCTCCAAAACCTTCACGATATTCTCCCACTTCTCATCCGTAAGGCCGAGGGCAGCCAGGTTCAGGCCCGTAAGCTCGCCCTTCTCATCCAGGGCGTATTTGGGCTGCCCGTAGCGAACCCCCATCAGGTTGACCGGAAAGCCGACGGGCAGGGGTGGGGCGGGATGGAGGTGTACGCGCGCCTCAGGTAACAAGGTGGCGATCCATTCCGGATGAATTTTGAGGAATTCTTCAGCCTTGTAACCATAAGCATGCTGATCGGCTTTGGAAAGTAGGTATTCTTCCAAACCGGCTTTCTCCGGCAGTAGTGGTTCGAGCTCTTGTATGAGTTTTTCGGTATCCATGTGTTCCATTTTAAAAAAATAGGGGAGGCGCAACCTTCACCCTGTTGCGGGTTACCGGCGTCGCTGCCCGGGCAGGCGGGGCCTGCGTATTCCTCCCGTAGAGCCGGGAGCGGGCATTCGCCGGTGCGCTTGCGTCCCGACTGCTCGGGATTCAGTGGCGCCATCCGGCGGCCCGTGAGCTGGGGGCGAAGGCCACCCGGTATTAATTGAGGGTATGACTTGAAGTCATGCCCTCATTTGGGGCAATTGGGGCTGCGCCCCAAACCCCCTTCTGCCGCTGACCGCTGCCTGCTCGTCCCTCACAGGCGGCTTGTCAGCAGGCTTTATCCAACTCACGGGCCGCCTCCGGCGCCACTACCTGGGGGCGAAGGCCACCCGGAAGCCGTAGTAGTAGTACCGGTTGACGGGGTGGTTGTAGTTGCGGCAGCTGGCACGGCAGTACTGAGGGTAGTCGAAGTAGCCGCCACCGCGCAGCAAGCGGCTGCCGCCCTTTGCAGGCCCCCTGGGATCATGCACGGGCTCTCTGCTTTTACACAAGGCATAGTAGTCACCACCATACCGATCCATGCACCACTCCCATACATTGCCGCTCATGTCGTACAGGCCCAGCTCGTTGGCAAGCAGCAGGCCCACCTCGTGGGTTTCATCGCCACTGTTTTTGTTGTACCAGCCCACCTGCGGCAGGTGGTCGCTGCCGGCGTAGCGGTAGCCCTGGCTGTGGCGCCCGCCCCTGGCGGCGTACTCCCACTCGGCCTCGGTGGGCAGGCGGAAGCTGCCTTCGAGGCCTTGCTTCTTTAAAAAGGAGCGCACTGTTTTCAGGGCGTTCAGTTTCTCGAAGAAGGCCTGTGCATCGAACCAGCTCACTTTCTCCACCGGCCGCCTGGGACCTTTGTACCTTGCCGGATTATCACCCGCCACCGCTTCGTACAGGCGCTGGGTCACGGGCCAGCGCCCCATCCGGAAACCGGACAGGATGACCCGGTGGGCGGGCTTTTCGCTACCGTAAGGTGATAACTCATCTCCCATCAAAAACTCGCCGCCCTCTACGAAGACGAGCTCCAGGTCGGGCAGGCCGGCGAGCTGCGCGCCATGGCCGAGCGGCAGTATGTCCGCCGGATTCGTATCCCAGCCAAGCGCGGCGCCATCTACGACCGCGGGATGAACGAGCTGGCGGTCAGCGTGCGGACCCCTTCGGTGTACGT
>JALWSS010000115.1 GCA_026993525.1 Saprospiraceae bacterium
AGTCTAAACCCTCCAGGATTGGGAGAGAATTGGGAGAGTAAAACACCATTTTCAGGAATTCGATAAACCCTCCATCCTCTATCATCGTACTCAATTGGCATCCCTTCCGGAATGTCGTAAATGATTTGAACTATTCCAATGTAGCCATTGGGGATTAAGTGTACCTCCCTGTCATGGTTCTGACAACCAAACAGTACCGCAAAAAATAGAATCGGAATTGATCTGAGTAATGACATGACAAATGCGTTGTGAATAAAAGAGATAGTTGAGTGACGGTGTTATTCATCGCAACAACCTAAGTCACCACAGCAAGGAAGTTGCAAACAATCTCCGTTCCGGCAAGTGTTAAGTCGAGCCTGGTGAGACGTCACTTGCCGCACAAAGGGAGTTTGCAAGTGCCGCTGCGCTCAACACTTGCGAGAACGGCAGTTAACCACGTTTACTAAACCTCCAAAGGTTTAGTAAACGTCCAATCCTCAGTTCCGGCAAGTGTTAAGTCGAGCCTGGCGAGACGTCACTTGCCGTACACAGGTAAGTTAGCAAGTGCCGCTGCGGTCAACACCTGCGAGAACGGGTGTCATTCACCTTACCAGCATCACCTCTCCCGAAATCAACAGTTCAATGCCATTGAGCAGCAGCAGGCGGGCCTGGTAAACGTAAAGGCCGGCGGGGAGCTGTTTGCCGTGGGCGGTGCCGTCCCAGCCGTGGGTTTCTTCATTTGGCGGTATGTTTTTCGTCTCAAAGACGAGACCGCCCCAGCGGTCGAAAACCTGGAGGGAAAGGATCTGCACCACCGATCGGTCGGTGAAGACCGTCAGGCGGTCGTTGACGCCGTCGCCGTTGGGCGAGAAGGCCGTGGGCACATAAGCGCGGCCCCCTCCTTCCACCTCGATGCGGAGACTGTCGGTAGCTGGGCAGCCGGTCTCACTTTCTACGGTGATGGTGTATTGCAGGCTGTGGTGGGGCTGGGCCGTGGTGTTCAGGCAGGTGGGACAGCCCAGAAAATCCGGGGGTTGCCAGCTCACCACGGGGTTGGTCAGGTTGGTTTGCGCATTCAAAATGACCTCCTCTCCGAGCTGTATGCTCTGATCCGGCCCGGCTTCGAGAAAGACGGGGGCAGACTCATTCAACACTACCGGCTGAGTGGTCAGACATCCTGTAGCATCCCTGACGGCAACCAGGTAATTGCCGGCGGCCAGACCGCTGTATTCATTTTCGTCGGAAAAATGGAGCAGATCGGTGGAATACTGAAAGGGCGAAACACCACTGAGCGCATGGATGGTGAGCGAGCCATCGGCAAACCCGTGGCAGGACGGGTCGCTTGCCTCCACCTCAAAACTGACGGGGGGCACTACCACCGCTTCTGTTGCGGAGGTGCAGCCGTTTGGGTCGGTCACGGTTACGGAATAATAGCCTGGCTCCAGAACGGTCAGCGTGGGGGCTGTTTCACCATTGTTCCATTGTTGCGCAGCGAAGGCATTGCCGACGGAAAGCTGGACCTGCCCGCCGTTGCAAAGCGAGCCCGAAGTGTCAATCTCAGCCACCGGCAGGGGGTGCACCGTGAGGTAGAGGCAGGAGGTGGAGTCGCATCCATCGGCCAGGTTGAAGACCTCGCAGATGGCCGTGTCACGGGTCAGCAGCAGGGTGTTCCAGGAATAGGATTCGCCTTCGCAAATGGAGACAAATTCTTGCACCAGCACGGTGTCGCCTGCCGGCAGGAAAAAAGCAGTGCTGTCGGTGCAGCCCATTTGATCCGTCACGGTGAGCAGGTAGCTGCCGGCGGTCAGCTGTTCGTTTAGGGGCCCGGTGGTACCGTTGCTCCAGTTGAAGCCGTAGGGTTGGGTACCACCTTCGGCGGAAGCGCTCAGCGAACCACTGTCGTCGCAAACAGCGGCCGGGCCGGCGTTGGCAATGGTGGCGAGCAGCGGTTCCGGCCCGGTCAGGGTGAAGGTGTCGGTCTTCATACAACCTGATGAGTCCGTCACCACGAGCGGATAGCTGCCGGCCGCCAGTCCTGCCAGGAGTGTGTCGGTGCCGCCGGCTGCCCATTGCAGGCTGTAGGGGGCATACCCGCCGGATACTGCCACCGACAAAGTTCCGTCGGAAAAACCGTGGCAGGAAGGCGAGGTGGCCTGGGCCTGTATTTTCAGCACGGCATTGCTCAGGGGCAGCTCGGCGGTGGATACCAGGCTCTGCTCATCGTCCAGCCAGGCGGTTGCGAAAACCTTGCGCATGCCGTAGGTGGGCACCGGTGCCTGGTTTTGGTAGCGCACGGCCTTCATGGCTGCTTCGAAATCTTCCAGGGTGGCGTTGCCGCTGTTGACGAAGGTGAGGGCCTGCGTACCGTTGCCGGTGAGGCTGAGACTGCCGGCAATGCCAAAGGCTTCCAGGTACTCAGCGGCACCGTCGGGGGTGTCGGCCAACTCCATTCGGAGGGAGTCAAGCGTACCAGCCATGGACAGGATGACCACATCGGTGTCGGTAACGGCCATGGGCGGCAGGCAGAAGGTGTCCGCACAGTAGTTGCCCCAAAAGCCGAAAGAGCTGTTGTCGTGGTCCATGTCCACGAAAATGTCGCAGGGGGGGAGGGCGCATTCGGTGATGTTGCCCAGGCCGGCGATGTTGAGTGGCATGTCACAGACTTCAGTGAGGCTCCAGTCGGAAAAGTTCAGTTCGTAGATGACGGAGTGATCCCATGATCGGCCCACGGCATAGGTGGTGGCGCTGTCGCAGCTGACCTGTACGGTGGTGAGGCCGTGGATGGGCAGGGTGCCTGGCGGAAACTGGTACACCACCTTGCTTTTGGAGGGGTCTTTCATGTTGACCTCCACCAGCTTGTTGCCCACCGCCGAGAGGTAAAACTTCCCCTGCCGGTAAGTGATGTCGCCCAGGCATTCCATTCCGGGAGGGAGGTCGCCGAGGTAGATGGCATCCCACCCATCATTCCCAAAACAGCAGGATGCCGGATCTGGTACATTAACAAAACAACAAAATATTTCGCGCTGGACGATGCCTTTGCCGGCCTCGTACAGGTAGTCGTTCTCGTCGCAGGTAAGACCTTCCACTTTTTGAAAATCATAATTGGATGCGAGATTCAGAAAAGCTGTATTACCCGACATGGATGCATAAAAAATTTCGAACTCATCGAGAGTTAGTCCAAATGCACCATACCCAAATCTTCTGCCGTCGGAAAAAACCGCAACATCTGTGCAGGATACAGGTGGATATGGACCAGATTGAGACGCAATGGAACAATTGCCCAGGTCAATCTCTCCAAACTCCGTTAACTCCTGTTGGAGATCGAAACTTAGGGTAGAGTCCACATACACGATCGGCTGGCACAATGACCCCCTGAAGGCAGCACCGGCAATCAGCAATGCCAACAATAACTTCCTGTAGAGTGAATTCCGGGAATCCAGCGTCAGTGCAAAACCCATTACTGCAATTTGATGATTCGATGTGTGGTGCGTTCACCGGTATCGTCTGTCAGGCTCAGCAAATAAATGCCGTTTTCAAGGAGGCCTTTTGCTTCGGGGTCAAGCACGAAATCATTGACCCCCTGTTCACAAATTGCCGCACTTTCCCAAATTCTTTCTCCCATTACATTGAACAGCTCCAAACGAAAGCTTCTTTGCCGGGTTGAGACGATCCGAAGTGTAAATGTAGCAGAAAAGGGGTTGGGAAATACCCTGCTGGCACTGTTTCCTGAAATGTCAAGGGTATTACCCGTATCGGGAATTCTCAATCCCTCTGAGAACTGGTTTATGGAGGTTTATGCCCCCGTTCCGGCAAGTGTTAAGTCGAGCTTGGTGAGACGTCACTTGCCGTACACAGGTAAGTTTGCAAGTGCCGCTGCGCTCAACACTTGCGAGAACTGGTGCCTTCCTCGTTGCAGTCGGGCTGCACGGCCACCAGGGCCGAAAGGTCAATGTTGCAAACCTGCACCTCTACGGTGCCGCTAACCTCGCACCCGGTCTCGCTGTCGGTGACCAGCACAGTATAGCTCCCCGGATCATAGATCAACGGGTTGGCCACCGTCGGATCACTGATGCCGTTGCCGGGAGCCGATTTCCACGCATAGGCGTAATTGCCACTCCCCCCGGAGACCTCCACTTCGGCGCTGCCATAGCCGCCGGGGCAGATGCAGATGGGGGTGAGGGATTGGATGGTTAAACACCTCTCAACGAAAGTACTTAAAACGGTTTGGCAGCCGTAGGCATTGGTGACAGTTACTGTGTAGAGGCCAGGTGTTGTCAGGTCTTCGGGATTTTGGGCTTCCGAAGTATAGTTATTTGGCCCTTCCCAGGCAAACAGAAATGGGCCTGCGGATTCATAGCCAGGGTCGGGCTCGACGGTCAACTCTATTTTTCCGGTAGCGCAGATGCAATCCACATTGGCGATTTCGATGATGGCATGGACTGGCATAGAAAGCACAAAAAACACAAAAATCAAAAGAACATGTTTTCTGTTCAAATTATGTGGGTCTTGTCGTGATATCATGATGTTAGAATTAAAACATGAGGAGAGAAGTTTGCAGCTTAAGCTGTTACACTTCATTGTTATGAGAGAATTGAATACATTAGATTAATAAAATCAATATTATCCTACTAAAAAAAATAAGAACGTAGCTAGTATTTACTTATGTTTTTTAGAGAATCAACAAAATAAATTAAGGAATGCGTGGCATATCTGTCTGGGTCCTTAGAAATCCTCAGTCTCCCACTAGTTAAAGTTATTCCATATACACAAACCAAATC
>JALWSS010000116.1 GCA_026993525.1 Saprospiraceae bacterium
GGTGTTGACCGCAGCGGCACTTGCTAACTCTCCATTGTACGGCAAGTGACGTCTCGCCAGGCTCGACTTAACACTTGCCGGAACGGGTGCCGATACCGAAAGCTTTCGGTATCGGCACGGGGCAAAAAGTCCAATTCATTAGTTCCGACGGTAATTTGAATTTTCAAATGCCGGACAGAGTCCGACATTTGCGGGAAGGAATTACATCTTTCGACGAGGATAACGCCGATTGCAATGCCCTCAGCAACTTGAAGACCCAAACTGTTCATACTCCCTGTCTGCCGCCCTGTCTGCTGCCAGGCAGGCAGCCCGTCTGGCCAGCCGCCCGTCTGGCTGCCGGGCAGGGACAGGGACAGGGCAGGCTTCATCCCCGATGAGAATCGGGGCATAATCCCCGTCTGCCGACAGGCAGGCTCCTAAACCTTTCACATGACCATCCAACAGTACCAACTCAAGGCCGGGAACATTAAAAACATGAAGCTGGTGGAGACTGACCTGCCGGCACCGGGTCCCAATGAAGTAAGCATCGAATTGAAAGCCATCGGGCTGAACTTTGCGGACATCACCGTGATCTGGGGCCTTTACAGCGCCACGCCAAAAGGGGTTTTTACGCCCGGATTGGAATACGCAGGGGTGATCACCCATTGCGGCAACAAGGTGAATGATTTTAAAGTGGGTGACAAGGTGTACGGCATTACCCGCTTTGGCGCCTATACCAGCCACCTGAACAGTGACGAGCGCTACCTGCGCCATTTGCCCGAAGGGTGGACTTTTGAGGAAGGAGCTGCGTATCCGGTGCAGGTGCTGACGGCATATTATGCACTGAAGCCCCTCGGCAATATGCAGCCCGGCTACACCGTGCTCATCCACAGCGCTGCCGGCGGGGTGGGCACCCTGGCCAACCGCCTGGCGAAAAAGATGGGCGGTGTAACCATCGGAACGGTGGGCAATCCCTCCAAACTGGATTTGCTTCGGAAAGAGGGTGTGGACTACCCCCTGGTCCGGGATGGGAATTTTTTCCGGAACCTGGATGACATCCTGAAAGAACGAGAGCTGAACCTGATACTGGAGTGCATCGGAGGCAGGGTCTTGATGGAGGGCTTTAAACGGCTTGCCCCAGAGGGGCGAAGCATCGTTTACAGTGCTGCTGATTTCGTACACCCCGGTGACCGGCCCAACTACCTGAGGATTTTGTGGAAGTTTCTCCGAAGGCCATTGATCGATCCCCTCAAGCTGACCGATGGCAACCGGGGCATCCTCGGGTTCAACCTCATTTACCTGTATCAGAAGGTGGAGCGCATGCACCAATACATGGAGGAGATCAGCACCTGGGACATTGGCAAGCCCATCGTGGGACACAGCTTTGATTTTCAGGCATTGCCGGAGGCGGTGAGGGCTTTGCAATCGGGCCAGACCATGGGCAAAGTGGTGGTGCAGGTGAATCAATGAGGGATTATCTGACATTCACACATAACGGGATACCGCAATAAGAACGAAATTTGCCTGTAACGCTCCCGGGCGTGCCCAAACTTTGAAACAGCTACTTACAACCCCTTATGCTCACTTACCGCTGCAAAGCCTTCAATGAACTCAGTGTGTTGCAACTCTATGCCATCATGGCGCTTCGGCAAGAGGTGTTCGTGGTGGAACAGAACTGCCCCTACCTGGATGCCGATGGCAAGGATTTGGCAGCGCACCACCTCGTTGGCTACGATGACGAAGGCACCACCGTGGCCTATGCACGGCTTTTACCGAAGGGAGTCTCTTATGAACACCATGCGAGCATGGGCAGGATTGTGACCAAACCTGCGGTGCGGGGGCGGGGATTGGGCCGGGAGCTGATGAAAAATGCCCTTGATTGGGCCGACAGGCTCTACCCCAATGAAAGCCTAAAGATCAGCGCTCAGACCTATTTGAGAAAGTTCTACGAAGATTTCGGATTTGTAGTGTCGGGGGAGGAATACCTGGAAGACGGCATTCCTCACCTGCCCATGGTGCGCGGCTGAGTCCGAACACCTGACAAGTTTTTTTATCATCACAACATCAGAAAGACCAATGGCACAAATTGAATTCAAGAGAATCGAGGAGGGTGTTTTCAACTACCTCGACAAGGCCCTGAATGCAGGCAAGATTGACCGCCAGAGCTACGAAATGGCGAAGACCAACTGCATCAAATACCTGAATGAATGGCTCACGGATGAAAATTTCCTGCGCATCTCTCCCAATGTTCGAAATGGCATTTACAAAGCCGTGGAGGATGGCCGCTGGGAGGACATCGTCAACACCTTCCGAAAAAAAATGAGCTTCGGAACGGGCGGTATCCGGGGTTTTATGGCCATGGATCGCGAAAGCATCGTCAGGCTGAAAGAAGTAGGCCTGGACGCCCCCATCCTGAAAGGACCCAACACCATCAACAACATCGTGCTGCTGCTGACCAGTGCCGGGGTGGCGCAGTTCGGCCGTGAGCGGGGTTTTGAGAAAATCGTCATCGGGTATGACAGCCGCATCCGGGGCGGAGATTTTGCGAAGCTGATCGCTCAGGAATTTCTGGCCTATGGCTTCACGGTTTACCTTTTTGACGAGGCTTGCCCTTTCCCGGAGGTAACTTTTGCCATTCCGCATGTGAAGGCCGACATGGGCATCTTGCTGTCAGCCAGCCACAATGATTACCGTTATAACGGTTACAAACTCTGCTCTGGCAACGGCTCGCAATTCGACCCCGAAGAGCGCACCGATATGTACAACAACTACATCCGGAAGGTGACCAGCGACGACATCAAGCTGATGCCCCTGGAAGATGCCCCCAAAGGCCGGGTGATCTGGCTGGGCGGGGAGCAGAAACTGGCTGGGGCCAATTATCACGGCCATGAGCAGTTGATCAACATCCACAGTGCTCACCGGGAGCACATTAAGCAATTCCTCTTGCAGGATACTTCTTCGGAAAAAGACCTCGAGATCGCCTACTGTGCCTATCACGGTGCCGGCCGTAAAGCCGTGCCGAGGCTCCTGGGCGATATCGGTTTCAGGAATATCAATGTCATCCACGCCAACGGTCTTAACGACCTCGACGGCCTTTTCCCCAGCTTCTGCAACGACCCCGGCAAAGAGCAGCAACCGGATCCGGGGGATCGCCGGGCGGCCAAAATTGCCGTCAACGCTTTCATCCAGGAATACGGAAAGGAAAAATGGGATGAGATGGACATCCTCATCGGAACCGACCCCGATGCCGACCGCTGCGGTGTGACGGTGAAGGTGCCGGAAGCACAGCGCAGCATCTATGGCGCTGACTACACCCTGTTGCCAGCTGATGAGGTGTGGTCCCTGCTCTTGTGGTACCGCCTGCAATTTGACAAAGACATCGGCCGCGATGAGGCTTTCATCGTGTTGTCACACACCACCACGGATGCACTCACCTTGCTGGCCCGCAAATACGGTGTGGGTGTAATTCGCACCTGGGTGGGGTTTGCCGCCCTTTCGGCCGCCGTGCGCGATGCCTGGTACGACAAGCTGGTCAGCGGTTTGACCGAAGGAAGGAAAAACCCGAATGATCCGTTGTCTGACATGGTGGTGCACGAAACCTATGGCATGGGTCCGAAGCGCAAGTACAACCTCGGTGCTTTTGAGCAGAGCAATGGCTTCTCCCTGCTCGGCTACCCGCCAAAGGACAAAGGCAGCCTCGGTGTGAAAGGGCATGTGCGCGACAAAGACGGAACCTTTGCCGGCATTCTGGTAGCCGAAATTGCCCAGTGGGCGAAAGAACAGGGCGCCGGCCTGCTGGAACTGATTGACAAACACGTTTACCTGGATCCGGATGTGGGGCTGTTTTACAACCATTACGAGCCGGACCCCATTGACGGTGAATACCCCGGTATCGAGGGCGACCGCATGAAAAAGGCCATCCTGCGCCGGGCGCTGGGCTACTTCCAGATTGCCAAAGCCGGCGGCCTGGAAATCGGTGGCCTGCACGTCAGCGATGCCGTGATCTACCGAACCGGAAAATACGACCACGTCTATCCGCCCACACCGGACTGGATCTTCCCCGATGAAGGCGTGCGCTTCTACTTCGGGGATAAATACAACCACCTGACCGTGCGGCCTTCCGGTACCGGAAATGCACTGCGCCTGCACATCCAGATGCGCACCACCGATGTGTCGGAAAGTACCCTAGTGGAACGCAAAAAGGCCATCCGTGAGCAGGCCGTCAAAATTGCCGACCACATCCGGGAACTGCTGGGTGCACCGCGGAGCGGGGAGTATTGATGGCCCTCAACGGAAGAAGAATTCAGGAGCTGACTTTAAGTCAGCGCCTGATGTGGCCCTCACAGGCGCTAACTTCCGGTTAGCTCCTGTATTCAGTGGGAAGACAAATCAATGTGCACCGGGGGATTCAGGGAAGAAGAATTCAGGAGCTGACTTTAAGTCAGCGCCTGATGTGGTCCTCACAGGTGCTAACTTCCGGTTAGCTCCTGTATTCAGTGGGAAGACAGATCAATGTGCACCGGGGGATTCAGGGAAGAAGAATTCAGGAGCTGACTTTAAGTCAGCGCCTGATGTGGCCCTCACAGGCGCTAACTTCCGGTTGGCTCCTGTATTCAGTGGGAAGACAGATCAATGTCCACCGGGGGATTCAGGGAAGAAGAATTCAGGAGCTGACCTTAAGTCAGCGCCTGATGTGGCCCTCACGGGCGTTAAC
>JALWSS010000117.1 GCA_026993525.1 Saprospiraceae bacterium
GGAACCACACAGGAGGCACTGATTCGGATATCGGGTATGGCATTTCGCACTTTTTGCAGGACGCCATCGCCGGTGTTGATGTAGAGCCGGTCACGCAGCATTTCACTTTCTTCGGGAAACTCGTTGCCGCCGCTGGCCACGTACAGGTCTATCAGGCCATCGTTGTTGGCATCTATGAAAGCGGCACCCATGTCTTCGCTGTTGCGGTCTATTTCGAAGGCGGGGGTGTCTGTTTTTCGGAAAGTGCCGTCAGGATTTTGGAAGAAAAGGGCACCCGGTTGGCCATTGGCACCGCCGACGTAAAAGTCTTCGAGCCCGTCGCCATTCACATCTGCGCTGGCCATGAAAGGCCCGAACTGGGACATTTTGTGCGGCAGCAGCACTTGTTTTTTGTAGTCGTCAAAAATGGTTTCCTGGTGTTTCCAGTTGATGCCGGAAGCGCCGGTAACTTCTGCAAACAGGTAGGATTTAGGCTGGTTGGCCATGCCTTTGCCCGGCACCGCCTGCTCGTAATCCACTTCGTAAACCTGGTTGATGGGAGGGTTGGCGATCTCCTGGTATTTGCCATCGGGCCACTGCACGATGAGCTTGTTGATGCGGGCTTCCCTGCCCAGGCCGAAATGCACCACGCTTTCCACGCTCGACTGGTATCCCCGGGTGAAAGTGAACTCCTGGTGCTGGATGCCATTGTCCGTCTCGATGAACATTTTGGTGCCGATGGGGCAGACGGCAGGGGGGTGCTTCAGTGCCACCCGGAAGAAGTTGTTGCCGGTGCGTTCCCTGTTTTCGTTTTTGTAGATGAGGGCCGGGTCATTGGTATTGCTGACCACCAGGTCCAGGTCGCCGTCGTTGTCCAGGTCGGCGTAAGCGGCACCGGAGGAGAGGCCTTTGAAATTCAAACCGAATTCCGGTCCCATTTCCGTGAACGTCAAATCGCCGTTGTTTCGGAAAAAGTTGTTTGCCTGCCTGGCTTCGGGTGCTTTCACTCCGTAATCCTTGATCAGGCTTTTGGGCACCTCCTGCCCCTGTTTTACGAGGTCTTCAAAAGTCTTGATGAATTTTTTGTGATGGTCCTTGTCGTTGTACATGCGCAGGTAGCCGTTTGAGACGAAAAAGTCTTTGAAGCCATCGTTGTCAAAATCGGCCAACAGGCTGGACCAGCTCCAGTTGGTTCGGTGCACACCGGCCATCTGCCCGATTTCGGAGAAGAAGCCGTCACCGGTGTTGAGCTGGAGCATGTTGCGCATGTACTGGTAGTGATATCCGACTTTCACGAATGCCCAGAAGCGTTCGGGGTTCATGCTGGGCATGTTTGTTTTTTCGTCATAATTGCTGGTGGCCAGCATCTCCACCACTGCCAGGTCCAGCAGTCCGTCGTTGTTGATGTCGGCGGCGTCCACGCCCATGCTGGAGTGTGACATGTGGTTCAGCTTTTGGGCTGACATTTCGCTGAAGGTTCCATCGCCGTTGTTTTGGTAATACCGGTCGGGTTCGGTGTGGTCGGCGGCCACGTAGATGTCTGTCCATCCGTCTTCGTTGAGGTCGGCGGCAAGTACGCCGAGCGTCCAGCAATAGTTGAGAATGCCGGCCTGTTTGGTCACGTCGGTGAAAGTTCCGTCTCCGTTGTTTTTGTAGAGTTTATCGCTGAACTGAAGTGTTGGCTTTTGCCAGTTCTGAATGTGTTCCAGGAAAGTTTTTCTGATCCTGTCCATCGGATGGTTTCCGACGTACAGGTCCGGGAAGCCGTCTTTGTTGTAATCCAGGAAGGTGGCGGAGATGGAGTAGCCGTTGTCCGCAATTTTGTAATCGGCGGCTTTTTCCGTAAATGTCAGATCACCGTTGTTGACATACAACAGATTTGACCTGAGGAAGGGGTTGTCGTGGTAAGTTCTGCAAACGTAAATATCGAGGAGGCCGTCCTGGTTGACATCGGTCATGGTTACCCCGGTGCACCAGCTGTCGGGCGCTGCGATACCTGCTTTTTCGGTAATATCTTCAAACTGGAAATCGCCTTTGTTGAGGTAGAGTTTGTTTTCCACCACATTGCCGGTAAAGAAGATGTCAGGCAGCCCGTCGTTGTTGATGTCTCCTACGGCAACGCCGGAACCGTTGTACACATTGATGTACTCCATCGGGCTTTTGACCTTTTCCGGGTCCACCTCGTTGTTGAACCCAACCCCGGAGTGCTCAACGGGTATGGCGGTGAACATGGGAGGCTCTTTGGAAATTTTTCCGCTTTCCGTTCCGGGATCAGAGCAGGAGAACAAGGCACAGGTAAAAAACAACACAGAACAAAGAAGTATTTTGTCCATGAGAAGACCGGTTTGGTGAGTCGTAAACTTGCATAAGTGACTGGCAAATATAGTGGGCAGAAACCACTTGGGGTCGGCAATGTGGAGGGTGGAAGCTTCGGATGGAGGATAAAATTCAGGTTACGGCAAAGGGGTATGTGTTTGAAGGTGGTTTTCAGTTGTTTTTGGTGCCAGGGTGCCAGTGGTTGCCGGGCCATACCACATTGCTGCCGCATGTCGTTGTACCGGCGTACATTTGCTCCTGCCTAATCAGAGCCTGTTTAAATCCTCATCACTTGGCTGCAAGTGGCCAATTTTATCCTGCACTTCGTTAAATTTTTCACCGGATTGCCCCCATCCGCCTGCAAAATTTGCCTCGTTCAGAATAAAATTTGCTCACTTTCACTCAAGCATGAAAACTTAAACAGGCTCTCAGAAGACAATTTTTATGCACAGATACATTGTGATAACAGCTTTGTTGAGCCTGGCTGCGCTGGCGCTGAAAGCGCAATTGAGCTTCGCCAATGTCCTCGCAATCGGGGAGCGGGTGACAGCCGATTCAGCCCTTTACCCGGCTATTGCCAGCCGTTTTGCCGAAGGAGATTCAACCCTGAGCCTGGAAGACTTGCAGGTACTGTATTACGGCAGTGCTTTTCTTCCGGGTTTTGATCCTTACCGGGAGGCCAGGATCATTGAAGCGGCCGATGCCCTTTCGCGCAGAAACAGGCACTACGAGTCCATGACACTGCTCGACAATTTCCTGAAGAGAAACCCGGCTTCGCTCAGGGCCTTGCTGGACAAGGCCTACCTGTCCTGGGTCATCAATGATTCCCTGCATACCGAAGAGAACTACTTCCGCTATTTTCAGTTGCTGGAAGTGCCGGTGCAAAGTGGCAACGGCGATGGCTTTGAAACTGCCTTTGTTTTGCGAAGCGAACAGGATGAAGAGTTGGTGCTGAACAAGCTGAACTACGTTGCCCTCAGGGAAAGCCTGGTGAAAAACAAGGGGCTCACTTACCACATTGTGACCGCCGCCGAGGATGAAAACCTCGACAAGCGGCGCCAGTTTTACTTTCTCATTGAATTGCCGCTCCACTACGGCAAACAGAAGAATGTGGAAAAACCATCCGACGGAAATTAAACGGAAAAGCGAATGGAGCAAACCAATACCAACGGCCCCGGCATGCCCGCCGCTGAGATCGAGGCCATCAACCAACAGATATACCAGCAAAGCGAATTTGTCGAAAAGCTCCGGGAAGAAAGTGCCCGGGTCATCGTGGGGCAAAAACGCATGATGGAGCGGCTGCTCATCGGCCTGCTGGCCAATGGGCATATCCTGCTGGAGGGGCTGCCCGGCCTGGCCAAAACCCTGGCCATCAAAACCCTTGCACAGGCCGTTAAAGCCAGCTTTCAGCGCATCCAGTTCACCCCTGACCTGCTCCCTGCTGACATCATCGGAACCATGGTTTACAACCCGGCCAACTCCGAATTTGCGGTGCACAAAGGCCCTGTGTTCGCCAATTTCATTCTGGCTGACGAGATCAACCGGGCCCCTGCCAAGGTACAATCCGCATTGCTGGAAGCCATGCAGGAGCGGCAGGTGACCATTGGCGGAAAAACCTTCAAACTCAAAGAGCCCTTTCTCGTCCTCGCTACGCAAAATCCCATCGAGCAGGAAGGCACCTATCCGCTGCCCGAAGCCCAGACCGACCGCTTCATGCTGAAGGTGAAGGTGGGCTACCCCGACCGCAACGAAGAACGGGAAATCATGCGCCGCAACCTCAACGACGACAATTTCGGCAAGGTGAATCCCGTGGTCAAACCCTCAGACATCATCTCCGCACGCAGTGCCGTCCGCAAGGTTTACATGGACGAGAAGATCGAGCAGTACATTCTGGACCTCGTCTTTGCCACCCGGAACCCCGGCAACCACAGCCTCTCCGTTCTGGAACCACTTATCAATTACGGCGCCTCGCCCAGGGCCAGCATCAACCTGGCAATGGCGGCCAGGGCCATGGCCTTTCTGCACCGGCGGGGCTTCGTCATTCCCGAAGATGTGCGCAGCGTGTGCCACGACGTGATGCGCCACCGCATTGGCCTCACCTATGAGGCCGAAGCCGAAAACATCACCCAGGAAGACGTCATTGACCGCATCCTGAACACCATCGAGGTACCCTGACAAGCCCCCGCAAAATGGACACCGCTGAATTGCTGAAAAAAGTCCGGAAAATCGAGATCAAGACCCGGGGTCTGAGCAAACAGCTTTTTTCCGGTGAGTACCACAGCGCCTTCAAAGGCCGTGGAATGTCTTTCAGCGAAGTGCGGGCATACAACTTCGGCGACGACGTGCGCAGCATAGACTGGAACGTAACCGCCCGCACGGGCATACCGCATGTGAAGGTGTTTGAGGAAGAGCGTGAACTGACGGTGATGTTGCTGGTGGATGTCAGCCAGAGTGCTTTCTTCGGAACCCGCTCGCAACTGAAACAGGGCGTGTTCACCGAGATCAGCGCCGTGCTTGCCTTCTCGGCCATTCAGAACAATGACAAGGTGGGTGTGATCTTCTTTTCCGATCAGATCGAAATGTTCATTCCCCCCAAAAAAGGCAAACAGCACATCCTCAGGATCATCCGGGAACTGATTGATTTTCATCCCAAAGGAAAAGGCACCGATCTGGGACAGGCACTGGAGTACTTCAACAACCTGGTAAAGAAGCGCAGCATCTGTTTCATACTTTCGGATTTCATGGCGGAGAACTATGAACGGGCGCTCCAGGTGGTCAGCAAAAAGCACGACCTGGTGGGTGTCCATGTTTCTGACCCTGCCGAGCGGCAATTGCCGAAGGTTGGATTGCTGAATGCCCGCGATCCGGAAACCGGCCAAATGGCCTGGGTGGACACCCATTCCAAACTGATCCGGGAACTGTACAGCCACAGGCACGCTGAATCACTGGAAACTTTCAGGAACACCTTTGCCCGCTGTGGCGTGGACACCATTACGCTCAGTGTAAACGACGACTATGTGAAAGCCCTGCTCGGCTTTTTCCGCAAGCGCCGATAGCGCTTCTGCACCTTTCCCTTCGGTAAATTTCTTTTCTTTCGCCAAACAATTTTCCTTCGGTAAACAAGCGCCATGGCAAACGACAAACAACTCATTTTCGGAAGGCATCCGGTGGTTGACGCCATCCGTGCCGGGCAACGTTTTGAAAAACTGTATCTTCAAAGAGGCACCCACGGGGAGTTTGAAAAGGAAATCCGGGCGCTGGCCAAAACACATGACATTCCGTTGCAGTATGTGCCCAAAGAGCGCATGACCCGCCTCACCAAAGGCAATCACCAGGGCATCGTGGGCCTGTTGTCCCTGATACCGTATTACAAACTGGAGGATGTCATACCCGGCATTTACGAAAAGGGTGAAGCACCACTGATACTGGTGCTGGACGGGGTCACCGATGTCCGGAATTTCGGCGCCATAGCCCGGTCGGCCGAGGTTTGCGGAGCGCATGCACTGGTGCTTCCAAAAAGCGGCGCAGCACCCGTCAGCGCCGATGCCCTGAAGACTTCGGCGGGGGCCCTGGCCCGCCTGCCCGTGTGCCGGGAAAACAGCCTCGTGACCGCCGTGGAATTCTTGCAAAATTCGGGCATCGCCGTCTATGCCAGCGACCTGAAGGCCGCCAGGCCCATTTTCGACCTCGATCTCACCGGCCCGGTGGCCTATGTCATTGGCTCGGAAGACAGTGGCGTATCGCCTGCGCTGCTCTCCCGGGTGAATGCGTGTTTTGTCATCCCTCAGAAAGGCCTGACGGATTCACTCAACGTATCGGTGGCAAGCGGCATCATGCTGTACGAGGCATTGCGCCAGCGAAGCTCGTGAATGCTATAACGAACAACGCATTTTGCCGAAGGAAAAAAAGACTTGTGAGAGTATGCACCCGGGCGTGAATACCTGAGCAGGCACCGGGTGGTCTTCCTGTTGAATGCAATGATCGGTTTGCTTTATTAAAAATGTATAAACAAGTGATTGACAAATGCTGAGTGCATTCTGTAAAAATATATGTTTTATCTGAGCCATTCACTACCGATGTATTTTGCAAAAAGCAGTACATTTGACCCGCTATTTGTCAAAGGATTGAATGGCCAAATGAAAAAAAACTACACACTGAAAGGCTTTTACTTTGACAATTTGAAATCTCCATTCCACTAAGTTGTGGGTTTCCCCCTGTGCTGACTACGGCACGGCCCATTGTTCAGAAGCCTTATTTCCCATTGCAGAATTAATTGACGACGGCTTGGCTCATTGAAAGGCTCATTGACGTCGCGTATTTTGCAACTGGTCAACTTCATTCACCATTTCAAAGGGATCGCAAAGATCAGTTAAAGGACTGTTGAAAGAGGAGGCGCCGAATCACGAAGTGATCATCCTGATGCCGGGCATCCCGGCTTGTTTGACCGGTAAGGCTTATCCGGTGCCGAATCTGTGTCTTATTTTCACAAACTACTATGAGCACTACACAAACCTAAGACCTTTCTACCCTCATTTTTCTTTGTCTGAAGTCTGTGAGAAAGCTTCGTAGTAGTCATGCTTTATGCTGTGCCAATGGCCGGATGGCTGTTCGTACGTGTTGGATTTTCAAATGCTATGGTAAGTCCTTGCGACTTATCAAAGGCGAAGCCGTGCCGGCAGGGCAGCAGGAATTGAACCGGCTACGGACATGGAGGGAGGCAATTAACTAAGTTTGCACAAATCATGTTACCAGTGTTCTCACTCTTCCGAAAAAAGACGACCCTTGCAGATGGCACTTTTTCCATGCTCGGCACCGATATGCACTCCCACCTCGTGCCGGGTATTGATGACGGTGCAAAAGACCTCCAGGGCAGTCTTGAACTGATCCGGCAGCTCAGCCGTCTGGGTTTCAGGAAGATCATCACCACACCCCATATCCGGCCTGAGTACTTTCCCAATACACGGGATACGATTTTGCCGGGTTTTGAAAATTTGCGGAATGCCGTTGCTCAGGAAGTGCCCGGCGTGGAACTGGCGGTTGCGGCGGAGTACTTTGTGGACTTTGAGTTCATGGAATACCTGGAGAAGGAAGCGCTTCTGACCTTCAGTGGGTCCAGGGTGCTGATCGAAACATCCACCATTGCTGCACCCCCCAACTTTCAGGACATCATTTTTCAGCTCCGCTTGTCAGGTTACCAACCGGTGCTGGCCCATCCGGAGCGTTACCTGCACATGGACCTGAAGACCTTCACCAAACTGAAAGAACTCGGGTGTGAATTTCAGGTCAACCTCATGTCTCTGAGCGGGCACTATGGCAGCAAGGTGAAAAAACACGCCGACCTCATCATCCGCAATGGCCTGGTGAACTACTTCGGAACCGATTGCCACAACCTTCATCACACACAGGTTCTGACGGAAATTGCCCACGAAGCCAGGCTGGTAAAAAAAATACTTGATTGCCAACCCCAAAACAGCGATCTTGAGCTCACTTGAGGCTTGTGTACAAATACCTTCTACCCCTCCCACATTCCAGTTTATCATCAGTCAGTTTGCTGAAATGAAAACACTATGAACACCCTGACCCTACTTCTTGCAGCATTTGCAATGGCCTTTCTGCTGAGCCGTTCTTTCATGCTCAGTATCATTGAACTATCTGACAAATACCGGCTTTACGACAAAGCCAACCTGATCAAACTGCACGAGGAAAAAGTTTCATCCCTTGGAGGGGTGGCCATCTTTTCGGTTTTTTGGTTGCTGGCATTTGTATTTGTCAAAAGCGATTTTCTTCCCTTGTTTTTTGCCGGTTCCCTAATGCTGTTTCTCATCGGCTTGAGAGATGATCTGTTGGGGGTTCACGCTTATTTCCGGTTGGCTGTTCAGGTACTTGTTGCCGGCATGCTGATTTACCGGGGGATGGCCTTCCCGTCATTCACTGCTTTTGGCCACACCATCCCTGCCTGGGCGGTTTTCTTCCTTACGGCCACCTTTGTTTTGGGGGTCATCAACGCCTGGAACTTCATAGACGGCAGCAACGGCCTGGCTGCCGGGCTCACTGTTTTAAGTACACTTGCTTTTACTTTGTATTTCTTTCTGAATGGCAATCAGGAGCTTACCGTGCTTTCTTGTTTGCTGACAGGAGCCATATTGGGTTTTGCCACATTCAATTTCGGTAACAGGGCCAGGGCCTTCATGGGCGACAACGGATCAACCTTCACGGGCTTGGTTTTGGCGTTCATGGTCATCACCTTCATCCGGGAAGGAAAACACCTGCCCGTTTCCAATGCTACACTGGTGCAGCTTTGCCTGGCACCGTTGTTTGTCCCGGTGGCCGATATGGCCAGGGTGGTAATTGTACGCCTGGCAAAAGGGCGTTCACCCTTCAAGGGCGACCGGTCTCACATTCACCACCTGATGAAAGCCCGGGGTTTCAGTCCGCTTTCCATTGCCCTGGTATTGATGGCTTTTCAATTGCTGGTCATTGTCTTTTCCGTCGTAATGCCCCTGGCAATTTTTGCCATTTCCGTCACACTGCTCACCTTGATTTTTTCTTTGTATTTGCTTCGCAAAAAGCAAGTTGCCGACAAGCAAACCCAGCTAAAGCCTGTAGTTCGGCAAAAAGAAACCCTGGGTAAAGTGGCACCTTGATATTCTTGCTTCTCAAACCATAGTACCATACTTAACAACATGAAAAAGGACATTTCAAGATTACCCCTGTTGCTCTGCCTGGCAGGATTGACAGCCTTGTTGAATGGCTGCATCCCGCACGAAAAGCTCGTCAATTTCAGTGCGGATTCTTCCGAAGCCATGATCAATGCCCAATACATCCAGGACCCACCCGAGATCACCATCCAACCCGACGACATTCTTTCGATAACCGTATCCACCTTTGATACCCTGGCTGCCCAGGTTTTCAACAAACAGCTCACAACTCCCGGCCCCGAAGGCTCATTCATCGGGCAGGGATACCTCGTTGACCAGACCGGGCACATAGAATTCCCGGTATTGGGCAAGGTGCGCCTGAAAGGTCTGACACGGGAAGCCGCCAAAGATACCCTGCGCACACGCCTGCTCACCTACCTGAGAGACCCCATCGTGGAGGTGAGGTTCCTCAATTTGCACGTCAGTGTGATGGGTGAGGTGATGCGCCCCGGTGTTTACACCTTTCCGGATGAGAAATTTACCATTCTGGAAGCACTCACCCTGGCCGGTGATATGACCACCTACGCAGACCGGTCAGAAATTCTTGTCATCCGGGAATACGGCAAGGTGCGGGAGTTTGGAAAGGTGGACCTGTCCTCTTCCAGGGCTTTTGAATCGCCCTATTTTTACCTGGCACAAAACGACGTGGTGTATGTGAAACCACTGGAGCAGAAGACCAACCTGATTGAAGACCCATTGTCAAAGGTGCTGGCCATAGCGAGTGTTGTGGCCTCCATGAGTACCGTCGTAATAGCGCTCACACGATAACAACAAGCCCTATGGATAACAAAAATGACATGCTGAATGCCAACTTCGTTCTGAAGTGCATTCGCAACTGGTACTGGTACATTCCGGCTGTTCTCATTGCTCTGTCAATAGCCCAGCTACTATACATGCAAGCCCCCCGGGTGTGGAGTGTGACCGGCAGCATAGTGGTTCAGGAAGAAAAGCAGAATGCTGCGCAATTGCCTGAAGAGGCCATGATGACCGGCCTGCCCTTCAACAACCGGGGTAGCCTCAACCGGCAGATCCAGGAACTGCGCTCACGCAGCCTGATGGAAAAGGTGATTGATTCGCTGGACATAGACATCGTTTACTGGAAGGAGGGCAGGTTCAGGGATGAAGAATTGTACAAAAACTCGCCGATCATCCTCAGCAATGTTGCGGACAGAAGAGCGGCAGACAACCTCTCGTTGAGGGTGCAGGCTTTGGACGACACCAGGTTTGAGCTCATTGACGACGAAACTGAAAAAGCCCTGGAGGGCACCTTCGGGGTGCCGTTTGAATACGCCGGCAATTCTTTCGTCATCAAACGGGACAGTGCCCATCCACTGGTTGAGGGCATCGTAAGAATCGAGTTCAAAGTGCCCCGTGAGCTTGCATCCTGGTTCTCCGGCAGGCTGCAACTGCGGCGCCTGATGCAATCGAACGTATTGCTGGTCAGCCTTTCCGCTCCTACTCCCGAAAAGCTTCAGGACATCATCCGGATGCTGGTAAAGGTGTACAACATTGTGGCACAGGAGGAGAAAAACAAGGTGGCAGACAAGAGCCTCCAGTTCATCAACGACAGGCTGGTCAGCCTCAATGCAGAACTTTTTTCTGTGGAAGGTCAGGAGGCCAATGTTCGCTCCGCAACGGAGGTGATCTCTGATGCCGGCCAAAGCGCCGAGCGGTACTTTGAGCAAATTTCCAGCGCCGAAAAAGAGCTTGGGCAGATCAGGGCATCCAAAACCATCCTGGTCAATCTGAGGGATTACCTTCAGAATCCTGCCAACAAGTACGAAGTGATTCCCAATTTCGGCAACATCGCAGGGGCTTCTTTTTCCGGGCTCATCAGCAACTACAACCGGATGGCCATCAAGCGGAAAGGACAGTTGGAACACGCCACCCTGGAACACCCCCTGGTAAAGGACCTCACCAGAAACATGGACAACCTCCGGCCCAGCATCCTCAGTGGGGTCAACCTGGCCCTCAACGACATTGAGAAGAAAGAAAGTGAATTGACCCAACAGACCAGTAGCCTGGCCCGGAAAGTTCAACGGACACCCTTTGCCCAGAAGCGCATCAAAGAGATTTCCCGCCAGGCCAGCGTGTTCAACGAAATGGTGCTGTACATGCTGCAAAAACGGGAAGAAACCGCCATCGGCCTGGCCACCCAGGTGGAGAGCGTGCGCATTCTGGACGAGCCCATCCCCGGTTCAGTGCCCGATGCCCCCAGCCGTACGCAATACTTCGCCATTGCCCTGTTGATCGGCCTGGCCATTCCGACGGGCGTCTTTCTGGCCATGGACAAGCTGAACACCAGGATTTCCAATTCTGAAGAAGTAAAAGCCATCAGCAAGGTGCCCTTCCTGGGTGAGGTGGCATTTGCGAAAAGTGAAAAAGCCCAATTGGTGCAGGACAATGTCCGCTCGGTGAACTCTGAAATGTTCAGGATCATCCGCACCAACCTGCACTTCCTTTTGCCGCCTGGCAAAGACAAGGTGATCATGGTGACCTCCAACGAAAGCGGCGACGGCAAAACCTTCATCACCGGCAACCTGGGAGCCACCATTTCCATCACCAACAAAAAAACGGTGCTGCTGGAACTGGACCTCCGCAAACCCAAATTGACGGAATTGCTGACGGGAGAAAAGCCCGGTGCCGGTATTACCAACTACCTGGTTGGTGACACCGACCTGGAAAAACTCATCCAACCGGTGGAAGGATACGATCACCTCTATCAGATCAGCAGTGGTCCCACTCCGCCCAATCCCGCCGAGTTGATCCTCAGTGACAAAATGGACAAGCTGTTTGAGTACCTGAAAAACAACTTCGAGTACATCATCGTGGATACCCCGCCGGTGTCATTGGTAACGGATACCTTCCTGCTCAACCGCTTTGCCTCGGCCACGGTCTTCGTCATCCGGGCCAACAAGACCAAAAAAGAAGACCTCAAAGTCATTGACGAGCTGGCCGAAGAAGGCAAACTGCATTCACCGGCCATCATCCTGAACAGTGCCAAACCGTCCAAACGATATGGGTACTATTACTGATTGAAACTTTGCATGTTTTTGAAAATTCTGAGCGGATTTTAGCGTAGCAATAAAACACTAAACCTCCCTAAACCTCCCTAAACCTCTCTAAACCGTAATATGCAAGCAACCGAAGAAAAATGGGACACCATCATCACCAGCAAGGCCCCGCTGTTTGACTTTCGCCTCGGCGAAGTGTGGCGCTACCGGGACTTGCTGGTATTGTTTGTAAAACGGGATATCGCCCAGGTTTACAAGCAGACCATCCTGGGGCCGTTGTGGTTTTTCATTCAGCCCTTTATCACCACCATCGTTTTTACCGTCATCTTCGGCAACCTTGCCGAGATCAGCACCGATGGCATTCCACCCATTTTGTTTTACCTGGCGGGCATCACCTTCTGGAACTTCTTCGCAGAAGCACTGACCAAATCCTCAACGGTTTTCCGCGACAATGCCAACATCTTCGGCAAGGTGTATTTCAGCAGGCTGGTGTTGCCCCTTTCCATTGTCATGAACAGCTTCGTCAAATTCTGCATCCAACTGCTCATGTTCATCATCGTGTATGTTTATTTCATGAGCGTAAACGATGCCGTGAGGCCCAATGCCATGGCCCTGCTCTTTCCGGTGCTGGTCATCATCACGGCCGGTCTGGCATTCGGTTTCGGACTGCTCATCACCTCCATGACGGCCAAATACCGGGACCTGTACTTTCTCATCCAATTCGGCATTCAGCTTTGGTTTTTTGCCACACCGGTGGTTTATCCGCTTTCTGAAGTGGACCCCGAAAACCGCATTTACGCCATCCTCAACCCCATGGCCGCAGTGGTCGAAACTTTCAAATACGGCTTCACCGGTGTCGGAACTTTTGAATGGTCATACCTGGCCTACAGCGCCGGTTTTATGGTGGTCATTGTGCTGCTGGGCATCCTGTTGTTCAACAGAATCGAGAAGACTTTTGTGGATATTATTTGATGAAGAATTGAGCCCCGTGCCGATTATTATCGGCATCGGGGGAGGAATTGAAGAATCGAGGAATCGAGGAATCGAGGAATTGATCCCGACATTCGTCGGGAGAAGAATCGATGTGCTAGCCCCTCTCAGTTCCTCAGTTCCTCAGTTCCTCAGTTCCTCAGTTCCTCAGTTCCTCAGTTCCTCAGTTCCTCAGTTCCTCATTCCTCAATATAGAATATAGATTATGCGAACAGTAATAAAGACAGAAAACATCTCCAAGCAGTACCGGCTGGGCACCATTGGTACCGGCAATTTGTACAGTGATCTTACTCGCTGGTGGTACCGGTTGCGGGGGAAGGAAGACCCGTTTTTAGTCATTGGCGAGACGAATGACCAGAGCGTACGGGGAAATTCCGAGTTCGTCTGGGCATTGCGGAACATCAACTTTGAGGTACAGCAGGGCGATCTGGTGGGTCTCATCGGGAAAAACGGATCTGGCAAGTCCACTTTGCTCAAGCTGCTGTCAAAGATCACAGCTCCCACCACCGGCGTCATCAAGTTGCGCGGGCGGGTGGCCTCCATGCTGGAGGTGGGCACGGGGTTTCACCCGGAACTGACGGGGCGGGAAAACGTCTTCCTCAACGGCACCATCATGGGCATGACCAAAAAGGAGGTGGAAAAGAAATTCGACCAGATCGTGGAGTTTGCGGGGGTGGCACGGTACATTGAAACGCCCATCAAGCGATACTCCTCCGGCATGTCCGTGCGGCTGGCGTTTTCCGTTGCGGCCCACCTCGATCCGGAAATCCTTCTGGTGGATGAAGTGCTGGCCGTTGGCGATGCAGAGTTTCAGCAAAAGTGCCTGGGCAAAATGAGCGATGTGAGCAAAGAAGGCCGCACCATCATCTTTGTCAGCCACAACCTCGGCTCCATACGACGCCTGTGCAACCGCGGCCTGGTGCTCAGCAACGGCAACCTGGTTTTCGACGGGGAGGTGAACCTCGCCGTTGACAATTACCTCGAAAGCCTGCCCAGCCACGACGACACCGGCAGCAACGTGGTCTCCTTTGAGCAGGACGACAGCAAACTGTTCCAGTTCACCTACATCAGCATCGAAGACGGCAACAACCAGAGCCGTGGCAAATACTTCTATGGCGACAAGATCATGGTCAGGCTCGGTTATGTCATCCGGCAGGACTGCCGCAATTTCTCTGTTCGCTTAGCGCTGGCGCGCAATGGTGAAACCCTGTTCTGGACCTTTGACACCGACGAAAACGAAGCCCTCTTTGCCCGCAGGGCGAAGGGTGAATACCTGGCCTGCATTGCACTGCCGGACTTCCTGAAAGCCGGCATCTACACCGTCAGCGTCTCTTTTATCGAAATGGGCTTCGAAAAAGAAGAGCACATTGACATCATCCGTTTCGTCCTCGACGATTCCACCTTCGATACCTCCACCAAGTCCTACCACCTGGACCGCCCCGGCCACATCCGACCTCATACGAAGTGGGTCTATACCGAGCATCCGGTGGAAGTGTGAGGAGATGAGGAATCGAGGAATCGAGGAATTGAGGAGATGAGGAATTGAGGAATTGATCCCGACATTCGTCGGGAGAAGAATTGAGCTAACCCTGGCAGGGTTCCAAACCCTGCCAGGGTTGGACGAACCTCCAAAAACCTCCAATCCCGAGCTTGCCTCGGGACCAAAAACCTTCAAAAACCTCCATAACCCTTGCAGTTCACATTTCTCAACTCGCATCCCATCCAGTATTTCGCTCCGTTGTACCGGCGGTTGAGCTAACCCTGGCAGGGTTCCAAACCCTGCCAGGGTTGGACGAACCTCCAAAAACCTCCAATCCCGGGCTTGCCTCGGGACCAAAAACCTTCAAAAACCTTCATAACCCCTCAAAACCCTTCAAAACCCTTCATAACCCTTCATAACCCTTCATCCCCGATGAATATCGGGGTCATAACCCTCCATAACCCTTGCAGTTCACATTTCTCAACTCGCATCCCATCCGGTATTTCGCTCCGTTGTACCGGCGGTTGAGCTGACCCTGGCAGGGTTCCAAACCCTGCCAGGGTTGGACGAACCTCCAAAAACCTCCATAACCCCTCAAAAACCTTCATAACCCTTCATCCCCGATGAATATCGGGGTCATAACCCTCCATAACCCTTGCAGTTCACATTTCTCAACTCGCATCCCATCCAGTATTTCGCTCCGTTGTACCGGCGGCTGAGCGGGGAGGCGGGAATGGACCTCGAAGTGTGGTATTGTTCAGAACACGGACTGAGGGGAGAGGTGGACCGGGAGTTTGGCACCCGGGTGAAATGGGACGTGCCGGTGCTGGATGGCTACAAAGCCCGGTTTCTGAAAAACCACTCGCCAAAGCCCGGCATATACGGTTTTTTCGGATTGATGAACCTGGGGTTGGTTCCTTTGCTTTTCGCAAAAGGGAAAGGAATGTTGGTGGTGCATGGCTGGGGATATTTCAGCAACTTATTGGCGCTGTTGGCCGGCCGGTTGTCGGGGCAACGGGTGTGCCTCCGTGGCGAGACCCCCGCCTGCCACGAATCCCACCGGAAGGGTTGGAAAAAATGGCTGCGGACTTTTTTCGTCAGAAATGTGCTGGGTGGCCTGAGCCACAGAATCCTCTTCATTGGCGAAGAAAACCGGAAGTTCTACCTGCTTTACGGCATACCCGCAAAGAAGCTGGTCTTTACCCCTTATGCCGTTGACAATGAACGCTTTCAGCAACAGGCGGCTACCCTGAAACCCCAGCGGCTGGCATTGCGCAATGCCCTGCACCTGCCCTCTGACAAAGTGATCATCCTCTACTCCGGAAAATACATTCAAAAAAAGCGACCCCTGGATTTGCTGGCGGCCTTTTCACGTTGCCGGCTTCGGGACGAGGCCCACCTGGTGTTCATGGGCGAGGGGGAATTGCGCAGCGAGATGGAAGCTTTCATGGACAGGAAAGGCCTGAAAAATGTAACACTGACGGGCTTTGTCAACCAGTCGGAAGTGGCCGGATACTACGCCGCAGCCGATGTGTTTGTGATGTGCAGTGGACTGGGCGAAACCTGGGGCCTTTCCACCAACGAAGCCATGAATTTTGGCCTGCCGCTGATCCTCTCCGACCTCACCGGCAGCCATGCCGATCTGGTGGACGAAGGCGAAAATGGCTTTGTCTTCAAAACAGGGGATGTGCAGGAACTGGCCGGCAAACTGGAAGCGATGATCGCAATGCCCCCGGATGAGCGGCAACGCATGGGGCAGAAGTCTTTGGAAATCGTGAACCGGTACAGTTTCGACCGGATTGCAGAAGGCCTCAAAGAGGCTGTGGGGCAGGGTGGCAACTACAAAACCAGCTGGAGCAGCCCGTGAAGATTCTGATCGTCGGACAATACCGTGAATGGGCTTTGGAGCGGCACTACCACCGCTACCTGTCGGAAATGGCGGAGGTGGAGGTTTTCCCCATCGAGGATCGGTTTGACGACCATTACCGGGGTTCTGTTTTCATCAAGATCAGCACCCGGCTGGGGCTTTCGGGCATCTACAAGGCACTGGGAAATGAACTTTTGCAAAAGGTAAAAGCCTACCGCCCCGATGTCGTGCTGGTATTCAAAGGTATGAGCGTGCTACCGGCGGTACTCCGCCAATTGCGCAGCGAAGGTATCTTTCTGGCCAACTACAATCCCGACCACCCCTTCCGGTTTTCTTCCCGGGGCAGCGGCAACCGCAATGTTAGTGAAGCCATCGGGTTGTACGACCTGCACTTTTGTTACAGCAGGCAGGTTGCTGAGAGAATTGGTTCGGAATACGGCATTGCGACGGCCATGCTGCCTTTTGGCTACGAATTGCCGGAAGGCGACTATGAACGCATTGCCGAAGAGAAAGAAGAATTGAGCGTCTGCTTCGTCGGCAATCCCGACCCCATCCGCACCGGAGTGGTCCGGCTGGTTGCGCAGGCTGGCTTTCCGGTGGTTGTTTACGGTCATGGCTGGGAGAAGAAGTTTTCCGGTCGTTCCGGAATAGTGGTACACGACGCTGTTTACGGGTTGGACTACTGGCGGACGCTGCGCCGCCACCGGGTTCAACTCAACATCTTCAGGCCCCACAACGCCGGCTCCCACAACATGCGGACATTTGAAGTGCCGGCTGCCGGTGGCATCATGCTGGCACCTGACAGCGAAGACCACCGCCGTTTTTTTACCGAAGGAAAGGAAATGTTCACCTACGCAAGCCGGGAGGAGGTGCTGTCAAAAATAGCAATGCTCCTCGGCCTTTCGG
>JALWSS010000118.1 GCA_026993525.1 Saprospiraceae bacterium
GAGTTTGGGGTGTAGAGTTTGGGGTGTAGAGTTTAGAGTAGCGGTAACCTTTCATCCCTCATCCCTCACCCCTCATCCCTCATCCCTCATCCCTCATCCCTCATCCCTCATCCCTCATCCCTCATCCCTCATCAGTAGGCACGGAGAAAACACAGCGTTGAATTAGCCAGCTACCCCAGCCCTAAACCCTACACCCTAAACCCTCATCACAGTTCAATAGAATCTCCGCTCACTTTCAGGCCGATGAGCCAGGTCAGGCCCTGGTATTGGCCGTTCAGGAAGGAGGCGGCCAGGTCAAATCGGAGCAGGCGGGTTACTCCCAGGCCCAACCTGTCAAGGCCGGCCGACACTTCCCAATAGGAATCCAGACCGGGTGTTTTCAGAAAGGCAGCACCGCCTACCAGTGAAATGTTCAGCTTTTTGATGAGGGGTAATTTATCCATGACAAAACCGTCGAAGTTGTGCTCGTAATGGGCCCGGAACCACCTGTCGTTGGTGCTGTACAGGTAATAGGGCAGGGCTCTGAAGGCATTGAGGAAACGGTTGTCGAGTATTACATTTGTTTCATTGCCGGGGAAGTGGTGATAATCGGCAAAATACAGTAGGTCCTTTTTGGTAAACATCCCGGCTTCTGCCAGAAAGGAACTGCGGCCGGCTACACCGATTTTTATATCCTCTTTGACGACGGAAGCATATATTTTTAAAAAATCATTTTGCCGCCCTTCGGTAATTATTCCCTTTTTCAGTCCCAGGCGGAATTCAGGCCAGTCCGTTCCCAGTTTGACACGGCTGTTCGGATAGTCAATGATTTTCTGCCCGGGCCGCAACCGGATGAACACATCGAAAATATACGCCGTGTTTGCCCACAATCTGAAATCGTCGAACCACAGGTCGCCCGGGATATTTTCATCAAATGTCCTGCTGTCTTTGTAAAACAGGCTGTAATCTGCATGATTCCACAAGTTGGATCTTTGGGTGCGCTTTCCGCTTAGCTGAACCAGTACGCCATTGGCAAGCTCCTGTTGCCATTTCATCTGGATGAATTTCTCGTTGTAAAACCGGATGTAATTGCGACGAAACAAAATGTTGTACAACGAACTCAGGTTTTCGTTTATCGGTTCATTTTCATTGAATTGTGAAAGCTTCTCCCCTCCTGAAACCTGGACGACCCCGTTGAACTTCCGGTTGTAGTCGAAGGTGATCTGTCCACCGGGCCTCCACTTTTTCTCCGCAAATCCGTAATTGACAAACCCTGCCACAGCGAATTTTTTCCGCGCCGGGTCTCCGTATGATTTCCGGTATTCTGCACCGGCAGTCAAGGCAAAACCCTGCACCAGGTTGTAAGTGGCGTTGCCCAGTGGCGACTCAAAATTCCATTCACTTTTCCTTTTGCTGTTGCGGTGACGGTAGTTGGTCAGCAGGTTTTCAATTTCAAAATGGTTGGCTTCCCTGTCAATGGAATCGAGGTACGCATCAGAGCTTCTGACAATTTGGAGGCTGTCCTTTTTCCGGTAGCCGGATTCCTCCTCCACAGTGAGCGGAACCGGCCGTGAGCTGTTCCAATAGGTGGTGTCTTTTTTGTTGGCGTCCGGGTTTACCTTCATGATCGTACTGTCGAAAAAATCATCAGGAAAATCCGGGTCGAGGTCGTAATTCTGAAAAATACCGGTAAATGCACCGCCAAACCTGAAACCCATGATACCACCTGTAAACTCATATATTTGAGAGAAAATACGCCAGGTGTCGGGTTTCTTTACAAGTACATAGGTTTGTTTGATGTGCATGGTGTCAATCAGGGGGTTGAGCATGTTGTTGCCCGTCACAAAAAGGTCGGTGCTGTAGATATTCCAGCTTTCATCCGCAATGTACAGATCTCCGGCAAGCACCGGTCCGCTTGCATTTTTCGGAAGCACATTGATCTTGTAAATCAGCCGTTTGTTTTCGTCGAAAAAAGAACCTTCCAACCGGTATTTGTAAAAATTAAAAGCTGCATCTGCAATGGGCGAGACGATCTGTCGGCCAATTTCTACCCTGTTGCGGTAAAAATTCATCTCCATATCTGTGGCGCTGTTGAAAGAAAAGCCGTTGTCGTTGCCGGCCACCTTGCTGGAGATCATCACTTCTTTGGTCTTGTCCGGGGCCTTGAAATAATATTCGGAAACCGATTCGCTCAGGTAAAGTATTCCCTGGCGGGTAGAGTCCAGCATGCCTTCCATGTCGCCGATTTCCTGTCCTAAAATGCGCTCCGGGGCATCCAGCATTTTGATGCTGCCTTTGACATAGACATCACAGGAGTAGGCCGGCACCTGTTTCAGGTAATACTTTCGCTTCGCAATGGCCTTCCGGATGATGGGATAAGCCGGGTCTTCCGCATTGGCTATGACCTCAATTTCCGACAGCGTAACGCTCTCGACGGGCATGGTGACATCCAGTTTTACGGGGCGGTTATCCGCGATGCTTATATTTCGCTTTATTTGTTTGAAACCCACGTATTGGAACACCAGTGTAAAATCACCGGACCCGGTGTTTAATTTGTATTCTCCCTTTTCGTTGGTGGTGGTGCCCTGGGTGGTTCCCTCTATGTAAACGGTGGCAAAGGGCAGTGGATTCGAAGCCTCGTCACTGACGGTGCCATGGACCTGCGCACGGGCAGAATTGAGAAGAGGGGTCAGAATAAAAAGCGTGAGAAAAGTGTAGATAAACCGTTTCATAAATCTGTTTTTTGAGTCTGTGGCAAAGATTCAAATTTTGCCCATTTCTTCGTTAACAAAATTGGTCAATTCCGGGAAAAAACGGACGAAATGCACTTCCAGTTCTTCGACGTGGTTCATCATGGTGGCAGCAGCATGCTCAATACTTTCCGGCTGGCTGCTTCGGTCTTTCATCCTGCTGAATGTGTAGGCAATGCCCTCAACGGTAGCATAATGAACCAGCCAGTCGGCAGCCACCATGCGCCGGGTTTTCTCGGCAATTCTTTCCGGCATCAGCGGGCTTGCCTCCAGCAATATCCGGTAAGTGTTGTCTGCAAATTTACGGAGGCTTTGCTCCGCATAGCGTTCCCAGTTTTTAGCCAGCAGGTAATCAAACATTACATCCAGTACCACCGGGGCATATCGCCCGTGTTTTGATTTCAATAATTTCGCACTTTTTTTCACTTCCGGGTGTGCGTCGGTATAATTGTCAATGGCTCTGTGAATGTGCACACCAGCCTGTATTTCTTCGGGCAATTGCAGCACCTGCCTGTTGGTCAGAAGGTCGCCCAGGTAATTTCCGACCGTTATCGAAGCATCTGACCTGGTGAGGAATAAATGGGCGAGAAAATTCATACTGAATTATTTTCCGGATGCCTGTTCAGCAGCATCCAGTTGCCTTCAAAAGTGAGGATATGGGCGTCGTCGAATATCTTTGAAAATACCTCGCGGTAAAACGATGTGGTCCGGTGAATGAGTGCTTCCTTGTCAGCAAGCCTGTTCCACATCAGCAAACCATTTTCAGTCAGCAAACCGGACAGGGCTTCTGAAAATTCCGGCTCGTCCAGTTCATCCGGCACGTGTTCATCCAAAAACAAGTCAACACATACCAGGTCAAATCGTTGTGTGCATTGATGGGCGAATGGCACCGCATCAGCGGTGTAAATGGTCAGCGGTGATTTTAGCTCCGGCAGGGTGTATTTCATGGCCCACCCGGCGATCACCTCGTCTATTTCTACACAGGTATAGTGATAAACCCGCCCGAATTTTTTCTCCAGCATCCACGGAATACTGCCCATACCCAGTCCCAAAACCAGTACATCCCTGATGGCCCGTTTTTGTGGCTTCAACCTTCTGAATGCTTCAAAAAAATTCAGGTACAGATCCCCATAGGAATAAATGGCATTGGGCGTAGTCAACAAGTACCGCCCGTTGCGCAGGCTCAATTCCACATCGGGATTGTATTCCGTCGCTGCCCGCTCCAATGGAACGTCAACGATCCGGCTCAGCAATTTTTTCCAGAATGGAACCACTTTATTTATTGAGGTTTATAGGGATTATTGAGGTTTGTGAAGGATTATGAAGGATTATAGGGATTATGAAGGATTATGAAGGATTATTGGGGATTATGGAGGATTATTGAAGTTTTTGAAAATTTTTGGTGGGTTTTCGATGGGTTTTTGCACTGTCAATTCCTCAGTTCCTCAGTTCCTCAATTCCTCAATTCCTCCCCCGATGCCGATTATTATCGGCACGGGGCTCACTTCCTCACTTCCTCACTCCTCTCCACCAGCTTTTTCATTTCATTCAGTTTCATCATCGTTTCAACGGGCGTCATGTTGTTGAGGTCCAGGTCGAGGAGTATTTCTTTAATTCTGCCGATATTGGGGTCAAAAGTTTCAAATATGCTGAGCTGGTAGGCTGGGGGAGGGATGGTGTCAGTCTTTGCCTTTTTGACTTTTGGAAGGTCCTTTTTCTCTTCCTGTTCCGGTGTGGCTCCCATGTCAAGGTGGGAGGTTTCAAGCTGGCTCAGAATTTCTTTGGCTCGTTCAACAATGGTTTTGGGCATGCCGGCCATTCGGGCCACGTGGATGCCGAAGCTGTGCTCGCTGCCCCCCGGCACCAATTTTCTGAGGAATATGACCTTGTGCCCCACCTCCCTTACCGCCACGTTGAAATTTTTGACCCGGCCGAATTTTCCGGCCAGTTCATTCAGCTCGTGGTAATGTGTGGCAAACAGTGTTTTCGGGCGGTAGCCGCAGCCGTCGTGCAGGTATTCGGCGATGCTCCATGCGATGGAAATGCCGTCGTAAGTGGAAGTGCCCCGGCCAATTTCGTCCAATAATATCAGGCTGCGTTCAGACAAGTTGTTCATGATGCTGGCGGTCTCGTTCATTTCCACCATGAAAGTACTTTCGCCTCCGGCAATATTGTCAGAAGCTCCGACGCGGGTAAAAACCTTGTCAACCAGTCCAAGGCGGGCGCTTTTTGCCGGAACAAATGAGCCCATCTGTGCCATCAGGCAGATGAGTGCCGTTTGGCGAAGCAAAGCCGATTTTCCGGACATATTGGGGCCTGTGATCACCAGTATCTGCTGCTGTTCGTCGTCCAGGTAAACGTCGTTGGGCACATAGCTTTCGCCTATGGGCAGTTGACGCTCGATGACCGGGTGCCGGCCCTGTTTGATGTCAATTACCTGGCTCTCATCCAGTTCCGGCCGGCAGTAGGAATGCCTGGCAGCCACACGGGCAAAGGAAAGCAGGCAGTCCAGTTGCGCAGCGATGATGGCGTTGTGCTGCACCGGCCGGATGTAATCGGCCAGTGACAAAACGAGCTGCTCAAACAGTTGGATTTCCAGTTCGTTGATGCGCTCTTCCGCGCCCAATATCTTCGTCTCGAGTTTTTTTAATTCGTCGGTGATGTAGCGTTCGCTGCCGGTCAGGGTTTGTTTGCGCACCCAATTTTCCGGAACAAGGCCTTTATTTTTGTATTTATTGGTGACCTCCAGGTAATATCCGAAAACATTGTTGAAGCCAATTTTCAGGTTGTCAATACCCGTTCGCTGGGCTTCTGTGCGCTGAATTTCGACCAATAGCTCCCTGCTGTTGCGGATGGTGTTGCGCAGATCGTCCAGCTCTTCGTTGAAACCGTCGGCGATGAGTCCACCTTTGTTGGCGGCGGTGGGAGGGTCTTCCACAAGTTGCTTTTTAATCTCCTCCTGAAGGGTCAGACACGGATTCAGGCTGTCCGCCATTTTGCGAAGCGAGGCATTGTCACAATTTTCCAATTCCGATTTCAGGGGCACGATGGCCTCCAGTGCATGCCGGAGCTGCACCACCTCGCGTGGAGTGATCTTTCCCAACGGTACCCGGCTGATGAGTCGCTCCAGGTCGCCCATGCGGCGCAGGCTTTGCTCCACCTTGTCGGCTAGGGCAGGCTGGTCCATGAAATACTGTACCACCTCCTGCCGGCTTTTGATTTCCTGCAGGGTGGTGAGGGGCAGTACCACCCATTTTTTCAGCAGGCGCCCCCCCATGGGCGACACCGTCCGGTCCAGCACATCTATGAGCGGGGTGCCCGACTCGTGCTGGCTGTACACCAGCTCCAGGTTGCGGATGGTGAAGCGGTCCAGCCAAACGTGGCGCTCCCGTTGCAGGCGGTTGATGGCTGTGATGTGCCCCAGGTTGTTGTTTTCCGTGGTTGCCAGGTAGTGCAGCACGGCTCCGGCAGCGATCTGTGCCAGTTCCATCTCTTCCACCCCAAAGCCTTTCAGCGAAGCCACATCAAAATGGTTCAGCAATTTTTCGCGGGTAAAATCCAGGGTGTAAACCCAGTCGTCGAGTTTGTAGCTGTAATATCTGTCGGAAAATAAATATTCAAAATCCTGTGCTTTTCCCTTCGGGTAAATAATTTCCGAAGGCTGCAAGCTCTGCATCAGTTTATCCAGGTATTGCTGATCGCCTTCGGCAACGAGAAATTCACCCGTGGACACATCGAGAAAGGCCACGCCGTTTTGGCCTTTTTTCCCAAAATATACCGAAGCCAGAAAATTGTTCTTTTTGTGTTCCAGCAGTTTTTCGTCCACCGCTACGCCGGGGGTCACCAGTTCCGTCACCCCTCGCTTCACAATTTTCTTTTGGGGCGATGGCTTCTCCAACTGCTCGCAAACCGCCACCCGGTAGCCGGCCTTGACCAAACGGGGCAGGTACATGTCCAGCGAGTGGTGCGGGAAGCCCGCCAACTCCACATCGCTGCCACCGTTGTTGCGGCTGGTCAGCACAATGCCCAGCGCCTTGGACGCCTTTACCGCATCTTCCCCGAAAGTCTCGTAGAAATCACCCACCCGGAACAACAGGATGGCATCCGGATAACGCCCCTTCATCTCCGCATACTGTTTCATCAGCGGTGTCACCTTGCCGCTGGCCTTGCGCTCCTGTCCCTTTACGACTGTTTTGCTCTTTCGTGCCAATGTTCAATGTGTTTCGGGCAAAGATAGTATTTGGTCGTCAATGAGTGGGGGAGGTGTGAAAGTTCCGGCTTCCCGGATGGAGCCCGATTGGCTGAACGCATGCAAATCCACGAACTCTCAATTTCCGGCCATGAATGCCCCGCTACAGCGGTATGAAAAGGGCTTGAATAATTTAAAAGCCTGATCCCGGTGCATTACCTTTAGCCCACTGAATGATTGATGCTTATACATGCAAGTTCGCGGGAAGTGTGTTATGGGATATTTGTGGAGAATGTGGAAAAGTTCTGTCATGTGCGGCTTGGATTTGTGTGGAACTTGAATTAGATTTGGCAGATAAGCTGAATGAAGAATTTGTTTACTCATTAGTATATATGTCAGCTCCGGAAAAAGAATACGGCACCAAAGACAGGTTGCTCAGAATTTTATTGGCACTTGTCCGCACCCCTTTTGGCTACACCAAAAAGGAACTTGCCGTCAGGTACGGGGTTGACAGGGATACCATCAAAAATGATTTCAACTGTTTCAGAAACGCCGGGCTGGTACTGGATCGGGATGACAAGTACCGGTACCGGATCGTGCTGGACAAACCTTATAAACAGCTAAAGCACCTCCTGCATTTTACCGAAGAAGATCAGCAACTGTTAGAGCAGGCCATCGATCAGATTTCCCCTCACACCAAAAGCGGGGAAAGGTTGAAAAAGAAACTGGCTTCCCTGTACGATTACCACAAGCTCGGGCACTATTACCTTCGGAAGCCATACCTGAAAAAAGTTGACACCCTGCTGTTGGCAAAAGAGCAAAAAAAGGCCGTGGTGCTTCAGGACTACCGCTCCTCCAACAGCAACCGCATTGAGGACCGGAAGGTGGAACCCTTTCATGTATCACCACCCGATGACACCTTGCAGGCCTTCGACCTGGATAAAAAACAGATCAGGCATTTTCGCCTCTCCCGTATCAAACGGGTGAAAATGCTGGACGACCCCTGGCAGTACAAAGGACACCACGCTGTCATGCTTACGGATCCTTTCAGAATCGTGGACAACGAACAGGTAGTGGTCCACCTGAGACTGAAAGTCGGGGCCTACAATGAACTGACAGAAAGATATCCACTGACAAAAGCATACATAGAGGAAACAGAAGAATCAGAAGTGTACGATTTCCAATGCATGGTGAACCACCGTTTTCTGGGGCTGTCCAACTTCATCCTGGGCTTTCACCACCAAATTGTTGAAATCGTTGAGCCAGAATCTTTGAAAGAACACCTCAAGCGCATCGTGAATGAGATGAAATTCTGAAAAAAAATGAGGCATGGGGAAATGGCTTCCTACCCTGTGCCGGCAACTTTGCGTCACAATAAAAAATTCAGCACATGAGAATCTATCTACATCTTACGCCTAACACAGAACCCGTCCCCTTCGACTACCAGCAAAACCTGGTGGGGGCCTTCCACAAATGGCTGGGGGAGAATGAGTTGCACGACGATATTTCGCTGTACTCGTTGTCGTGGTTAGCTCATGGGCACCGGCGAGGGCAATCTCTCGACTTCCCTGGTGGAAGTATTTTTCAAATCAGCTCCCCAAGTGATGATTTACTAGCAAGTCTATTGCAAGGTGTTGTTGCTGGGCATCAAATTGCCTGGGGTATGGAAGTTTATGAAATTACGATTCAACGGACGCCTACTTTCGGGTCGAAACGCCGGTTTCTCGTTCAAAGCCCAGTTCTTACAAAGAAGAAAAGGGAAAATGCTAAACATCATCAATACTACTACCCAGGTGATCCTGAAGCTGATTCGATCATGACACATATTATGAGGAGGAAACTTGAAAAGGCAGGGTTGAATACTGATGTTGAAGTAGTTTTCGATAAGCAGTACAAAAAAGTTGACATTCGAAAAATTACCTACAAGGGCATAGATATCAAAGCCAGTATTTGCCCTGTGATTGTGAGTGGAGACCCTGCGGCTGTTCAGTTTGCATGGGAAGTGGGTGTGGGAAATTCTACTGGAATTGGGTTTGGTGCACTGAAATAATCAAAATTAAATTCAAGGACATGAAAATAGACCTTAGTTTTTATCTTGAACCACCAGAACTGAATCAACGTGGCAAGTTGACAATTTGGGCACTTGCTCCTCTTTCGATGGTATCACAGCAGCCTGGCACTTATTTCCGTAGTGAGTTGTCACCAACGAACGAAATGCTTTATGGATTGGTGGAGAATGCAGCTGGATGGCATTTTCATGAGGATCAACGCAAAATTCTTTTCAAAGGATTGGCTAAAGCTGCAAAGAAAAAACTTGGCAAAAATTCCGAGTGGAGAGATCATCCCTGGTTGAAGGGAAAGGCCGGTAGTTCAGGAAGCGGTTATTCCAGCTTGTTGCAGTTCCATTTGGGATTCTCAAAAGTTGAATCGGACGATAGACCATTGGCATGGGATGATTTGTGGTCAATGCTGAATAAGAATACAAGCATTTCATTTGTTGGAGGTAGTCGCAATTATGATATTAAATTGGAGCATCTTATCACATTGTCAAAACAGGAGGATCCAACCAAACCAGTAAATAAAAAGACAGGTAAGCACCCACCCTATATAAGTTTTGGGGACAAAACAGAATATATTAGATTGACACTTGAAGAGTTAAAGGATCTGGAACGAGGAAAAGTAAACGTGAAAAGCCTTAGGCCATATTTCCCACAGTTCTATGCAAGTCCTCGGAAACGTGGATATATCAAGCCAATCAAGCCTTGGGTGTATGAGGTAAATTGTACCCCGAAGGTCGCAGAAATTATTTCTGAATCTATGAGCCAGCCTTCTGCTCCTCTTTACCTTGGGACAAATGATGGTTGGATTCATGCAAAATGGGAAAGCTATGATTGACCTGAATAATTGGCATCCAATGCCGAGATATGGTGTGGCAGCAGCGTTGGTAAAGCAGGATAAATATTACTTGGACTACCCTGTTCAAAGGGAGGTATTATGGGAATTAGCAAAAGACGTTTTACCCCAAATGCTAGACAATGTCATGTTGAGCCCGCACAAAACAACGGATTTGGATAATGTTCTTTTCCGGCCGTTGCCAAGTGGGGAATTGAAGCCCGGAAAAGCAGGGGGGCAAACTTCGCAAAACGGCTTTTATATTGCTCCTCACGTCCTTTCCAGTCAAAATGCAGCAGATGTTGTGAAAGAGGTTAGAGGTATCCAAGCGGTATTAGAGAAGGAAGACAAAGAGAGTAATTACGAGTTGAAAAAATCTTTTGCCCCAATGATTGCGAAAATAAATGCGGGTAGAAGGTCAATGTCAAATCCAAAAATTGATGTACTCAAAGCTGCCTTTACTGCAATTGCAACATTGACCAAATTGAAGCCTGCAGCTTTCATCAAGGATGTCAATGATAATTTTGGGAATGCAGGGATTCTGCCTGATCTACCGTTTTTTGATGCTGAATCAGAATCTTATCCATTGATTGAATTTATAGAATTGATCAGTGAGATTATGTCTCAGGGTCTCGGAGATGATGCATTTACATCCAAAAAGGAAAAAGATCAATACAAGCGCCCAAAGGTGTTTTATGGCAATTATCCTCATGCTCCACGGACATTTGGACTTGGTTCTTTATCGTTGGTTGCTGCCATTGGTAAATGGGTTGAAGAACACCATGACCTCTATGGAAAGGCCAGTACTGTTTTGGATTGGCTTTCAGACAGGCCTATATATATTACATCTTACCTTGGAACTCAGCAGGAGCGATTTGGCCATCATCTTGTTGATTTGACTTTGAAGGGCGAGCTATATCAAATTATCCAAAAGACAAACCGAGTTGACCTCATTGGTGTACCTAATGAGACAAAATTCAGTGACCCCAAATGGCAGCTATTCCTCCGTTCATTAGATCATTTTCTTCGATTTTTTGACGAGAGCAGCTGGCAAAACTTTCTCATGCACAGGGCAACCTACCCGATAGAATTCTTTCACCTTTTTAAAACCTATTTTATGAAGACCGGAAAATATACTGATGAGCTAATTGGGTCAGTCGTATCTTATGGCAGATCACTCAACCGTGCGGCATATCTTGCTGGCAAAGAGATTGCTGGCGATGGCGCTGGAATAAAAGCTGTGATTGAGGCAAAACAGAAAGTGATGCTCCAATTGGAAAGTATCATACACAGTGCAAAGACAAACCAGCAGTTGATTGCTCGGCTGAATGCCCAGGTGGGAAGACTGACTTTCCAGGACATTGATTCAAGGGCTTCCTTGTTTTTGAGAGAAGTTGTAAGCGAAAAAATTGGACTGGAAGAAGCTCAACATCTCATCACTGCGTTCATGCGTTTGAGCAGCTATGACCCAAATGAACATAAAAACGACAAATCTGAAATGGAAGAATCCCATTCAACTTGATTCTACCTATTCAACTTTCAACTAACAACTCAAAATTCATCGATTATGTCAGCGAAAATTAAGTCTATTCTCGTCACTTCTGTAGCACCCTTGAGTGACCACGCCGCTAACCGCGGGGAAAAATTATTAGGCAACGCATCTTCTGTTAAGCACCGTCCAGACGGCCGGGTTTACATCTCAGGCCAAATGCAACGACATGTACTCTTCAGTGCATTGGAGAGACTGAACGAAGATGATCCAAACCGAGGAAAAACTTATGTGGCAAACGGAGATGGTCCTTCTACGGACATTTCAACTGACTTGCGCAGCGACCTCGGAGGGTTTTTGGATACGAATAAAGGTGATTATTCCGGTCGGCGCATTGCCCCGGTTTCCGCTACACCTGCTGTTGCGCGAAAAAAAAGTAGTATTGGTAGGGATTTGCTTATTCGTTTAAAAATGAATCAAGATGAGGATTCCAAGAAAAAACAGGCATTGGCAACCAATGAGTATAGCCTAAGAGATGAGATGGTAATGAACTTTCACCTCGACGTGGGGATGGTTGGTATGAAAAAAGTTTATGAATATGACAATGAATACCACGTTGGCACTAAGTACCTTTCTGAAATCAGCGACGATGAACATGCACGCCGGGTAAAGCTATTTCTTGAGTCAACAGGAGCGATGACAGATTTTGCCAATCAAGCCCGGAATGCCGTTAGTGGTGAACCACATAAAGTGCTTATCATTCTGGACACTAAATACAGCCGGAAAGCAGTCCGATATTTCCAAGCTGAAACTACATATGAAGAAAGGCAGAATATCCTTGATGAACTTAAAGCTCGTGATGCATTGGTTTTTCTGGGTGACGATACAAAGTCAGAAGGAGATTCAGTAGCTGAGGCCTATGCGAAGGCAATGAAGGAATTGGAAACCCATAAGCTATACCGTCCCCCTTATGATAAGGCCGACTGATTTAGCAAAGCCATCGGGAATTACATTAACTAAGCATACTCAGCACGTCATTGATGAAGCTGAATATGTACTTCACGTTTTTGGTTTTGCCTGTGCTAAATACAAGCAATTAACAGGAGGAGACTTGAGGAAAGACCTTTTGGAAGCGGCCAAATACCATGATTGGGGAAAGGCCGCTCCCATCTGGCAAAATGCCTGCAAAGCTGATTACAATCTCTATCGCACATGGAGGAAGGGGAAAGGCTTGGACCCAAATGAGGTCAATGCCGAAGATTATCGATATTATGAAAATGAGATGAGAAAGCAGAAAAAGCTTTCGTCCCCTAACATCTTCCGAGCTGGCTTGCGGCATGAATTCGCTTCGCTTAAAATGGTTGATGATGACGGAATTAAACTTTCAGAATCCGTAAAAGCAGCCATCGCAGCACACCACGGAAAATTGAACTTTAAGTACATTAACCGCTGGAGGGAAGATGGTAGGCAATCTTCGCTTGAGACTAAAGGGCCATACTATGATTATTGGCTGGAATTTAAAAGACTTTCTTTTCAAGGGAAAAGACAAGAGTTTGATCAACTTTTGCATAAGCGGTACAAGTTTGCCGCCGTTAGAAGCCTGCTCCGGTTAGCAGATACACGAGCGAGTAGAAAAGAAGGTGAAGGCGTTGATGGTGATTATCAGTTTTTGCCCTTCAAATTCGAATTCAAATATGACCCACGGCCAGTCCAGCAAGCAGCCCTGGATATAGCAAATGAGCCGATAAGCATTCTTCGTGCCCCAACAGGAAGCGGAAAAACATTTGCCTCACTGCTTTGGGCCGGGGAGCAAATCAAGGCTGGAAGGGCTGACCGGCTTGTGGTGGCCATGCCGACCCGTTTCACTTCCAACGCACTTTCTATTAGCGTGGCTGATGAAATGGGCGAAACCGGGTTGTATCACTCAAGCGCATGGTATAATCGATATGGGGGCATCAAAAACCGTACGGAACGCTTGCAGGCTCAAGAGGCCCATCGCATGGCCAGGTATTTGGCTACCCCGGTCACTGTCTGCACCATTGACCATTTGCTCATCAGTCTTACAGGGGTTAAGGAAGACCACCAGACCACGTTTTTCTTTTTAGCCAATAGCTGCGTTGTGTTCGACGAGGCGGATTTTTATGACCCATTTGTGCAAGCCAACTTGGTGATTTTACTAGAAGTATTACGGGCCTTGAAAGTACCTGTGCTCATCATGAGCGCTACCGTGCCTGATTCGGCAACGATGCTTTACAAAATTACTGCACCTATAAAAGTGCCTGATGATCCGACCAGGCAGAATACCAAAAAATTGAAATGGCTCGAAACAAATGGAGAGAAAGGCCGAGAGAGGGTAATGCAAAAAATGCTCAAACTAGGCAATGGAATCATATATGCCAACACCGTCGAACGGGCCCTTTGGTATTACGATTGGTTTGTTAGGCAAGGTACCGACATTCCTCTGATTATATACCACAGTAGATTTAGAGAGCCGGATAAAATGGCTATCGAGAATAAACTGATAGGTATGCTGGGTAAAAATGCATGGAAAAATCATGAGGAGAACCCCGTTCGATGTATCGCTATCATGACCCAGATTGGGGAAATGAGTGTAAACATTAGCAGCCCAGTGATGCTCTCTGACCTATGCCCATGGGATAGGTTAGCTCAAAGGATTGGTCGCTTGGTGCGCTTTGACAATCAGGGTGAGGGCATTTGTTATGTAACCGAGCCACAGAAGGATGGGGAACTATATCCAGCACCTTACGGAGAATATGACCGAGGGAAACAGAGCTGGATACCGGTCGATGCCCTGACAAATACGATGAAGGACTTGAAAGAACAATTCGCGGCAGCCAAAGTGGTTACAGAGGATGAGCTCGTGGACTTTGTGAATGAGCTTTATCCAATCGTTCCGGAAATGGACAATACGACAAAAAATAACCAGAGAAATTTCATTAATCTCATCAAAGACAACTGGTTAATCCAGCCTGCAATGGAATCGAATGAGGAAGACGTGACTGTAGCAGATAAATGGTCAAGTAGGCATATCCCTCCTCAGGTAACTGTATTGTCATACGAAAAAAGAGGCCAGGAAAAGTTTCTATTTACTGATTTCAATGATTTTCAAAATCACGCCTTAGAATATGGGGTAGCATGTCCAGTATATTTGATAGAAAAAGAACTGAGGAAATCCTCGCCAAAGGTGGAAGTAGTCGAAATAAAATTAGAAAAGAAAGGTGAGGCTATAAAGGTATACTTAACGTGGCATTATGACCCACAAATGGGTCTTGCATTCTTATACCAAAGCAAGTCGAAGCCTGATGCCAGTTCGCAAATAGACCTATGATCTCTGCCTCTCATATCACCTACTACCACCTCTGTCACCGTAAATTATGGCTTCACCACCGCGGAATGCGGATGGAGGACAATAGCCAGGCGGTGGCAGAGGGTCAGCTTATTGGTAAAACCACCTACACCCGCCGCCCGCAGCGATGGAGAGAATTGGACTTGGGGCCTTTAAAGATAGATCACTACGATCCACATACCAATACTGTGCGGGAGGTCAAGAAGAGTCCGAAGCTGGAGCATGCGCACATCGCTCAGGTAAAGTATTATTTGTACGCAATGGAAAAGCGTGGTATCCACGGTGCCAGGGGGGTGATTGAATATCCGAAGCACCGGCGAACCACGGAGGTCTCGCCGTTGACGGATGCCGACAGGCGGGAAATAATGGGCTGGGAGGCGGAGGTGCAGAGGATAGTCAGCTTACCACAATGTCTGCCCCTGGTAAAGAAGGGGTATTGCAGAAATTGTGCTTTCAGGGATTTCTGTTTTGTTTGAAAGCAAACCTTGTTTATGAAGAAAGCCTACTACCTGTTCAATCCGGGCCGCATGAGCCGCAGGGATCACACCCTCAAGTTTGAGCCGGTTGCCAAAGAGGGTGAGCCTGCGCCAAAGCCGAGGTATTTGCCCGTAAATGGGGTCAGCGCCCTGTATATTTTCGGCAGTGTGGATGCCAACAGCGAGATGTACAATTTTTTGGGGCGCAACCACATCCCCGTCCATTTTTTCGATTATTACAAACATTATACGGGATCCTTCAGTCCCCGTGAGCACTTGCTGGCGGGGCAGATGCTGGTGCAGCAGGTGGGAGCTTATACTTCGAAAAAGAAGCGCCTGGCCATTGCCAGCGCTCTGGTGGATGGAGCGACTTTCAATATGTTGAAAAATTTGCGTTACTACCAAAACAGGGGCAAAGATGTTTTGGAGCAGATAGGGCAACTGGAATTGTTGCGGGCAGGTATCTGTACAGTCAGTTCCATAGATGAGCTGATGGGGGTGGAGGGGAACAGTCGCCAGGTTTATTATTCCGCCTTCGATGAAATAATCGAAGGTTTTGCCTGGGAAGGCCGCCGGAAGCGCCCGCCCAGGAATGAGCTGAACGCCCTGGTGAGTTTTGGAAACTCGATGTGCTACACGGTTTGCCTGGATGCCATCTACAACTCCCAGTTGAACCCCACGGTGAGTTTTTTGCACGAGCCCGGTACGCGTCGCTTCAGCCTGGCACTGGACATGGCGGAGATCTTCAAGCCAATTCTGGTGGATCGCCTGATTTTCAAATTGTGTAACCGGCGGGAACTGCGGGATCAGCATTTTGATTTTATTGATGACGCCTGTTTTCTGGCGGACAACGGCCGGAAAGTGTTTGTAAAGGCCTGGGAGGAGAAACTGCAACAAAGTGTGCATCACCGCAAATTGGATCGGGCCGTGAGTTACCGGCACCTGGTCCGGCTGGAGTGTTACAAACTGGCCAAGCACATCATTGGCATGGAAGGTGATTACGAAGCGTTCAAGATTTGGTGGTGAATACAAATAGGTTTAGAGGAGTTTAGAGGAGTTGAGAGAAGTTTAAAGGAGTTGAGAGGAGTTGATTCCGACATCCCGATCCCGAGTCCCGAAGAATTTTGGGATTGTTTTGGAACTCACAAATAATAGAATAGGGGAGAGGCAGGGTTTGGACCCTTGCCCACCGGATTTGCGCAAGATATGGGTGAGGTTTGGACGCTCACCCACTTGTTTGATCTTGTCAAAGCCGGTTTTCCGCAATAACTTTACAAAGCCTTTATTCACATGTATGTCATAGCTGTTTACGATGTTGCTGCTGAGCGCACGGTTAAGATGTTGAAACTCTGCCGGAGGTATTTGCACTGGGTACAAAATTCCGTTTTTGAGGGTGAGATCACCGAAGTGAAGCTCAAAGAGCTCAAACTCGAAGCTGAAAAGATCATGGACAAAGAACACGATAGCTTCATACTGTTCAAAAACCGGAATGCCAATTGGCTGGACAAAGAGATCATAGGCCAGGAAAAATCGAATGTGGATCAGTTCCTTTAGTCGTCGGTGACTCACAGAAGCAAACCCCTAAACCAAAAAGTTCATTGACATTGTGGGCTATTTTGCACAAAGTCAGTGATTTATGGCTGTCGTCGGTAAGCGGAAGGAATTGCATTACCGGTCACAGTCAAGGATTACCAGACAAGAAGGCGGCCTGGTAATTTTTCAACTTGTTGAATACCAGGCAGTTTTATATTTTTGTGTCCGCTCCTTTAATTGCACCTAATTGGAATTGAAACATGTAATATATGCAGACCCTGTCACAAATAATTCATCCTTTAATTGCACCTAATTGGAATTGAAACCGGCATTGCGTATTTGCC
>JALWSS010000119.1 GCA_026993525.1 Saprospiraceae bacterium
AACCTCCGATGCCAGGGCAGAGCCAAAGCGCACTTTGAGTTTTTCCGCCTGTGCCTTCATCACATTGCAGCCCCCCTGGATGTCGTTTGTTATCACGTTTCCACCGAAGGGGATGACCGCCGTGTGACGGATGATGCCATCCTTGAACACCGTGATATCGGTTGTTCCGCCTCCCATGTCCACCAGTGCCACACCGGCCTCTTTTTCTTCCTGGCTGAGCACGGCCGTTGCGCTGGCGATGGGCTCCAGGGTCAGGTTGGCCACCTTCAGCCCGGCGCGCTCCACGCATTTGATGATGTTCTGGGTGGCTGTGATCTGCCCGGTGATGATGTGGAAATTGGCCTCCAGCCGCACCCCTGACATTCCGATGGGATCGGTGATGCCCTGCTCATCGTCCACGGTGTACTCCTGCGGAATGACATGGATGATCTTTTCGCCTGCCGGCAACACCAGCAGGTGCATGTCATTGATGAGCTGGTTGATGTCTTCTATTGAGATTTCCGTGTGGATGTTCTGGCGGGTCAGCATGCCCCGGTGTTGGAGGCTTTTGATGTGCTGTCCGGCAATGCCAACGTGTACCACCCCGAACTTGCGGCCGGCGCTGCGCTCGGCCTGTTCCACTGCGACTTTGATGGCTTTGACCGTCTTTTCGATGTTGGACACAACGCCCCGCATGACGCCCTCGCTTTCCACTTTGCCGAAGCCGCAGATTTCCAGGCGGCCGTGTTTGTTGAGAGCGCCGGCCAGGGCGCACACCTTGGTCGTTCCAATGTCGAGCGCTACGATGAGCTCATTGGGATCCGTGCCGTTCATGTTTTTCATAACTAAAATTTTTGATGATCGCCTTTAATCAGGTTGTTCTCACACAGGCTGTCTGCAACTCAGTTTCTGAGTCCACTGCAAAAAATCATTTTCGATTGGAGTTGTCTCCAGGTCCCGTGGGTTGAGAGTAGTTCAGATGCGTTCAAGTAGAGCTTCTCTAAACCCCTCTAAACTCCTCTAAACCTCCCGACGAAAGTCGGGATAAACCTCCCGACGAAGTCGGGAAGTGCACTTTTTGAAGTGCGCTCAGTTTCTTTCACACACTACCTGTCCTTTGTAGCGCAGGTCAATGGTGCTGTATTTCTGCCAGCCCTCGTGGCTGAGTCCTTTTTCGTAAAAGACCCTCAACCGGTGAAGTTTGTGCTCAAGGTTGTCCACACCTCCCAGTATCACGAGTTGGTCACCAACTTTGGGAACCAATACAAATTCATTTCTTCGGTTCACATAAACCTGTTCGAACATGGCTGACCACAGGGGGTCTGCCAGGATTACCCGGGTCAGTTCAAAGAGGTCTTTCAGCAGGTGCTTTTTGCGAAGCTGAAAGTCAGATGTGAAATGCGGGATATTGCCCGTAGCCACCAGCGTTCTGGCGGTGAAGTGCTTTGAAAGCGGCACCCTGTTTCCGGTTTCGTCCAGGTAGTATTGCAGGCCTTTGCTGTCTATGATCCTCAAAACGGGCTGCCTTTGGGTCACCACCACATTCACTTTGCTGTTGGCGGTAATGGCCACTTCAGCATTTTTCACGAAGGCATCTTCTTCCAAAAAGCGCTCGATCCTGTCGGGGTCAATGTTGCCGGCTGGTTGGCCGTCCAATGATTCTCCCCAGCTCTTGTTGATGATGGAAACCACATCGGTGCTGTCAATGAGAAACACATTGCCTTGCAGTGGTTTCACCACCACATCCGTAGCCAGCACGGGCATTTCCCGCTTGCGGGTGATGGCAGCCGTGATGAGCATCATCATCAGGCCCAACCCAGCGGCAAAGGCCAGGCGTTTCAGCACTTTTATGGTATTTTCATTCAACAACATCATCCGTTTCATTTCGAACCGGCATCGGAATTCCGCCGTTTCAGCAATTCTTTTATGGGTTCCACAAGGGTGTCAATGTCGCCGGCTCCCAGGGTCAGCAAAACATCAATTTTCCGCTTTGCCAACTCCGCCAGAGCCTCTCCTTTTTGGATCAGCACCTTGTTGGGGTTTTGCATTTTGTCAAAAACGATGGCCGAACTCACACCCCCGATGGGTTTTTCCCGTGCCGGATAAATGTCCAGCAGGATCACCTCATCCAGTTGGTCCAGGGCAGCGGCGAAGCCTTCGGCAAAATCCCTGGTCCGTGAGTAGAGGTGCGGCTGAAAAATCCCGGTCACCTTTCTGCCGGGCAGCAGTTCCTTCGCTGCCGCAATGGCTGAGCGGAGTTCGGTGGGATGGTGTGCGTAATCGTCAATGAACACGCACCGTTCATCCCTGTAGATCATTTCAAAGCGGCGTTTGATTCCTTTGAATGTCGCCAGTCCTTTTCGCAGTGCCTCTTCGCCAATTCCGAGTTGGCAGGCCACTGCCAGGGCTGCTGCCGCATTTTCGACGTTGTGCCTGCCGGGCATGGGCAGGGCCATGTTTTCCCATAGCATTTCATCGCAGCTCCGGCTCCTTTCTGTGCTCCGGCCGGTGGCCGGAGATGCCTCCCCAGACACAAAAGAAGCCGGAGCTGCGAAGTCGAAAACAAAATGGCCGTCTTGCACCCTCACATTGCGGGCTGAGAAATCGCCTTTCTGAAGCCCGAAAGTTTGGCATTCCATGTTTTCGAAGTCGCCGGCCAGATCAGCTTTCATCAAAATCCTGCCTCCGGGTTTCACCTTTCCGAGAAAGGCCCTGAAGCCCGTATCCATCACCCTGTCGGCATCGCCGTAGATGTCAAGGTGGTCGGGGTCGGTGCTGAGCAGGACGGCAACATCGGGGCTGAGATGGAGGAAACTGCGATCGTATTCATCGGCTTCCACCACCACCCAGTCGCTGTCGCCGGCAACGTAGTTTGAACCAAAATTTTCACAAATCCCACCGAGGAAAGCCGTGCACCTGATGCCGCCACTGTGCAGCAGGTGAGCGACCATTGACGATGTGGTGGTTTTTCCATGCGTGCCGGCCACAGCGATACTGCGGTGGGCTCTGCTGATGAGGCCGAGCACTTCGGCTCTTTTCATCATCGGCGTTCCGGCATTTTTGAAGAACTGCCACTCAGCGTGCTCAACAGGCACGGCCGGTGTCCAGACCACCAGGTCAACACCTGGCGGAATGAGTTCCGGATTTTCCTCGTAGTGGATTTTCATCCCTTCGCCGACCAACTTTTTGGTCAGGGTTGTTTCTGTGCGGTCGTAACCGTATATCTCGCATCCGCTTCCGTTGAAATAGCGGGCGATGGCACTCATGCCAATGCCGCCAATTCCGAGGAAGTAGATCTTTTTCAAAGAATCGGGCTGCATATTTTTCAAGCTTTTGCCTGCGCTTTTGCGAGGCTCAATACCACTTCGGCAATTTCTTCGGCTGACCGTGGTTTTGCCAGTCCGGCAATGTTTGCCGACAGCTCCTGCCTTTCTTTTTCATTGCCCAACAGGTCAAAAACCGTCTTCAGCAATTCTTTGCCTGCCGCTGCATCGGCCACCATTCTGGCCGCATTTTTCTGCACCAGTGCCAGGGCATTTTTGGTCTGGTGGTCTTCGGCAACGTTGGGCGAAGGCACCAGCACCGCCGGCTTGCCCACCAGGCAGAGCTCGGCTATTGACAAAGCCCCTGCCCTTCCGACGATCACATCAGCGGCGGCATAGGCCAGGTCCATTCTGTCAATGAAGGTCCGGGCTGTCACGTTGGGCAGTTTGGCCGTTTCGCTTTGCAATGCAGTTGCTTCGTAAAACCGGCCCGTTTGCCAGATCCACTGCACCTGGCTGTTGCTCCCGATCATACCTGCCCCATCCACCATGGCGTCGTTCAGGGTTTTGGCACCCAGGCTGCCACCGAAGATGAAAACCGTCTGCTTTTTCGGATCGAGTCCGAACTGCCGGAGGGCCTCTTCTTTCTTTTCAGAAAGGCCTTCGAAAAAAGCGGTTCGCACCGGGTTGCCGGTCAGCACCAGCTTTTCCTTCGGGAAAAAGCGCTCCATGCCCTCATAGGCCACACAGATCTTTTTTGCCGAAGCAGCCAGCATCTTGTTGGTCACACCGGGAAAAGCATTTTGCTCCTGCAAAACCGCCGGCACGCCCATGGCTGCGGCCGATTTCACCGCCGGGCCACTGGCATAACCGCCCACCCCCACCGCCACATCCGGCCGGAATGCCTTGACTATTTTCCGGGCTTTCAGCATGCCGGCCATCAGCTTGAAAGGGAAAAGCAGGTTCTTCCATGTCAATCTTCGCTGGAAGCCCACCACCGGCAATCCTTCTATCCGGTAGCCGGCCATTGGAACTTTTTCCATCTCCAGCTTTCCTTCGGCACCTGCGAAAAGTATTTCCGCATCCGGCACCTGTTTTTTTATGGCGTCGGCAATGGCAATGGCGGGGTAAACATGGCCGCCCGTGCCGCCACCGGCTATCAATACTTTCAGGTTCTTCATGGTCCTTCAGGGCCTGTTTGCAGGAGGTCGTCGTCGAGCGACACCCTGGTGACATCTTGTTTACCGGCCACAGGGGCAGCCTTCACAGGTGCACTTTTCACCTGGGCTGCCTGTTCCATGAAGCGACTCACGCTCAGTATTATTCCGAAGAAAACGCAACTGAACAACACCGATGTACCGCCCCAACTCACCATGGGCAGGGTCAATCCGCCCACAGGCACCAGGTGTACCGACACCGCCATGTTTGCCAGGGCCTGAATGACGATGTTCAGGCCCAGCCCCACCGCCACCATGGCCCCAAACGATTTCTCGCTGATGACCACCAGCCGTGTTATTCTGAAGAAGAGCAGGACGTAAAGCCCCAACAGCAGAAAACCGCCTATCAATCCCCACTCCTCACAAATGACCGCATAGATGAAATCGGCATAGGGGGTGGGCAGGTAGTTCTTCTGGATGCTGTTGCCGGGGCCTCTGCCAAACCACTCGCCGTTGGCAATGGCGATCTTGGCCTGTTGGTTCTGAAAGGAACCCTCGTGCGGGTCCGCCAGGAACTCCGACACCCGTGTGGCCCAGGTATCCGCCCGGACGAACTCCGGGTAAAACTGGTGTATCAACAACAGCAGGGAGAACAAAAACACCCAGCCGATGACGAGCAAAAAGAGGTACTTCACCGCTACCCTACCGATGAACATCATCAGAAAACAAGTGAAAAACAACACCAGCGCCGTACTCAAATCGGCAGGGGCTATGAGCCCGCAGATGATGAGGATGGGCAAAATGATGGGCACAAAGGCCTTGTTGAAATCCTTGATGTAATCCTTGTGGCGGGTGATTTCCCGTGCCACCAGCAGGATCAGCGCCAGCTTGGCAAAATCCGACGCCTGGAAAGTGAGATTCACAATCGGGATGCGTATCCAGCGGCGGGCGTGGTTGATCTCCACCCCGAATGCCAGGGTATAGATCAGCAGCATAAAAGCTATCAGCCACAGCCAGGGTGCCAGCTTCATGAACCGGACATAGGGCGTGAGGTAGGCCAGGTAAGCCAGGAAGAGCCCGAATGCCAGGATGCCCACGTGCTTGATGAGATAAGCGGTGGTGTCTCCTCCGCTGAGCTTGTAGGCAATGGTGCCCGTGCTGCTGTACACCGCTGCGATGGATGTCAGCGCCAGCAGGGTCAGGATCATCCAGATGACCTTGTCACCCCTCAACTCAGCGTATATGCGCGCTCCAAAACTCACTATCGTTATCCGGTTTTAGTTGCCGTTTCCGGCGGTTATGGTTTTCACTGCGGCCTTGAATTGATCGCCGCGGTCTTCGTAATTTCTGAACAGGTCAAAACTTGCACATGCAGGGCTTAGCAGTACCACATCCCCTTGCTTTGCCAGAGCGGCCGCCTTTCTGACTGCTTCAACGGCGCTTCGGGCCTCTTCCACCGGCAGCATTTTACCGAAGGAAGATTTCAGCTTTTCATTGTCAACGCCGAGGCAAACCAGCGCCCGGACATTTTGCCGGACCAAGGGCATCAGCGCTGCGTAATCGTTGCCTTTGTCGGTGCCTCCGGCAATCCAGACCACCGGCCGGTCCATGCTTTCCAGGGCCCGCCGGACGGCATCCACATTGGTGGCCTTGCTGTCGTTGATCCAGGTTACGCCGTTCACTTCGGCCACCCACTCCAGCCGGTGCGGGGCATTGACGAAGCTGTTCAATCCCAATTGGATGGCTTCGTCGCTGAGGCCGAGTTCTTTGGCGGCCAGTATGGCACAGGTGGCGTTGAAGTGGTTGTGCGGCCCTTTCAAAGGGCAGTGCTGCATGTCAAATGTTGATTCTCCAACCCGGAGAACCCGTTTGTCATAATTCCGCAGGCTCACTTTGAGCAGGCGGGGTCCGTTTGCCGAAGGAAAAGCATTCTTTTCCAGCCACTCGCGGATGTATGGATCGCCGGCATCGAGGATGAAAAGATCCTCCGGCCGCTGATTCATGGCTATTCTGAACTTGGACGCCACGTAGTTTTCCATTTGATAGCCATAGCGGTCCAGGTGGTCGGGACTGATGTTGAGCAGGATGGCCACGTTTGGCCGGAAGCTTTTGATGCCGTCGAGTTGGAAGCTGCTCAGCTCCAGCACATGGATGTCAGCAGGTGCTTCGGTTGCCAGGTTTCTGGCGAAGCTGGTACCCACATTGCCGCCCATGACAGCGTTCAGTCCGGCGGTTTTCAGCAGGTGCCAGGTGAGCCGGGTGGTGGTGGTTTTGCCGTTGCTGCCGGTGATGCCGATGATGGTGGCATCCGTACAGCGGCCGGCAAATTCGATTTCGGAGATCACCTCCACGCCATTTTCCCGAAGGCGCTCAACAAAAGGAGCCGCATCGGGAATTCCGGGGCTTTTGACCACGGTTTTCACCCCTGCGAACCGCTCCGGGCTGTGCCGGCCTTCCTCGAACTCAATCCCGTGATTTTCAAGTTCCTGGCGGAAAGATTCTTTTACCTTTCCCGAGTCTGAGACAAAAACTTCGAAGCCATGCCTGCGGGCCAGCAATGCGGCCCCCACTCCACTTTCTCCTGCTCCGAGTATGCCTATTTTTTCAAGCACTTTTGCTTACCTGATTTTCAGTGTCAACAAAGCCAGCGCTGCCAGAAGAATGCTGACGATCCAGAACCTGGCGACGATCTTCGGCTCCGGCAAGCCCAGTTTCTGAAAATGGTGGTGCAACGGCGACATGAGGAATATCCTCCGGCCCTCGCCAAACCTCCTTTTGGTGAATTTGAAGTAGCTCACCTGGAGCATCACCGAAAGGGTTTCGGCCAGAAACACACCGCACAGGATGGGCAGTACCAGTTCCTTGCGCAACATGATGGCCATGGTGGCAATGATGCCCCCCAGGGTCAGGCTGCCGGTGTCGCCCATGAATACCTGCGCCGGGTAGGCGTTGTACCACAGGAACCCGATGCAGGCGCCGAGGAAGCAGGCGGCATAGACCACCATTTCGCCGGTGCCGGGCAGGTAGGAGATGTTGAGGTAATTGGCCAGAATGACGTTGCCCGATACATAGGCAAAAATGGCCAGCACCACACCCGTTATCCCGCTGACGCCCGTTGCCAGGCCGTCCAGGCCGTCTGTCAAATTAGCTGCGTTGGATACGGCCGTGATCACGAAAATGACCACGAGCACAAAGAGTATCCAGGCATAATTCACCGCCGCTTCTCTTCCGAAGGGCAGCAGCCGGGCATAGTCCAGCTCGTTATTTTTGAAGAAGGGCACCGTGGTCACAAGGGCTTTTGTATCGGCCTCTTCCACGATTTCTCCCCGCTCGTTTTCAAACTCATGCACCTGCATGATCTTGTAGCCCATTTCCTGGGCTGTTTCCAGGTCCTGGCGGATCACCACGTCGTCGCTCATCACCATGGAGAGGGCCACGATGAGGCCACAACCGATCTGGCCCACGATCTTGGACTTCCCGCTCAGGCCTTTTTTGTTCTTCAGAAAGACCTTGATGTAGTCGTCAACAAATCCGATGATGCCCATCCAGGTGGTGACGAGCAGCAAAACGAGGATGTAGATGTTGTCCAGTTTTGCCACCAACAGCACCGGGATGATGATGCCCATGATAATGATGACGCCTCCCATGGTGGGGGTTCCCTTTTTTTCAAGCTGCCCCTGCAAGCCCAGGTCTCTGATCTCTTCGCCGATCTGCAACTTTTGCAGAAAGCGCACTATGCGTCCACCAAACAACAGGCTGATGATGAGCGAGAAGATCAATCCCATGCCGGCCCTGAAGGAGATAAAACTCCACAAACCGGCACCGGGAAGGTCATAATTCTCCTCAAGCCATTGAAAAAGCTGGTAAAGCATTCTGTTGTTTGTTCAAAGTGTGTTTAAACGGATTAGAGAAGTTTAGAGGGGTTTAGAGGGGTTTTGTGAAACCCTCAGTTCTTCAGTTCCTCAAATCCTCAAATCCTCAGTTCCTCAAATCCTCAAATCCTCAGTTCCTCAAATCCTCAAATCCTCAAATCCTCCCCCGTGCCGATACTTATCGGCATCGAGGCTCATTTTCTCATTTCCTCAATTCCTCAATTAAGTCGGCAGTTAAAAGCAGCGGATTTGTCCCCGAATCCGCCACTCCACTGCCTTGCAGTCAGGAAAAGTGGCCATGCCACTGCAACCATAGATTCTCGAGGCCTGGTGTTCAGTCAAACTGATTTGGATATGTCCAGGGCCTCAGTCAGTTCTCTCACATCGTCAAAAGGGGTCTTTACACCGTTGATTTCCTGGTATTTTTCGTGGCCTTTGCCCGCTACCAGGATGATGTCACCGTTACCGGCCAGTGCGCAAGCTGTTTTGATGGCCTCCCGCCGGTTTACAATGGCCAGCACAGTTGTTGCCACGGGCGGCAATCCGGCTTTCATTTCTTCGATAATGGCGTTGGGGTCTTCGCTGCGCGGGTTGTCGGAAGTCAGGATTACCGTGTTGCTGTAATGTGCGGCCACTTTGGCCATCAGGGGTCGTTTGGTGCGGTCCCGGTCGCCACCGGCACCCACTACGGTGATGACCTTGCCTTTGCCCCGGTTCAACTGGTGGATGGTGCTGAGCACCTTTTCCAGGGCGTCGGGCGTGTGTGCGTAGTCCACGATTCCGAGCACGCCGCTTTCGGGATTTTTCACCGTTTCAAAGCGGCCTTCGGCGCCCCGGAGGTTTGACAGCAGTGGAAGCACTTCATCTTTTTGCTGGCCCAGCAGAATGGCCACGCCGTATGCCGTCAGCAGGTTGCTGGCATTGAAATCACCGATCAACCTGGCGTGCAGCTCCACTCCGTCCAGTTCCATGTGCAGGCCTTCGAGGCTGTTGTCCAGGATGCGGGCCTTGAAGTCAGCAGCCCGCCGAAGGGCCATGGTCTTCACTTTGGCTTTGGTGTTTTGCACCATCACATGCCCGTGCCGGTCGTCAGCATTGACGAGGGCAAAGGCAGAGCCCGGCAGGTCATCGAAGAATTTCTTTTTGGCGTTGATATAAGCCTTGAAAGTCTTGTGATAATCCAGGTGCTCGTGCGTGATGTTGGTGAACACCCCGCCAGCGAAGGTCAGCCCGGCGATGCGTTGCTGCACCACTGCGTGGGAGCTTACTTCCATGAATACATAATCGCAGCCTGCCTCCGCCATTTCGTGTATCAGTAAGTTAATGGACGCCGCATCGGGCGTGGTGTGCGTAGCTGGGATCACTCGCTTCGCAACCCGGTTTTCGACGGTGGAGATCAGGCCGGTTTTGTACCCCAGGCCGGTAAAGAGCTGGTAAAGCAGCGTTGCCGTGGTGGTTTTGCCGTTGGTGCCGGTTATGCCCACCAGCTTGAGTTTTTCCGAAGGGAAATCATAAAAGGCACCGGCTGCCAGGCCGAATGCCCTGGCGCTGTCACCCACTTTGACAAAAGTGACACCCTTTGCATTTTTTATTTCCTTCGGCAAATGCTCACACAGCACAACCCTTGCTCCGTTTTCTATGGCTTTGTCAATGAACTTGTGTCCGTCGGTTTGGGTGCCGCTGATGGCGGCGAACAAACTTCCGGGGCCGGCGTGCCGGCTGTCGAGTACCAGGGAGTTGATTGTTACATCCTTCGTCCCCACAGTTTCCTTCACCTCCAGGTGCCCGAGTATATCTTTCAGTTCTTTCAATGTTCAAGCTTTTATCCCAGCCGGATATAGACCGTTTGGCCTCTGGCCCTGGTGCCCGGTCTTACGGACTGTTCCCGCACTTTGCCCACCTGACCATTGATGCGCACTTTGAGGCCACTGTTTTCGAGCAGGAAGATGGCGTCTCGCAGCCCCATTCCGACGACATTGGGAACCAGGTTGTCTTTCACCGTTCTGCTGATCAGCTTCAGGCTGTCGGGTGGCGAAGCCTTCAGCACTCCCCACTGGCCTTTAGAGAGGTAGTGGTATGGCATCTTCAGCTCGCGCATCACCCGTTTCAGGTCTTCATTCCATCCGGCGTCGTTGGTTGGCAGGGCTGATGAAGGAAGCCTGCTCTCAGTTTCCGCATTGACAACGGGATACAACCCCTCTTTTGTCACCATCGCCTTGTCGGCAATTTCCCTGAACACCGGCAGTGCTACCTGCCCGCCATAGAACCCGCCTTCCCGCGGCTTGCTCAGCAAAACGATGCAGGAATAAACCGGATCTTCTGCCGGGAAATAGCCTGCGAAAGAAGCCTGGTATCCTTTGATCCGGGTCTTGTTTTCCAGGCGCTGATAGCCCACCTGGGCGGTTCCGGTCTTTCCTGCAAAACGGTACCAACCAGACCGCAACTTGTGGGCGGTTCCCCACGGGCTCTCAACGACACCTTCCAAAAGTTGCTGTGCTTTTCTGATCGCCTCTTTACCGGCGATCCTCCCTTTCACCTGCTTCACCGGAAAACGGCGGATGGTTTCGCCATAGCGCTGAACCTCTTCAGCAAGGAATGGCTTCACATACACCCCGTCATTTGCGACGGCATTGTAAAAGGAAAGCAACTGGAGTGGCGTGATGGTCAACTCATAACCAATTGACATCCAGGGCAAAGTGGTGCCACTCCAGCCGTCTTCGGCACTATACGGTGTTTTGATGTAGGGTTCCGGTTCACCCAGAATCCCGATTCCCGTAGGTCTGTCGAGAAAAAAGTCCTTCAACCTGGCAATGTATTTATCTGCCTTGTTGCGCTCTCCATAAAAGTGTTGTATCAGCTTAGAAACCCCCACGTTGGAGGACATTTCAAAAGCCTGTTTCACGGTTACATTGTTGTACGCATGCGGGTAGGCATCCTGCAATTCGGCATCGAAATACAGGGTGCGCCCCTGCTCCAGGTCAACACTGTCTTGCAAGTCCACATACCCATCTTCCAAAAGCGCCAGCATGCTGGCCAGTTTGAAAGTGGAGCCGGGCTCGGTGGCAGCGCCGATGGCATAGTTGTAGGTCTCCCAGAGCTGCCCTTTTTTTGTCCAACCCAGATTGGAAATGGCCCGAATGGCACCTGTTTTCACTTCCATCAGTATGGCCACGCCATATTCGGCTTTGTGTTTCATCATGGCTTTGGCCAGTGCATTCTCGGTGATATCCTGCAAATTGACATCTATGGTCGTTAGCAGGTCTTTTCCGGGATCGGGTTGGATTTTTGAGAGGTTTTCAAGAGGGATCCAGGAGCCGCCGCCAACCTTGTACATGAGTTGGGTACCCTCTTCCCCTTTGAGTACTTCGTCGTAATAACCTTCCAGGCCGACCTTGATGGTGTCACCCTGGACATAGCCAATGGTGCGGTTGGCCAACAGACCGAAAGGCCGCTCTCTTCTGTATTTCTGTTCTATGATGAGGCCGCCTTTGAAGCGTCCCAATCTGAAAAGCGGAAACTTTTCTATCAATTGCTTTTCGGCCAGTGTGGCGTTCCTCGCAATGGGTACAAAGCGCTTTCCCTTCCTTTTTTGTTCCAACAGGAAATCCCGCATTCCTCCGGGCGTAAATTCCGGATTGACGAAGGTGGCAATACAGTAAGCCAGGCTGTCGAGGTTCCTGTTCCATTCTGTCGAATCAATGGCGCTGGAATTCGGATCAAAGCTTATGTCAAAGAACGGCATCGAGGTGGCCAGCATGCTTCCGTCTTCGGCCAGAATGTTGCCGCGTTCGGCTTCCATTGGCACCTCTTTTATGTACAGTGCTTCTCCCTTGCTCCTCCACTTCTGCCCCTCCAGCACTGATATCTTAAAGGTTTGGGCTAAAATGACAGCGGCCACCACCATGATGCCTACCAGCACCACGTACACCCTGACCACCACTTCATTCTTTACATTAAAAGCCATTTCCAGCCCTGTTTCCAAAAGGCGCTGAGCCTTCTGTTCTCATGTTTGTTGTTCAATCTTCCAATGCGATGCGCTTGACCCGCCCGGGGGTTTTCCGAAGGCCAAGCCTTTTTACATCATCCCCCACTTCCCTGAGGCGACTTTCAAACATGATGGTGGATTTGAGGGCGTTGTACTGCCGCTTCAACTCACTCACATCACCCTGAAGCACCTGGATCTTCCGGACTTGTTTTTCTGCAAAATGGGCATTGGCTATGTACACGACGGTGAGAAAACCCAGGAACAGCACATAGGGCAAGTTCTTGAGCACAACAGATGCACTCATGCTGCCTATCGCCAAATAATTCCCAATGGATTTGTTTTTAGAACTCGCCATCGCACTTGCTTTGTATGCTCCGGGAAAGACGCTTCAGCCGTCAGCAACAGCGCCATTAAACCTTGCTTCCTGCCCTCATTTTCGCGCTCCTGGCGCGGGGGTTTGAAGAGACTTCCTCTTTCGAGGGCAACACAACCCCTTTATACAGTAGTTTAAATGGACGGTGCACATTGCCATAAAAATCACGCACCATCTCACCTTCAACATTTCCCGTTTTCAAAAAATTCTTGACCATCCGGTCCTCCAGCGAGTGGTATGAAAGCACCACCAATCTGCCGCCGGGCTTCAGCAACTGCAAGCTGTCCTCCAGCAACTGCTTCAGCGCCCCCATTTCGTCATTTACCGCTATCCGCAAAGCCTGGAACACCTGCGACAAATAGCGCTCGCGCCTGCCCCTGGCGTTGGCTTCGGCAACTGCAACCAGGTCGGCTATCGTCTCAAAAGGCTTTGCCTGGCGTTGCGAAGTGATCGCCCTTGCCAGGGTGCGCGCATTGCGAACCTCGCCGTACCTGCCAAAAATGTCCTGCAGCTCTTCCACTGTGCAGGAATTGAGAAGATCGGCAGCAGTGTCACCCCCTTCCCGGTTCATGCGCATGTCCAGATCGGCCTGAAAGCGGTAAGAGAACCCCCTGCCCCCTTCATCAAGCTGGTGCGAGGAAACGCCGAGGTCGGCAAAAATGCCATCCACTCCCTCCACTTCGTAATAGCGCAAAAAGCGCCGCATGAAACGGAAGTTGTGATTCACGAAGATCAGCCGCTCATCATCAGGAAGATTTGCCACCGCATCATCATCCTGATCAAAAGCGATCAACTTTCCCGAAGGGCCCAATTTTTCAAGGATCAACCTGCTATGCCCCCCTCCTCCGAAGGTGGCATCCACATACACTCCGTCCGGCTTCACGCCCAGGGCTTCCATGCACTCAGCAGCCATCACGGGAACGTGGTATTGCATCAGATCGCAGTTTTCAATTTGCTTCGTCAACTCCGCCGGCATTTCGCTTTGCCATCACCTGCTGGGCGAGCTGCGCCATTTCCTCCGGAGAGATGTTCATTTGCGAATCCCATTCAGCGGCAGACCACAACTCGATGCGGTTGTTCACCCCGGCCATCACCAAACCTTCCGTGGGGTTGATCCCCGCCCAACTCAAAAGGTGATTGGGCAGGTTGAGGCGGTCCACACTGTCGCGCTTGAGTGGCGATGCCCCGCGATACATAATCCGCTGAAGTTTCCGGCTTTGTTCGTCAAATTGGTCCAAATTATTGACCTTTACCATCTCTTGTTCCCAGGCTTTCCTGGGATACAGGTACAGACATTTTTCAAAGCCCCGGCTGATCACAAACTGATCACGCTCCTCAACAGGGAGCTGATCCAACAGACCCGAGGGAAGCCTGACACGCCCCTTTGAGTCTATCTTGCATGGATATTCGCCGAGTAAGATGTTCATGAACGATGATAAAAAAGTGAATTCACGATCCAAAGGTAACACCTAACTCCACTTTTTACCACTCTTTCCCACTTTTTGTTTCAAAAAGTTTTCCACAATCGCGCGCATTGCGCAGAGTGTAAGCATATCGCTGTAAAAAATTGCAACGATATGGTGACACCCAATAGTATGACCTTGTTTTTTCTTCGAAAAACCTTCCCGAAGACAGTGAAACAGGGCCCTCAGGGGTGGTAAAAAGTGGGACTGACTTTTTGGAGCACCGGAATGCTACTGGCAGGAGATGATAGCGGAGGGGTGCCGGTCCGGAATCCGGGTGGTAAAAAGTGGCGTTCAGTAAAACGCCGGTTTTGCAATGGGTGGTAAAAAGTGGAAGGAATCCACTGAGAGGGATCAGTGCAGTTCTTTTTCAGCCTGTTGCAGCTCCAATTCTTCCGCTGTGGTTTCTTGTTTGCCGAAGGAAGTAAAAAAGCTCTGCCACTTCATGCTGAGCACGCCAAAGATGGCTTCCTTGACGATTCCTTTCGACATTTTGGAACTGCCTTCGATCCGGTCGGTGAAGGTGATGGGTATTTCCCTGACCTTGAATCCGAGCAGCCAGGAAGCGAATTTCATTTCTATCTGAAAAGCATAGCCGATGAAACGGATCCTGTCCAGGTCAATGGACTGCAACACTTGCCTTCGGTACCCCACGAAACCTGCGGTGGGGTCTTTGATCCACATCCAGGTAATCAGCCGGACATAAAGGCTGGCGCCATAAGAAAGGATGAGCCGGTCGGCAGGCCAGTTGACACATTTGCCGCCACTGACGTACCTGGAGCCCACCACCACATCTGCCTTTCGGCTTTCCAGCACTTCCAGCATTCGCTGAAGGTCGTTGGGGTCATGCGAGAAGTCGCAATCCATCTCAAAGATGAATTCGTAGCCCCTTTCCAGGCCCCACTTGAAGCCGGCGATGTAAGCTGTGCCCAGACCGAGTTTTCCCGGGCGCTCTTTCAGGAAAAGCTGATCCTGATACTGTTTTTGAAGGCGTTTGACTTCCTCGGCGGTGCCATCGGGCGAGCCATCGTCAACGACGAGAATATCAATCTCTACCGGCAGATTGACGACGGTTTCTATCATTTTGGAGACGTTCTCGATCTCGTTGTAAGTGGGAATGATGACCAGGCTCTGTGACAATGTGATGAGCTTTTGTTGAGAATCTTGTTTGTCTTGGCGGGTAAGTAGCTCCCCTTGCTTAACGGAACAGAAAACGCAAACCCCGGGTAAAGGGTTGCGCCGGGCAAAGAAAATAAGGCAAAAAGAAAAACGACCCCCCCGGCACCTTTAAGTTTCAAAAAAAGCGCCATGTATCCTGTACGGGTCAATAATCAGCCATGAGTTGCCGGGCCCTGCGTGCCATGTTGGACTGCATTCTGGTACCGCTGACATAATCGCTGCCCTGGAGTTCATTCGGAGCATTTTTGTACAGTTCCACTTCCCAACGGGGGTTGTTGACCTCTCCCCTGGCTGTGGAATGCAGGAGGATAAAGCCGTTCATTGCCAGTGAGGGGTTGTAGAAAAGGAACTTGACGTTGTTCTGTCCGGTGGCCGGAAACTGGTTGTAGGTCCATATTTCATAGGGCGGGGCGCTGGGTTCATCCTCGATGGTCACCACGTCGTTGGGGGCGCCGTATTTCATAAAAATGTACCCGCGGTCGGTTTCAAAGCCGTAGCCAAAACCGTTGTTGAAGCGAAGGTCCACGGCCCGGGCCACGTGCATGTAGTCATCGTAGGCTATCTCAGGGTTTGCGGGGTTCTCGCGGGCCCAGAAGCTGAACAGGTACAGTTCCATGGCTTCCCGCTTGCTGTCTTTCAGTATCAGGTTGAGCACTTCACCATCGTGGTCGTCCACCAGCATGGCGATGGCTTTGAGGCTGTAGCGCAGTTCCTCATCCGACAGTTTGCTCACGAATTCATCTTCGAGGGTTTCTACCTTGCCTGCAATTTCTTCCCGCGATGATTTCACAAAAGGATTGCTCCGCTGGAAATAAGCGGACTTGCGGCTGAACACTTCTTTGTAGCGGTTGGCCACCTCCACCACCAGCAGGTAGTTGCCGCTGGGCAGGTCGGCAATGTCAACTTGCTGAACGACGGGACAGATGGCCTCCGGCGAGCAACGGCGGTAGCCCACCTGTATTCTTTTGGTCTGGTCCTCATCCAGCACCTCCTCGATGGCGTAAGTGACCAGAAAATCGCCGTCGAAGGTTTTATCCGAGTTGTATATCTCGTTGTAAAAAAGGAGTGTTTGGGCGGTCCGGTCGTAAAACTGGGTGGCGAGCGGCTCGAAGAGGTAGCCGTTTTTCACCATGGGGTTTTCAGTTGGGCCTTCGTATTTCTGAAGAGAAGCCAGCAACTGAATGTCAGACTGGCCGATCTTTTCGGGGTCGAAATTGATTTTCAAAGGGGAAGTATAGGTGCTGATGTTGTCGGGGGCATTGGCATCGGTGACGGTGACTTCAAGCTCGTAGTCCCCGTTTTCGAGGGAATAGCGGCGGGAGTCCACAAAGTCAATGGGCGCATTTGCTGCCGGGCTGTTGAGCCGGTATTTGTCAAACTTCAGTACCTCTCCGCCTTTTTTGAAGAGGATGACCACATCCACATTGGCCTGAAAACTGCTGTCGGGCAGTTGCCGGAAACTGGCGCTCTTCCCGGCAAAGTGCAGGTACACTTCCACGTAATTGCCCGAAGGGCTATAAAAAGAAGCATAGGAAATACTGGCATCGAGGGCCCGGGCAGAGAAAGCCAGCAATGACAACAGAGAGCAAAAAATGTATTTCATGTCGGGGATTTTGTTCCAAATTACATCAGCAATAATACAGATGAGACCTTTCAGGTATATTCGCTGCGCAAAACAGCAACGAGTGGATAAAGTTAGCACCATTCCAAAACTTTTGTCCAACGAATCATCC
>JALWSS010000120.1 GCA_026993525.1 Saprospiraceae bacterium
AAAAAAAGTAAGAAACTCCAATACAAAGCCGGAGACCCCACCGGTGAACCAGCAGCAGAAGAGCCCGGGGATGCAAGCGAAGAAGACCCCACCCTCGCCTTTCGCAACGCCGCTTCAGAAGGGGTACATGTTTTAGGCTCGATCATAAAGGGCGTTGCGGCATTTTTGGCCACCATCCTCAAACCACTGGTTTTTGCTATCGGGGTAGCGTTCATTGTAATCCTGGCCTTGTTCTGGATAGCAACGGTGGGTTTGCTTTTCTTCGGAATGCCCTTTACCGCTTTTCTGGTACCGGAGCCTCAGTACATGACCGTCCTCGGAATCTTCAATGTACTTTTCATGGTTGGCATCCCGGTTTTGATGGGCATTCTCATGGTGATGCGGGTTTTTATGAAGACTTACTTCAAACCCCGCTGGGCTGCCGGCCTGTGGATATTCTGGATCGTCAATGTGGTCAGCTTCTTTTTCGTCGGAACGAAAACCGCCAGCGATTTTTCCACCGGTACAGAGTTGTACATGCCGGTACAGGCAGACTTGGGCAGTGCGGATACCCTCGTGCTGGAGTTTGCCAAAAATCCGTACGAATTTTCGTGGATTCGGATCGGGGATTTGTTGTACGTCAGTGGTGACAAACTGATCAGTACCAACGTCGGCCTCTCGGTGGAAAAATCAGAATCCAATAATTTTGAAATCTACCAAAAACGCTCTTCCCGTGGAGCCACACCGGAAATGGCCGCGCAATTGGCCAATGAGATTGACTTCAATGTCAGTGTGGAGGGCAATACCCTGAAAATCCCTTCTTACTATGCACTGGAGAAAGGCAAGAAATGGCGCATACAGGAAGTGGAGCTCGTCATCAAAGTTCCCGAAGGTAAATACATCCGCTTCGAGGGCAGTATCCCTCGTGGCCCCTACCATCTGGACATTGACTATACCTATGAATTTCCCTGGTATAGCAGCGGGTACACGGCCAGAATGGCTTCCAATGGACTGATCAGCCTGCAATACCTTCAGGAAGACGACCACTACCACTGGCTGGAAGGTGTGACCAGGGTGAGCGGGGAGGGCCCCCTGAAATTTGAAATCCTCAAAGGAGACCTGCCCCTGGCCCACATCCGAAGGGGAGAGACTTATACAGACCACGTTACTTTCAAAAAGAACGGCAGCGAATTGGTAGTCTCCACGGATTACGAAGCTGAAAGTCCCATCGTAATAGAGGTTATAGTTCCTTCGGTAAACGAACTGGTGTTTGTCAATACCGATGATGTGGAGTTGACCGGATTCGACCTGGCAGCACTTTCATTGCGCAGCGAAGGAGAACACGAAATAAGCGGGGAATTCAATGTTCAGAACCTCAGTGTAGAACTCAGTGGCGACGTGCAAATGTGGTTGAAAGGCGAAGGTCAGAAGCTCAGCGCCCGCCTCTCCGGTGATGTGAATTTCGATGCCGAAGACTACAAAGTGAAAACAGCCGATATTGTTATGATTGGCGACAGCTTTGCCAAACTTGCCGTGACCGACACCCTGCACCAAAGTGTCGGGGAGGATTGCGGACTCGAAGTGTTGCATTCCCCCGTTGTTGTCAAGCATTGATTCATTTTTCTTCCGACAACAGAAGGCAGCCAGGATTCTGGCTGCCTTTGTACTTCCCGTCCGGATTGTAAATACCGGGGCTCCCGGGTGCAAGCTACCGTACAACGACAGCCTGTTCAACCGGGTCGTTCTCAAAAGCCTCACCGGCAGGTCTGGTAGCGGCATCGTGTTGCCGGTTGTGGCTGACAAGGTGATTGGAGAATTCATTTCGCACAATGCCAGGCGTCAACGGCCGAGGAACTGGAGCCTTTCTCCTTTTTTATCTTCGTAGAACCTGCCCCCGTTCCATGCAATGTGACCGCTGACGATGGTCGTTTCCACCTTTCCTTTAAACGTGTGACCTTCAAAAGGTGACCAGCCGCATTTGTAATGGATGTTTGATTTTTCAACGGTCCATTCTTTTTTCACGTCCACAACGGCCAGATCGGCCCAATAACCTTCGTCCAGGTAGCCCCGTTCTTTCACCCTGAAGCAATCAGCAGGGGCGTGGCACATTTTTTCAACGATGCGCTCCAGGCTGATTTGCCCCTTCCGGTAAAACTCCAGCATAACATTCAACGAGTGCTGTACCAATGGCACCCCGGACGGGGCATTGAAGTAAGATTGCTGTTTTTCCTGCCAGGTGTGCGGGGCGTGGTCGGTGGCCACAATATCGAGCCGGTTGTCGAGCAGTGCCGGAAACAGGGCTTCCTGGTGTTCGGGACCTTTCACTGCCGGGTTGCACTTGATCCGGGTGCCCAGCCTTGCGTAATCTTCGCTGTTGAAATACAGGTGGTGTACGCACACTTCAGCAGTGATCAGTTTTTCCCTTAATGGAATCTCATTTGTGAACAGGTCCAGTTCCTCTTTGGTGGATATGTGAAGAATGTGCAAACGGGTTCCGTGCTTCTGGGCCAGGCCTACTGCCATTGATGACGACAAATAACAGCCCTCGGCATTCCGGATCACAGGGTGCATTTCGATGGGTACATCCCCGCCGTATTTTTCCCTGGCTGCTTCCATGTTTTTGCGGATGGTTGCTTCGTCTTCGCAATGGGTAGCGATTAGCATGGGGCAGCGGGAGAAAATGGCTTCCAGCGTCTTTTCATCATCCACCAGCATGTTGCCGGTGCTGGAGCCCATGAACACCTTGATTCCGCAGACTTCCTTTTCGTCGGTTTTGAGCACCTCTTCGATGTTGTCGTTGGAGGCACCCATGAAAAAGGAATAGTTGGCCAGGGATTTCCGGCCGGCTGTTTCGTATTTCTGTTGGAGCAGTTCCTGGGTCAGTGCAGGCGGTTTCGTGTTGGGCATTTCCATGAAAGAGGTGACACCACCGGCTACGGCAGCCCGGGGCTCAGTATAGAGGTCAGCTTTGTGAGTCAGCCCCGGGTCCCGGAAATGCACCTGATCGTCAATAATGCCGGGAATGACGTATTTCCCCTCGCAATTCAATTCCACCTCAGCTCCTGCTGCAATGGATGAATCAATCCGTTCAATTCTGCCATTCCTGATTAAAATGTCTCCCGTTCTGATCTCACCACGGTTTACGATGCGGCCCTGTTTTAACAATATGCTGCTCATGTTGAATGATTTCCGGCGAAGTTAGACAAACAGCCGCAACTGCCGAAAGCAGGGGATTGGCCTGCTGAAAGGGGGCAATGAGGATGCAGGTATTTGCAGAAATATGTCACCATATATTTTAGGATTTAATTTTGAACGTTGAGCAAGGCAGATATTTGAACAAAATTATCCTGTCACAATCTGCTGTATATTTGAACAAAATGAAGCTTTTGCAGAAAAATGAAGTTCGTGACCAAGTTTTCAGGGAAAATTCAGGCGGCAGATTTTTTTTTGAATCTTATTTGATACACTTATTACTTGTGTCTGTAAAATGTAATATAGCTGGTGTAAAAAGACTTTTAATTTAGGAGAAAGCGTTAAATGGTTGAAAATGTGTAACTTGTTGTTATTTTATAATTCGAAAAAAAGTTTGAAAAAAAATTGCCCAAACCCTTGACACGAGTCCGTAAGGGCTATATCTTTGTGACACCAATTCGGAAATAAGCACCCTCCTCCGAAATTCTCTCCAACTCCTTCTCTTCTGAAAAAACACAACTCCCAAAGTATTGACACTTTGATTTGAGTTGATTCCGCCCGGAAAAACACTATTCCACCAAACATCGTCCGGACGAAATTCCGGAAACACTATCAACCCAGCCTTTCCCCCTGAATTAAGCACCTGAAACAAAAACTCTGAACAACACCATGAAAAGCTTCGTTCTCACTTTCGCACTCGTTCTCACCACCATCGCTGCCTTCGCCAACAACAGCAACAACCAGCTTCCTGTAGCTGAAGATTGCACCATCGTTTCCACCCTTTCTGTAGAATTTGTCAGCCCTGAAGTTATCGAACTTGACGAGTTCATCCCGGTAGAAGGACTTTGCAGCAGCGAGACAAGCACCGAGGCAAATGAGGTAGCCGTTCGCAACCGTGTTGACCGCCTGGCAGAGTTGAGCAACCCACTGTACACCTCAAGCCTCCTGGCCTGATCCCCTCCCGTTTTCTTCAATTATTTCCTAACGCTATTAATTATCAACCATGAAAGTGATCAACAACCTTTTGAACGAAGTGAAAGAAGTGGTGACAGGTGTTATTGACCTTTTGAACGAATTGTCGGGCCAGGCCGCCCAGCCGGTTCCGGTGCCCGTTCCCAAAAACGAAAAGAACAACATAGCCATGGGAAATAGCTTTGACCTGGTGTGGGGATATTGTGAAACCAATATCCCCATGCACCAGCTTTTCTGAAAAGCTGCCCTGAGCTGAAAGAATGATTTGAACGACCGCTCTACCCCCTTTTTTTTGAAAACAGACGCACGTGATCGTGCTTTAAGATACGACCCGCTCTACCCCCTTTTTTGAAGAATGACGCACCGCAGGGTGTTCGAAAATATGACTGGCTCTACCCCCACTTTTTGAATTTACACTGCCAAACGAGGCATGAAGATACAGACCACTGCTCTACCCCTCTTTTTTAATTCACTCACGTATGGATTGAAGTTCCTGAGGCCCCGGGCCTTTTCGATACAGGAGAATTGCAAGATTATACGTGATGTTTGATTCTCGTAGGTCTCTGTCCCGGTTCGCCGGGCGGAGGCCTTTTTGTTTTATTTCTTACCTTCAGCCCTGCTGACAGGCCGTTTCCGATATTTTCTTAAAATCCCCGAATTGTGACAGGCAAAATAAAAACACACCTTTCGGCTGATCCGGTGATGAGGGAATTACTCCAATCTGTGACAGTAGAAATTACCGAAAGGCCGGACAATATTTACGAAGCATTGCTGCGGGCCATCGTTGGTCAGCAACTGTCAGGCAAAGCCGCAGCCACTATTTACGGGCGTTTTCTGGATCGTTACGGCGGGCGGGTGCCGCAACCCGAAGTTTTGCGAAGCGAAGAAATAAGTGACCTGCGAATGGCAGGGCTGAGCCGGCAGAAGGCTTCTTACCTGTTGAACGTCGCTGCTTATTTCGAAGATCATCCTCACCTGACCGGGCGTTACCGGGATATGAGCGATGAAGAGATCATCCGGGAACTGACCGGAATAAAAGGGGTGGGGCGCTGGACGGTGGAAATGATCCTGATGTTCACCCTCAACCGGCCCGATGTGTTTCCGCTCGACGACCTGGGTATTCAAAAGGCCATCAGGAAACACTATTCATTGACTGAAGAAGGGAAAGAATTGAAGGTGAGAATGGTTGAAATTGCGGAGCGATGGCGGCCGTACCGGTCGTATGCCTCTTATGTGCTGTGGCGTTCGCTCGATCAGTAGGGCAGGGGGTTTACTCCTCTTCGTCAGATGCTGTGGGTTGTTCTTTGGGCGCTTCCTCTTTTGGTTCCACCCAGAAATTATTGGGCCCTTCGCCCTGGGTGATGGCCACCTTTTGCATGTTCAGCAATTCCAGCAAGGCCAGGAAAGTAACGATGGCCTCCATCCTGTTGCGCATGTTGGCGAACAGCTCTTTGAACTCCGTTCGTTTGCCGGGTAATAATTTTCTGAAGATATACTCCTGCTGATCGGCGATGGTGTAGGGCCATTTTGCCACGGTGTGAACCACCCTGTGTTTGCTTTCCTCAAAGCGCTGCATCATCCGTTCAAAGGTGCGCAGCAAACGAAACAGGGAAAGGCTTTCCAGTTCCACATCCACCAGTGCCACTGAAGCGATTTTGCGGAGTTCCCGGCTTACATTACCCCGGTACTCCCGGTTGGAGCGATCCTCTTCCAGCTTGCGGAGCTCGTCGAGAACGCTTTTGTAGCGCTTGTATTCGAGCAGCCGCTGCACCAGCTCATGCCGGGGGTCTATTTCATTGCCTTCTTCGTCAACGGGTTTGCGGGGGATGAGCATCCGGGCTTTGATGCGGCACAGGGTTGCCGCCACCAGGATGAACTCGCTGGCCAGGTCAATGTTCATGGCCTCCATTTGCCGGATGTAGGCCAGAAAATCATCGGTGATCTTGGCAATGGGGATGTCGTTGATGTCCAACTCGTCCCGCTCGATGAAAAAGAGCAGCAGGTCGAAGGGGCCTTCGAATTGCGGAAGAACGATTTGATATGTATCCTGGTTGTTTTGCACTTTGTTACGCCATTGCTGTGGTTGATTCGTAAAGCGGGAACTGCTCCATGAACTCGTTCACGCGCTTTCTCACATCGAGGATTACCTCTTCGTTGTCGTGGTTCATGATCACCTCATCCATCCAGTCAACCACTTTCCGGCAATCGGCCTCAGTGAAGCCCCGGGTGGTCACAGCGGCGGTGCCGACCCTGATGCCTGAAGTTACAAAAGGTGATTGCTCATCAAACGGAACCATGTTCTTGTTCACGGTGATATCGGCTTTGACGAGGGCTTCCTCCGCCTGCTTTCCGGTCACGCCTTTTGAGCGCAGGTCTATGAGCATCAGGTGGTTGTCAGTGCCTTCGGAAATGATGTGGTAGCCTTTTTCGACAAAGGCATCGGCCATGGTGCGGGCATTGTTGATGACCTGCCGGCAGTAGGTTTTGAATTCAGGCTGAAGTGCTTCGTGAAATGCCACTGCTTTGGCAGCAATGACGTGTTCCAGCGGTCCGCCCTGCATGCCCGGAAACACGCCGCTGTTCAGGATGGCGCTCATCTTGAGGGGGTTGCCTTTCCGGGTGGTGCGGCCCCAGGGATTCTCGAAATTCCTGCCCATCATGATGATGCCACCACGGGGCCCCCGCAGGGTTTTGTGGGTGGTGGAAGTCACGATGTGGCAGTGCTCCATGGGATCGTTGAGCAGGCCTGCGGCAATGAGGCCTGCCGGGTGTGCGATGTCAGCCATCAGCAAGGCCCCCACTTTGTCGGCAATTTGCCGGAAGCGGGCGTAGTCCCAGTCGCGGCTGTAGGCAGAAGCTCCACAAACGATGAGTTTCGGTTTTTCCCGAAGGGCAATTTCCTCTACGTGGTCCATGTTGATGGTGCCGGTGTCTTTCTCCACGCCGTAAAAAACGGGTTGGTAAACTTTTCCGGAATAGTTGACCGGTGAGCCGTGGGAGAGGTGCCCGCCATGCGCAAGGTCGAGGCCCAGCATTTTATCGCCCGGCTGCATCACACTCAGGTAAACGGCCGCATTGGCCTGCGAACCGGCGTGGGGCTGCACATTGGCGTATTCGGCGCCAAAAAGTTCGCACAGGCGTTCGATGGCGAGGTTTTCCACCTCATCAACCACCTCGCAGCCACCGTAGTACCTTCTTCCGGGATAGCCTTCGGCGTATTTGTTGGTCAGGCAGGAACCCATGGCCTGCAACACGGCCGGGCTGGTGAAATTCTCGCTGGCGATGAGCTCGATGCCTTTGCGCTGGCGATCGAGTTCTTTGGCGATGAGATTGAAAAGGGCAGTATCCTTGCTCATGTCAGTGTTTGTGAAGAAATGAATCAGCAGGTGACGGTCGGTAGTTGCAACCTCTTTGTTTGAATTATCGTTCAACGAACGCCTGTTGACCAGGCCCGGGTGCAACGTCTTTCAACATTTGCTTGTTATTATTGCATGCTTTGCAAACGGGATGATAAAATCCCTTCCGGAAAAGCGGCGCTAAGTTACAATAAAAGGGGGTGGAAATGCTTTCTAACACCGCCGTATCAGCGACAAAGCACTCCGGGTTTTCATACGTCCTTCGGGCAAAACGAACAAATGCTCACTTTTGCGAAGCTGGTGTGGAACTGAACACGCTGTTTTTCTAAATCCTTCACCTTTCAATGGTTCGGAACAAAACAAGATTCTTCGCACTCATCATTGCCTTGTGCTGTTTTTCTTCGGCCCTTTGGGCCAAAGTTGAGCGGCTACGTTTGATGTGGTTTGACGATCCTGCCACCCAGGCCGTCATCGGGTGGGACCAGGTGTCCGGAACCAGCCCGGTGCTGCTGCTCGACAATGCCGACCATGGCACAAAGGCCGGGGGGTACGCCTTTTCTTTCAGGCCCGACGCGGTGCGTGAAGCCAAAGGCATGCACAACCACTTTGTCCGCCTTCGGGGCTTGCGCCCCAACACCACCTATTACTTCGTCATCAAAGACAGCGAAGGGGTGAGCATGCGCTACTATTTCACCACCGCCCCGGACATCGCTTCCGAACGCCTGTCCATCATTGCCGGAGGCGACTCCAGAAACAACCGCAATGCCCGCAGGGATGCCAACCTCCTCGTCGCAAAACTGAAACCGCACTGTGTCCTCTTTGGCGGTGACTTCACCGTAGATGACCTGCCACAACAATGGGTAGGCTGGATGGACGACTGGCAACTCACCATTGCCGAAGACGGCCGAATGACCCCCATCATCCCCACCCGGGGCAACCACGAAGAAAGCAACCAGACCCTGACAGACGTTTTTGACATGCCGCAACGCAAAGCTTATTACGGCACCACCATCGGCGGCGACCTGCTCCGGGTTTACACCCTGAATACCATGTTGCCCGCCGGCGCCGAACAACGCAATTGGCTGGAAAATGACCTGCGCTCCAACCAGAATGTGCGCTGGAAAATTGCCCAATACCACCACCCCATGCGGCCCCACACCACCAGGAAGTGGGAAAAGAACGACCTGGTCGTCCATTGGGCACCGCTCTTTGAACGCTACGGCGTGGACCTGGCCGTAGAGTGCGACGCCCACGTGGTCAAAGCCACCTGGCCCATCAGGCCCTCTTTTGGCAGCGAGGGTGACGGCGGCTTCATCAGGGACGACCTGGCCGGCACCGTTTACATCGGCGAAGGTTGCTGGGGAGCCCCCCTGCGCATTGCCGACGACAACAAATCGTGGACCCGGGCCAGCGGCAGTTTCAATCAATTCCACTGGATTTTCGTTGACAAAGACAAAATTGAAATCCGCTTCGTCAAAACCGACGGGGCTGCCTCCGTGGCAAGCGTTGACATCAACAACCGGTTTTCCATCCCCCGGGGCTTGTCCATCTGGAGCCCTCCCAACGGCGATGTGATCACCATTCCCTACTTCCGCCAACCCATGCACCCCGAAGACGACATGCTGGCCGCCCGGGCAGTGATCAAACAGGCGCCGGCACCTCCGGCCAGGGGCCCTGCACTCAAACCTGCCATTACCGACGAAACCGGCAATTGGGAGGTCAGCCCCCAACTGGTGGCCGGTTCGCACGGAGAGGTAAAAGTGAAATTCACCGTGGTGCAACACTGCGATGTGGTGGTCAAGGTCATCAATCCCCAAAAACGGGAGGTTTTCCAGAAAGTGCTGAAAAACCAGCGCCCCGGCGAATACCTCAAGTCCATCTGGCTGGACAATCTGCCCCGGGGCCGTTACCTCATCATCATCAAGGACGCCACCAACCGGCGGCTGCTGCGGCGCTTCAGGCTCATCAGGCGATGAGGCTTCCCAACCTTCTTATTTCTGAGATCAAGCCCTCCATTTGGGCCTCTCCCGTTGCAGAGTTGATGACGGTGCTTCGCAAAAAGAGGCGATCGTCCAGGCGGGTCTGCACAATGAAATACTTCCCTTCCTCAACCAGGCGCTGCCGGATGGCGGCATTCACCTCGTTGGTCTTTTCCGGGGTCCAGTCAGAATGGATCAGCCGGTAGCACAGGATGTTTGACTCCGGATTTTCCACCGCCGTTTCAAAATCGGGTTGCGCCTGCAACAGCTCGTTGAAGCGTTGCGCCAGCGAAAAAAGCGCATCCACATTTTCTTCAAAAATGGCCGGTCCGTAGGCCTTCCACAACGCATACACCCGGATGCTCATGAAGCTTTTGGTCAGTTCGTAGGTGCGTTTGCCCAGGTTGTACCATTCCTGTTCCTCGTCCCGGTCCCACAGGTAGGAGGCCTTCTGGTGAAAGGTTTCAAAAGCGTTTTTTCCGTTCCGGAAAACCACGGCCGTCACCAGCTTGGGGGTCATGAGCATTTTGTGAAAATCCAGTATGAAGGAGTCCGCCCGTTCGATGCCATCCAGCAGGTGCCGGTGTTTTTTTGAGAAAAGTACGCAGGCTCCGTGGGCGCCATCCACGTGTAGCCAGAGTTTGTTCGCTTCGCAAAAATCGGCGATGGGGCCGATGGGATCGTAGCTGCCGGTGGCCGTGGCGCAACTGCTGGCCACCACACCCAACACTTTTGTGCCCCCGGCATTGGCCTCCCGAAGGCATTGTTCCAGGGCTTCGGGTTTCATGCTGTATTGCCGGTCCACGGGCACTTTGATCAGGCCTTTCTCACCCAAGCCCATGGTGCGCACGGCCCGTTCCACAGAGTAGTGCGACTGCTCGCTGGCCATGAAGGCCAGTTGCTGATGCCCGACGCCGTTTTTCCAGACATCGCCGCCGGCCATGACCTGCCGGGCACACAGCAGGGCAGTGAGGTTGCCGAGGGTGCCACCGGATGTGAGGAAGCCCGATGCCCCTTCCGGCCAGCCTGCCAGGGCTGCCAGCCGCTCGGTGATGATGCGTTCCAGCACCACCCCGATGTTGCCCTGCTCAAAGACGCCGATGCCGGGGTCCAGCAATGAGCCCGCCAGTTCCGACAGCGCCGCCAACGGCGCCACCACACTGGTCTGGTGCCCCAGGTAGGCAGGGTGGTGCATGCGTATGATTTCCCGAAGGAAAGGCTCGAAAAGCGTTGCAACGCCCTGCCCGGCAGGCGCATCCATCAGCTCGTTCATCAGGGTGTAGCACTCGTCAGGTGTGCGGTAATTCAGCACCTTTTCCTCGTCGGAATGTTGCCGGAGGCGAAGGAGGTAATCCGCCAGCTGATCAACCAGCGCATGGCCGTTCTGCCGGAATTTTTCAGGATCGTACAGGTTGGAAAGCGACATGGGCAGGGGTGTTTCAGAACAGTTCGTCCTCGTGTTTTTGCAAAACGGCAATGATGAATTCGATGAGCTTCGGCAATTCCCAGCCCAGCAGTTCGGCGCCTTTGTGCACCTCTTCCCGGTCAACGGAAGCGGCGAAGGTCCTGGTTTTCAGCTTCTTCAGAACGCTTTTGGCCTTCATGCCCTCCAGGCGGGTGGGCCGTATCAGCGCAGTGGCAATGATGAAGCCCGTGAGTTCATCGGCAGCCACGATGCACTTGTCCAGCAGGCTGTTGCGGGGCACCTGCCATTTGGTGTAATGCCCGGCAATGGCGTGGGCAATTTCCACCTCGCCCATTTCTTCCAGTTTCTTCACAATGATGCCCGGGTGCTGGTCGGGGTATTGCTCGTAGTCGGCATCGTGCAACAGGCCCGTCACGGCAAACTTTTCTTCGTCTTCGCCAAAATGGCGGGCCAGCGCCTCCATCACCAACTCCACACTGCGGGCATGGCGGCGCAGGGAGTCGGTTTTCGTCAGGTCGTAAAGTATGCTGCGGGCTTTGTCTCTCGTCATCGCTGTGGCTGTTCGTCAGAAAATGGTTTTGCGCAGCGAAGGAAATAAAAAAATGAGAGTATTGCCGAAATGGCCATTTTTGCCGGACACTGGAAAGACACAAAGCAACGATCCATGCCCACCCACCACAAGATCACCGTACCGCGCACGGCGCATTACTACACCCTCGGCGAGGCCGGAAGGTCCACCCGGCGCTTTTGGATTGCCTGCCACGGCTACGGCCAACTGGCCGGCACTTTCATCCGCCGCTTTGATGGGCTGGACGACGGGGAGACCTTCGTGCTGGCACCGGAGGCTTTGTCGTATTTTTATTGGGGTGGCTACACCGGCGATCCGGTGGCCAGTTGGATGACCCGCCATCACCGGCTGGATGAGATCCACGACTATGCCAATTACCTGCAAACGCTCTACGACCATTTCCGAGGCAAAATGCCCGCTGACGTGCAGGTGAACCTGCTGGGCTTTTCGCAGGGGGTGGCCACGCAGGTGCGCTGGATCATGGAGAAGTTTCCGGAATTTGACAACCTGCTGCTGTGGGCGGGCCTGATGCCCGAAGACCTGGACTACAGGCCCCACCGGGACTTTTTTGCGAAGCGAAAAGTAAAATTCGTTTACGGAACGAAAGACCCGTTTCTGACAGAAGAGCGGCTGAACTGGCAACGGCAATTCGCTGCTGAGCAACTGCCTGTTTTTGACGAAGTGCAGTTTGATGGCGCACACGAGGTGCCCCGGGAGGTGCTGGTCAGGGTGGCCGGGAGCCTCTGATCAAAGGTCTATTTCGAGGTACACCGGGCAGTGATCGGAATGGACGATGTCGGTCAGGTGGCGCAGCTCCACCACCTTGTCGGCCAGGTTGTCAGACACGGCGATGTAATCGATGCGCCAGCCTTTGTTGTTGGCCCGGGCATTGGCCCTGAAGCTCCACCAACTGTATTCCACCCTGTCGGGGTGCACTTTGCGGAAGGGGTCGGTGAAGCCGTTGCTGAAGAATTTGGTCATCCACGCGCGTTCTTCGGGCAGGAAACCGGAGGAATTCTTGTTGCTTTTAGGGTCGTGGATGTCCATTTCCGTGTGGGCAATGTTGTAATCACCGGCAATGAGCAGTCTGGGCCTGGTCTTTCGCAGCTCCTGCACCCATTCGAAAAAATCATCGAGAAACTGGTATTTGAACTCCTGCCGGATGTCGCCGGTGGTACCGGAGGGGAAGTAGCAGTTGAGCAGTGTCCAGTCGCCAAAATCCGTGCGCAGGATGCGGCCTTCGCTGTCGTATTTGTGATCGCCGCAGCCGGCATCCACCAGGTCGGGTTCGGCTTTGCTGAGGGTGAGCACACCGCTGTAACCTTTTTTCTGAGCCGAGTGCCAGTAGTCGTGATAACCGGCCTCTTTGAGCGGGCTGAGGTCCACCTGATCGGGTTGGGCTTTGGTTTCCTGGATGCAGATGAGGTCGAAATCCTCTTCCAGCAGCCACCCGGCCAGGCCTTTTTTCAGGGCGGCACGGATGCCGTTCACGTTGTAGGAAATGATTCTGGTGCGCATGGTGTTTTTGTGTTTTTCTGCAAGAGCGCAAACATAGCGATGCCCGCCGGCAATGGAAAATACCGGCCGGGCTCAAGCCTCGTATTTCACTTCTGCGTTTGGTTTACCATGAAATTTTGAAGGGGTTTCGTAATTTTACCATGAAATTTTCAACATCAATGTGCAATTTTTCATGGTAAACTACATCAATCGGCATATCGAAAAGGAGTTGCTTTCGTTGCTGTCTTATTTTCCGGCGGTGGGTTTGGTGGGGGCCAGGCAAGTTGGGAAAACCACCCTCATCCGAAACCTGGAAACGCCCGACCTGGTATATGTGGACCTCGAGGACGACCGGGATCGCCTCAGGCTTGCCGACCCACATTTGTTTTTCGAGCTGAACAGGGAGAAATGTGTGGCTTTGGATGAAGTGCAGCAAATGCCGGAAATCTTCCGTCAGTTGAGAGGCATTATAGACAGTGATCGCCGTCCCGGCAAACTACTGTTATTGGGTTCGGCTTCGCCGGAATTGCTGAGGCAGAGCTCGGAATCGCTGGCCGGAAGGGTTGCCTATCTCGAGTTGACGCCCTTTCTCTTTCCCGAAGTGAAAGATCAGACAGACTGGAAAACACACTGGCTGCGCGGCGGGTTTCCCTTGTCACTTTTCGCTCCTGATGGTGCACAAAGCCTGAAATGGCGCAAAAACTTCATCCGTTCCTACCTCGAACGGGACCTGCCGTCGCTGGGGCTGGGGGCAGACTATGCTGTTATCCGTAGGTTCTGGCAAATGCTGGCAGGTGAAAACGGGGGCATTTGGCAGGCGTCAAAATTTGCCAAAGCCCTTGGCATCGCTCACGCAACGGTCAGCAGGTATTTCTCTTACTTTGAAAATGCTTTCCTGGTCAGGACCCTGCAGCCCTGGTTCGCCAATGTGAGCAAACGGCTGGTCAAGTCGCCGAAAGTGTATCACCGTGACAGCGGTCTTTTGCACGCCTGGCTCGATCTGGAAACCCTGGATTCCCTTCTGGGAAACACAGCTGTGGGTCCGTCCTGGGAGGGCTACGTCATCGAACAGGTTTATGGATGGTCAATGGGTCAGATTGACCTCTTTTTTTACCGGACACACCAGGGAGCTGAATGCGATCTGGTTTTGGTGAAGGGGAACAAACCGGTTGCCTCCATCGGGATCAAGTTCTCCATGTCGCCCACTCCTGCCAAAGGGTTTTACATAGCCACGGAAGATTTGGATACGGCGGATAATTTCATCATTTACCCCGGCGAAGAGGTGTATCCGGTCAAAAAAGGATACCTGGTGGTGGGCCTGAACAAGTTTCTCGAAGAGTACCTCCCCACCTACCTGACATGAATCATCCCCGGATTCTGGCCTATCTTTCCCGCAATGCTTTTCTTCGCCGGAATCTCAGGCATAAAATTTCAGATCATGAACAGACGCCACTTTTCGCTCATCAGCTTCGGTTTTCTCTTTCTTTTTCTTTTTTCCTTCGGCAAAATGGCGGCAAAGGTCAACCCCATCGGGCGGGTGGAGCCACCCAACTGGTGGGTGGGCATGAAAAACCCGCGGGTGCAACTGATGTTGCACGGCGATGCCATCGGCGACCTGAACCCCTCAACGGCTTATCCGGGCCTCGAGATAGAGCAGGTCATCAAGGTGCCCAGCCCCAATTACCTCTTCGTCAACCTGCTGTTGAAGGAAGGCGTACGGCCGGGCAAGGTGCAATTCAATTTTACGAAGAACGGCAAGCAAATATGCTCCGTGCAGTGGGAACTCTGGCAGCGGGAACCCGGTGCAGCGGAGCGAAAGGGCTTCGACAATTCAGACGTGCTCTACCTCATCACCCCCGACCGCTTTGCCAACGGCGACCCCTCCAACGACGATGTGCCCGGCATGCGTGAGCGCCCCAACAGGGCTTTCAGAGGCGGCCGACACGGTGGAGACATCGAGGGCATCCGCCAGCACCTGGACTACATTGCCGGCATGGGCTTCACCGCCATCTGGCTCAACCCCGTGCTGGAAAACGACATGCCCGAATACTCCTACCACGGCTACTCCACCACCGATTTCTACAAAGTGGACCCCCGTTTCGGAACCAATGAATCCTACCGCCAACTGGCCGATGAGGCCCGCAGCATGGGCATCGGCCTCATCATGGACATGATCGTGAACCACTGCGGCCTGCAACACTGGTGGATGAACGACCTGCCCAGCCCCGACTGGATCAACCACTGGCCGCAGTACACTGGCACCAACCACCGCAAAACCCTCCTGCAAGACCCCTACGCCTCACAACTGGACAAGAAGATCTTTACCGACGGGTGGTTCGTGCCCACCATGCCCGACCTCAACCAGCGCAATCCCCTCCTGGCCAACTACCTCACCCAAAACGCCATCTGGTGGATCGAGTACCTCGGCCTGGCCGGCATCCGCATGGACACCTACCCCTATCCGGATGAGGATTACATGGCAGAATGGACCCGCCGGGTGATGGAGGAATACCCGAATATCAACGTGGTGGGTGAGGAGTGGCACGAAGACCCGGCCATCGTATCCTACTGGCAACGGGGCAAGCACAACGCCAACGGCTATGTCTCTTACCTGCCCACCCTGATGGATTTCCCCATCCAGGCGGCCATCTCGAAAGCACTGACGGAGCCGGAAGGCTGGTTCGAAGGCTGGCACCGGCTGTACGAAACCCTGGCAAAAGATTTTCTCTACCCCGATCCCTCTGTACTGGTCACCTTCCCTGACAACCACGACATGAGCCGCATCTTTACCCAGGTGAACGAGGATTTCGACCTGTACAAAATGGCCATAGCTTTTGTGCTGACCACCCGCGGCACCCCACAGCTCTATTACGGAACGGAAATCCTGATGAAAAACCCCGGCACCACCGACCACGGCATCATCCGAAGCGACTTCCCCGGCGGCTGGCCGGGCGATCTGGTCAACGGCTTCACCGGGGAGGGCCTGACCAATCAGCAAAAGGAGGCGCAGGCTTTCGTCGCAAATCTTCTTCGCTGGCGCAAAAACGCCACTGCCGTCCAGTTCGGAAAACTGGTGCATTTTGAGCCCCGCGATGGGGTGTACGTCTATTTCCGATTTGACGAAAAGCAAAAAGTGATGGTGGTGATGAACAAAAACACCACCGGAAAAGAACTGGCCCTGAACCGCTTTGCGGAAGTGCTGACCACCCCCGCCACGGCCAGAGATGTGATTACCGGAACGCGCTACCGCCTGGAAGGGAGCATCGCAGTGCCCGCCCGTTCAGTGCTGGTGTTGGAGGTGGGGGAGTGAGAACCAAAAGAATGAGTGTACTGCAAAAAGTGCTCTCTCAAGCTCTTCCAACCACCCCTTGCCTCACACGGAGACCACAGTGCCCACGGTTTCTTCTCATTGTGTTTTCCGTGGCTCTGTAAGAGAAAATCCCTGGTGAATCGTCTTATTGGTCAGCGGCCGGCCTGCCGGACAGTTGGTCGGCTTGTCGGACAGTTGGTCGGCTTGTCGGACAGTTGGTCGGCTTGTCGAACAGTTGGTCGGCTTGTCGAACAGTTGGTCGGCTTGTCGAACGGCGGCCGGGAGGCCGCCACTTACATGCGTCAACGAGCAAAGCTCGTGACGAGCTGAAAGGTATTTCATAGGTACATGCGGAGCATTCACAGGTGCTAACTTTCGGTTAGCTCCTGTTTTCTTTTTATTTTTAATGCTTAGCCAGCGGCCGGGAGGCCGCCACTTACATGCGTCAACGAGCAGAGCTCGTGACGAGCCGAGAGGATTTTTGTAGTCAAACTGGAAGTAAACTTCAAAGAATGAACGGCCTGGTAACACTGCCAATGTAAAGCATTAGAAAACCAAAAGAACGCCCCTGCTCGCCCCGAGCTCTGCTCGGTGGCGGACATAAGTAGCGGCCTCTGGCCGCTGTAAGTAGAAAGGTTATCTGCGGCCGGGAGGCCCGCCAGAGTCGGACAAGCCGCCACTTACTTGCGTCAACGGGCAAAGCTCGTGACG